>JAGAQC010000037.1 GCA_017622925.1 Ruminococcus sp.
ACGGCGCCCTCGACGTCCCGCTTTCAAAACAATCTTGGTCACCGATTTCGGGACGTCGAGGGCGCCGTCCCCTACAAATTTCATCTGCCTGCTAAAATTTTACGCATACCTCTATCAGCGTTTACTTGACAGTATGTGGTTTCAGTGGTATAATTTAATCAAGGATTTGAGAGCATGATAATAAAAAGAAAAGAGCTTTTGAACTGTCAGCAGGGCGATATTAGGAGGAGCAGTGATGAAAATAATAAAATATCCCTCTGAGGAGGACGTAAACAAGGCTGTAACAGCGGACGAACCTATGCTTGCCGTAATATCCTTTGACGAAAATACAGCCGTTATCAGCCAAATTGACGAGGCTGTGGAGCATCACATACTGCTGATGAAAGCAGGATATAAAGATACAGATATTGACAAGTTTTTCAGGATCGTCTTTGACAAAAGCGGCGCTGACTGGACTTTTATTTGTCCGCCTGATTATAAGAATATTCCTTTCAAGGATAAACGCATTGAAGCCTTTTACAAGGACGGATTCAGCATTATTTCACATTTTCTCCATTCTATCGGCTATCTTGTCGGTATCAACATTCCTAAAAGATACAGCCGACACTTTAACACAATTAACAATGGCAATAATTTTATTTGATCAAATTAATGGAGCAGGTGTTCTCGCCTGCTCCTTTTATAGTAACCTCACATTAAGTTGAATTATTTGGGTGCTTGACACATTTCGTCATTTTTTCTGATTGTCGTTTGTTTGCCTGTATTACGTTGTTTTATAAGCTAACGGCTAAAGGCTGATAGCTAACAGCTTTAATGAATGCTTTTTTCAAGTCTTACCCCGGGTGACAAAAGTGACAAAACCAACAACTGAACGGAGTACAAAAAAACCTTAACCGCATTATTTTTGGTTAAGGTTCTTTTTTCTTAATACTTCAATTGTATGCTCTAAAAGCTGTATATCTTCTTCTTTAAGGTCGGTAACATCTATGGTCTGCTTCTTTTCTTCGTTTCCTAACAGATAATCGGTGGAAACATGAAATATTTTCGCAAGTTTCAGCAGGATTTCAGGCGAGGGATAGCGTAATGATTGTTCGTAGTAGCTCACTGTTGCTTTTGACAGCCATAGTCTTTCCGCTAACTGCTGCTGCGTTATTCCGGCTTTTTGCCTGAGTTCTTTGAGTGTTTTTCCAAATTCAACCATAATCGTACCCTCCCTATAAGGATAGTTTACCACACTATTGTATTACTATTTTCGTATTTTTTGTTAGAATACTGTTGACAATTTGAGAAAAACGTGTTATAATGTCTGAGTAAATAAAACGCAAAACGTTTATATTGAAAGGACGGTTTCACTTATGAAAATCAAAAAAATTCTTACAGGCGCGCTGACATCAGCTCTGCTCGTTACGGCAATGCCCGTTTTTTCAGCTTCCGCCGATGATAACGACCCAAACGGCAACACTGTGCTTGACCCTATTGACATTACTCTTGGCGAAACAGTATCAGGCTCATTAGGATACAGCGATAATGATTGGTACAAATTTACGGTTCCTTCTTCGGGAAAAGTTACTATTACATTTGGAATTGAACCATGTGACGATGCAGAATTTGAACTTGTCAGCGGAAATGACGAAGCTACCGCACTTACCCCAAAGAAAGAACTGGGTAGTGACACTAACATATCTACATATTACCTTACAGCCGGAGACTACTATATACACTTGTCAATGCAGCTTAACGCACGTTCTTATGATATGCAGGTCAAATTTACTTCTTCCGATTTAACGGTTGAAAACGAGGACAACAACACGATAGCAAAGGCTGTTCCCGTAGAATACGATGGAACGGTTTACGACAGACAGCTCTCCCTCAACGACTCGATCGACTACTACACATTCGATGTTGCCGAGAAAGGCAGAGTTACCCTCAATTTCGACAGCGATATGGACAACACGGACTGGGAAATTTACAACAGCGAAGATGCCCTTATCAAAAAAGGCACTTTTGTAAAAGGCGAACAGGACAGCGGCATTTCCGATAAAGAAGCCAATATCATGAAGCCCGGCAAGTACACTGTCGCTTTCAAGAAAAATGAATCCTACGGTCCGTACACATTCAGCCTTGACTACCTCAAAAACTACAACGATATTTCCGTAAGCGGAATTATCGCCGCCGCAGACATCAACGAGGACGGTTCTATTGATTCGTCTGACGCATCGTTGATACTTACTTATTACGCTTACATTTCCACAGGCGGCACTGAGACCGACATGAACAAGTGGCTTGCTCAAAACAAAAAATAATTAAAAATCTCCCCTGCTCGCTTAGGCTTGCAGGGGATTTTTTGTCGCTCTATGCAACTGTAAACATTTTATTAATTTTTTAGTTAATCAATGGTTTTCCGTTGAAAAACAGCGCATTCCTGCCCTATATTGAGGAGGTAAAATAATGCGTATTCGCCGAAAAACGCTACAGTTAAATATGTAAAATAAGATTTACGTATTTACATTTTTTCTGAATAGTTGTATAATATATATAGAGAGGAGTGATGAAAATGGCAAATGTGTTAGATGTGGCTCAGTACGTTTACGACTATTATTTAGAAATGGCTAAAGAAAAAATAGACGAACTCAAACTTCATAAGCTTTTATATTTCTGCCAGCGTGAAAAGCTCGCGCTTATGAACGAAACCTTATTTGACGAACCTATGGAAGGCTGGATACACGGTCCTGTTTCTGTAGAAACAAGAAATCATTTTAATAAAGATAAAGGTATCGACCTTTCAACAGCTCCCTTGTCGGAAGAAGATAAATATATTATCCGAAACGTTCTCATTCAATACGGGGACATTGCTTCGTGGCAGTTGAGAAATATGTCTCACAAGGAAATTTCATGGAAAAACAGCCGTAAAGGACTTCGCAGCGATGAACGGGGCGATAAAGAACTATCCATAGAGGACATCAGAAAAGACGCCGAAAAAGTACGCCCGTATGACAGTCTCTGGGATATGTATTACGATGAATTTGACGATATAGGAGACTGATCTATGACTGCCGAAATCAGAGTGATCGTCACGCAATACTATGACAGAAAATTGAATAAAATGAAACACAAAGCACGTCCGGGACTTATTTTAAAAGAAATCAACGGCGATTATGCAGTAATTCCTGTTTCTACGATACCCGACAAAAGACGTGTTGACCCATATTATGATATACCTGTTACAACGCGTGATTATCCTAAGTTAAATTTATCACAGGATTCTTATATACGAACCAACAAACAGACAGTAGTCAATCAGGCTCAGATAGGCGGCAAAATATCCGATCTTCACGCTGAATACCCCGATTTGTTTTCTCAGGTGATAGATAAGATAGAAGAATTTAACGATTCAATTATCAAAGAATTAAGAGATCGCCTTACATAGCTGTTTTTATAATACTGATCTCCCCTGCTTGCTTAGGCTTGCAGGGGATTTTGTCGTTCTTGTAATTTTTTAAAAAAGACAAAAAATGTCTATTGATTTTTTTGACATATTGATTTATAGCAGCGTGTCGCTGCACCCTGTGTCACGTTACCACTCGCAAGCTCGTTAATTTTGTGAAGTTCAAATTTTCTTCCGCGCCCGTTGTAATTTCTGAAATTTTATGCTATAATAAATATAAATAAATCAAAAGGGTGGTAAGAGTGAATTACTCTGAATTTTACAAGGGAAATTGCTTTGACGCTTACGAATACTTCGGCGCACATGCCGATGCAAGTGGAACGATGTTCCGCACCTATGCGCCGAACGCTTCAAAGGTGACGCTTATAGGGGACTTTACGGACTGGAAAGAGGAGCTTCCGATGCTCCCCGTATACGACGGGAAATTTTACGAGCTTTATTTCCCGAGCGCAGCGGTCGGAATGCGCTACAAGTACCGCATATACGATAAAAAAGGCAAATACATCGATCACAGCGACCCCTACGGCTACGGCAGCGAACTTCGACCGGGGACATGCTCCGTGATACGTGATATGACGTATGATTTTCATGATGCCGATTGGCTGAAATGCCGTACAGACTGCCGAATCAAGCCGCTGAATATATACGAAGTCCATTTGGGTTCATGGAGGAAGCCCGAAAACGGCGATTGCGAATGGTACAGCTACGCCGAGATAGCCGACCAATTGACCGACTACGTTATCGAAAACGGCTTTAATTATATTGAATTTATGCCCCTCGGCGAACACCCCTGTGATGAATCGTGGGGGTATCAGATAACGGGATTTTTTGCGCCGACTTCACGCTACGGAACTCCCGTACAGCTTATGGAGCTTGTGGACAAGTGCCACCAAAAGGGTATAGGCGTTATCATCGACTTCGTTCCCGTACACTTTGCGGTCGATCACTACGGACTCACCGAATACGACGGCACGAAGCTTTACGAATACCCCTCCAACGACGTCGGCTACAACGAATGGGGCAGCCGAAATTTCAATCATTCCCTTGGCGAAGTGCGTTCCTTTCTTCAATCCGCCGCCAATTACTGGCTGGAGGTCTACCACTTTGACGGGATACGCATTGACGCTGTACGCAACCTCATTTATTGGCAGGGAAACGAAAACAGAGGGCTGAACACGCCTGCAATCGAGTTCCTCAAAAATATGAACACAGGGCTTAAAAAACGTCACCCGACCGCTATTCTTGCGGCGGAGGATTCCTCGGCATTTCCGAACGTGACGGCTTCGGTCGAAAGCGGCGGTCTCGGCTTCGACTACAAATGGGACCTCGGCTGGATGCACGATACCCTCGAATATTTTCAGACCTCGCCCATGTACCGCAGCCGCGACTACCACAAGCTTACTTTTTCAATGGTTTATTTTTATAACGAACGGTTTATACTGCCCCTCTCCCATGACGAGGTAGTTCACGGAAAAGCGACCATACTGCAAAAAATGAACGGCGGCTACGATGAAAAATTTCCGCAGGCTCGCGCGCTGTACCTGTACATGGCGGCGCACCCGGGGAAAATGCTTACGTTTATGGGCAGCGAATTCGGGCAGCTTCGTGAATGGGACGAAAAACGCCAGCAGGACTGGGATATGCTGAAATATCCACGTCACGACGCTTTCCGTGAGTTTGTGAGAGCTGTAAATCGGCTTTATCTGAGCTGTTCGGCACTTCATTACGACTGCGACCCCCTGAATTTCGAGTGGTCTGACTGCAATTCCGCCGACAGGTGCATGTACGCTATCCGCCGAAAAAGCGGCAAGGGCGACGTGCTTGCGGTGTTTAATTTTTCCGATTGGATGCAGTTCGACTATACGGTGAAGATCGGCTCGGACTGGAAAGAAACGCTCCTTATCGACTCCGACTGGAACAGCTTCGGCGGCGATACAAAGGACGCCAAAACGCAGTATACAAGGACTTCCGACAGCCTTGTCATGGACGTTCCCCCTTTCAGCGGAAGAATGTTTTTCTTATCACGAAATTAATTTTTTGCAGGGGATTTTCGCTGAATCTCCCGAAATAATGAATGAT
The DNA here is from genome assembly GCA_017622925.1 of Ruminococcus sp. GTDB lineage: Bacteria > Bacillota > Clostridia > Oscillospirales > Ruminococcaceae > Ruminococcus. The sequence continues at coordinate 5,525 of JAGAQC010000037.1, forward strand.
TTTTTCCAAATCTTACCCCGGGTGACAAAAGTGACAAAAGTGACAAAATGGAATAAAACAGCTAACGACTAAAGGCTAACAGCTTTATATCGTCAAAAATAATAAATAAAAAAATCTCCCGTCAAGACCATATTTGCGACCTTGACGGGATTTTTATTACTTCTGCATAACGGATTCGGGAAGCTCCGTAAGAATTTTAGCGTCCAATTTCTGTATAGCTAAGGAGTCCGCTGTTGTTATGCCGTCGCCTCTGTTGTAAACGTCGGCATTCAACATGCCCTGTTCAGAAAGACCGTATTTGTCGGGATTTCCGAGAGCCTGTAAAATTGCGGTGGAATCGGCTATAGTTACTTTTCCGTCACAGTTTGCGTCACCGAGCAGACCTTCTTCAACAGGATCAGTGGGAACGGTCGTTTCGGGTTCGGTCGTGGGAGGTTCGGTAACGTCCTCCTTGACGAAAACGGTATAGTTTACTGCGTACTGAGATGTACTGTTAGTGCCTAATGTAACAGTTTCTCCTGCCTTGTAGGACTTCTCGTAAACGTCAAAGACAACATCGTTGCTGCTTGCCGCCTGTGCGCCCGTCTTTTCCCAGCCGTTCATCCACTCGGGAACAGCTCCCATAGAGGACTCGACACGGGTATCGAGAGCGACATAAACCTTAATATCCTTAGCCGCCGTAAATTCGGCAAGGTCGTTCGCGGAATTTTTGGAATCGCAGGCAGTCTGTATCATTTCCGTACCCTTTAATTCCTCGGGGAACTGAGTAAAAGTGAAATCTCTGTCTCCGAAAATCACGCTGCCGACATCAGGGTTTTCAACGATCGTCCAATCCTGATAATTGTCCGTATCCTTAACGGAAAGGTTTTCAATAAGTGAACCGCTGAGGGGGTCGATCTTAATTTCGAGTATCCATTTTTGGTCGTCGCTGTCGTTGCATTCCCATTCGATAACGTTAGCTCCGCTTTCGGTGGACGCCGCCTGAACGCCGAGACCGCTTGCGTCATTTGTTACCTTAGTGCAGACAGCGTATGTGCCGTCGCCGTTGTCAACCATTTTGAAAAGCTGCGCGTCGCTGTTTGTATTTCCCCATATACCGATGTTCGTGCCGTTTTCTGTCTTGCCGTAGTCGATATCGAGGAGGAACGTCTTTCCGTCGCCTAATTCGGAATAGATGTAATAATATCCGTCCTCTGAGGACTTTTCAAATCTCCAGCCCGCAGCTCCGTCAGTACCCTGCTGAACGTTTGCGCCGTTCTCCGCCTTTGAGTCGGCGACTTCGAGGTAAAGTCCGCTTTTCTTATTTTTTATCTTATAAATGTATTCTGTGTTTATTTCAGCGCCGAGCTTTGAGGGAGTAACGACCGCCCCCGATGTATTGACCGTGTCCGTAGGTCTTGCAGGGAGATCGTAGCCCGTGCCGAGGAAGAAGCTTGGGTGAGGCGGCTGATTGTACGAGGTATTCTGAGCCGATACCTGCATACGGTACTGAGCGTCGTGCATAAGCGTAGTTATGCGGTAGTCCGTCGTGTACGGCGTGCAGTATACGCGCATATATTTGCTGTCGTTTGTCCTGAAAATAACTTCTTCACGCCAGTCTCCGAAAATATCGGCTGAAAGGCAGGGCGTTGATTTTGTGCTGTTGTTGGAGGAACAACCGTCCGCGCTGAATATATTTTCTATTTTTTTCTGCGCATTGACCTTTGAGATAGTCGTACCGTCGAGAAGCTCACGTTCAAGGTCGCCGTCCCAATAGATGAGGAAGTTCATTGAGGGACGAGCAATGCCCGTAGACTTTCCGCTGCCGTCATATACATCACCCGACTGCGCTCCCCAGAACTCCGCGCCGGGATTTCCTGCGTAGATATTTCCTGCGGCGCAGCGTCCCGTGTCTTTGGTATGGTCGTAGTGGAAAATTTCCTTGCCTGTTTTCGCATCGAGAAGCGAAACGCCGTATGTAGGACCTTCCTCGTGGCAGACCCACGCTTCAAGTCCCTGACGGTCGGGGAGGAAGTCGCTCAGGTGCATCGCATCGCCGTGACCTCTGTTATTTGCCCATAACATTTTTCCGTTGTCGTCAAGGCATGAAGCTCCGAGGAAAAGCTCCTCCTTGCCGTCGCCGTCCACATCGGCAGGCATGCAGTTATGGTTTCCGTTTCCGTAGCCCGATACTCCCGAACGTGACCAGCCCGAGTCGTAGCCCCAGCGTTTCACGAGCTTTTTATTTACAACATCGTATGCGACCGCCGTCATTCTCGTATAATAGCCGCGTACCGAAACTGCGCTCGGGTGAACGCCGTCAAGGTAGCAGACTGCTCCGAGGAATCTGTCTACACGGTTGCCGTAATCATCGCCCCATGTTTTTTTCGAGACTTCGCCTCGGGGATATTCGTAATCAACGGTATCGAGAGCCGCTCCCGTAGCTCCGTCAAAGAGCGTGTAAAACTCGGGACCTTGAAGAATATATCCGCTGCCGTTGCGGTGATCCTTAGAAGCGTCGCCTATGACCTTTCCAACGCCGTCAACAGTGCCGTCTGCGGTCTTGCAGGTCATTTCCGCCTTGCCGTCAAGGTCGAAGTCCGCAACGAGGAACTGCGTGTAATGTGCGCCCGCGCGGATATTCTTTCCGAGGTCGATACGCCAGAGCTTTTTGCCCTCGAGGGTGTAGCAGTCTATGTATACGTTGCCTGTGTAGCCTGACTGCGAGTTATCCTTGGCGTTGGAGGGATCCCATTTAACGAAGATCTCATACTGTCCGTCGCCGTCAACGTCGCCTACGGAGCAATCTCCTGCGCTGTAGGTGTAGTCGCTGCCGCCCTTGGGAATGTCGAGAGGAATATTGAAATACGACTTATCCGATGTAAGGCTGCACACGTCCGACGAGAGGAGTTTGCCGCCCGAGAGAGTTTCCACCTTGTATTTGGAAGTGCTTTTGCCCTCCTTATCGAGGTAGGAAGTGGCTTTGCCTTTATCGCTTGTGTAGATGAGAGTGTTGTCACGATAGAGCTTGAAAACGGCGTCGTCGGGATCGTTGGCGTTAAATCGCCAGCTTACGAGCATTCCGCTGCCTGTGTTCACGGCGGAGATACCCCTGTTGAGGTATTCGAGCATAACGTTTGACGCTGCGTTCGCCGTTGAAGCCTTATCTGCCGACGGAACAGCCGCAAGAGAGGTCATTGCGACAGTCAGGGCAGCTACGGCGGAAGTCAGCTTTTTCAGATTAAATTCCATAACTTATTATCCCTCCAAAAATTATATTTTTATTTTTATGTTTATTTTTCTAAACGATCAACATTTTATTTATAATATTATTATACACAATTGAAAACGGATTTACAATGAAATATAATATCCAAATAAGAAGATTATTTTATGTTTTATGCAAACTGTGCATTTTTGTGTTGCAATTTCAGACAGAATATGATATAATAGTCTATAGATATAAACAGATTTTAAAATCACTGTCACAACTTTAGTGGGGGCTTTATTAGGGAACGCCCTCTCTTGCAGGGCGTTCCCTCTTTTCAAACAGTCATGCTGACTGTTTGAAAATTCACCCTTTGCGGAGCGCTTAAACGCTATGCAGGGCTTCGCCCCGCCCCCCACCAGAGGCGCTGCCTCTGGACTCCGCCAAAGGGACACCGTCCCTTTGGAATCCCGATGTTGGTTCGCTAAAGTTGTTGAAACATGTCTGATGTAAAGTAGGTGAAAATGTGAAAAAACGTCTTTTAATAGGTGTTATCATTACGGAATGTCAGGAGGACTTTCAGGCGGAAATACTTAAAGGTATCATTTCTCAGGCATACAAAACCAACTGCGATACGGCTATACTTGCGCCGCTTCATAATTTTTCCCTGCAAACGCCCCACAAGCAGACAGGAAAAGAGATATTCAAGCTTATTCTGTCCGAGCGTTTTGACGGTTTTCTTTACGACCGCAATACTTTTTATGACGAAAGCGTAAAGTCCGCGGTGGAGAACCTGCTTATCAGATCGGGCAAGCCCGTTATGCTTCTTGACAGCGAGGAACACAGCGTTTTTGAGTCTACCGCCATTGACGACTGCTCGGCTTTTGAGCAGATAACCGACCACCTTATCAACGTTCACGGACTAAAAAAAATATACTGCCTTACAGGACCGAAAAATGCGTTCGTTTCGGAGGAACGTCTTAAAGGCTTTAAAATTTCCATGAAAAAGCACGGTCTTTATTACGACAAAAGCTCCTGCATTTACGGCGATTTTTGGCAGGACGCCGCTGTGGAGCTTGCGAAAAAGATAATAAACGGCGAACTCAGCCGTCCCGAAGCCGTTGTATGCGGCAACGACCATTCCGCTATAGTTCTTGCGGAAACGCTCATAAAAGGCGGAATAAGAGTTCCCGAGGATATTGCCGTTACGGGATACGACTACTCCGCAGAGGGACAGCAGAACGAGCCGAAAATAACAAGCTACCGCCGCCCGAATTTTCAGCTCGGCGCAGAGGCGTTCAGACGGATATACCGCATGATAACCGGCAAGATATGCCGAAAGGTACATAACGAGAGCGGCGATCTCTGCATCGGTAAAAGCTGCGGCTGCCGCGATATTCCGCATAAAGAAGCTTCAAGAGCCGACAGGGTGATGCGTAAGTACGAAAACGATATTCTGAACAGGGACATGCTGTTTGATATTGCAAACACATCGGATATCAAGGAATTTGCGGACCGTCTGGATAACTACACCTACTATATTTACAAGCTGAAACGGCTCAATATCTGCCTGACCCGAAAGTATACGGAGTGCCGCAGCGGAAAATATACCGATAAGCTGACGTTCGATATAGGCGACGAAATGAACGTGATATTGTCGAAAACGTCCGTAAAGAGAGATTACGATGGCTGCGTCGGTTTCAGCTCTGCGGACATTCTGCCCGTATTCGGCGAGGAAAGACCTTATCCGTCAGCGTATTTTATAACGCCGCTGAATTTCAACGGGAATTTCTTCGGCTATTCCGCCGTGACTTTCGGAAAATCGCCCATAAGCTTCAACGGGATATATCTCTACTGGATAAACTACATAAATATTGCGCTTGAACAAATACGCATAAAGTCTATCCTTGACAGCACGGTCACTAACGCCAGCCGAGCTATACTTTATGACGATGTTACGGGACTTCTCAACAGGTCGGGCGTTAAAAAAGCGTTTGCCGAGCGGTTGGAGGACTTCCGCAAACGCAGCGATAACGCCGATTTCATACGCATTCAGCTTTCGGGACTGAACGACGCTTACTATCAGGGCGACGACGATAAATGCGGCAGAATAACCGCCGCCTTTGCGCGTCTTATCGGAAGCTGTGTTAAGTCGGAGGAAATTTACGGTCTGTGGTCTGTTTACTCCTTTGCAGTCATAACGCCTTACCCCAACCGAAGCGAGGAAATTTTCAAGCAGCTTTCGGAGGAGGTGCGCAGATCGCGTTTTTCCGCCGAAGAAAACTGCAATATCAATTTTACCGTAGGCGTTGACAGTCAGCGTCTTACGCCCGAGCCTTCTCCGGGAACGTCGCTTCATAAGGCGGCAGTCCACAGAGTACACAGCTACACAGTCTCGGAAAGCGCCGAGAATCCGCAGTATGACAAGCTTTGCCTGCTTCGTGGACGGCTTATGAAAAATCCCGAACTGCCGTGGAACATTAACGATATTGCTTCGGAGCTTTACCTCAGCAAGAGTTATCTCCAAAAAATGTACAAGCTCTATTTCGGCAAAAGCATAATCGAAGAAATGATAAGCTTTCGGCTTGCAAAGTCAAAGGAGCTGCTTATCCACTCGGACATGACCGTTACCGATATTGCCAAGGAGTGCGGATATTCCTCGTATAATTACTTCGTCCGTCAGTTCAAAGCCGCCGAGCAGGTCTCCCCCACGGAATACCGCGATCTTCATGTTCCCCATGAAGTAACGGTCGATCAATCATAATTCTGCGCTAAACGGTAATCCACCGCTTCGGTGAAAGGGTCGTAAAATATATCTTCGTTATCCCTGTCCGCTATAAGGTAAGAATTTTTATAAAATACAGGCACAAAGCAATAGCTGTGGATTATAAGCTTCTCCGCCTCGGAATACTTTTCAACGAGACTTTCCGCCGTATCGCAGGAAACAAGAGCCTCCGCAATGCTGCTCTCGCTTATCGCGCCCTTACACGGCGGAATATTCTCCAGCTCGCGTATTATGTCGCTGCCGACTGCAAGCCGCCCTTTCAGCGGATAAAGCGCAATACTGTAGTCCCCTGCTTCGATACGCCTTTGGAACTCCTCCGCCGAAACGTCCTCGATGCCTATATACAGCCCCAAAACGTCCTGCCACTTCTGCGTTACCATGCGCAGAGCCGAGGAATTTGCAGTCTCGGCGTTTACAAGTATCTTGACTTGTCCGAAGTTTGCCGATTGCAGCTCTGTTTTAGCCGCTTCATAGCATTCGTTTGCCTGCTCGCTGCTGTAGGCGCAGAACGGCTTGTCGGAAACAAGCTCACGATAGCTTCTGCCGTGAACCGTAAGCGCAGGTGGGATTATTCCGCCTGCCGCCTGAAGATCGTCCCCGAGTTCCGCATCAAGCTCGTCGCGGTCTATCGCAAGGGAAAGAGCTTTCCTGAGATTTATACACGAAAAATGCTTATCGTCGGGATTGAACACTAAGCCCAGCGTAGTAGCGGGTATGCCCTCTATCAGGTACTTTTCGGGATTGTACGGACTGCTGCTCAAAGAGGTCAGGCACTCTATCTCCTCTTTCTTGAATACCTCGCGGACTGCTTCCTCGCTGTCCTCAATGGTGAAGCTGAGAAAAGACGGCATAATATCGTAGGTCTCGCTCCAGTTCGCGTCGTTTCGCTTCATATATAGGATATTATTGCTGCCATAGGGGTCGAAAAACCACTGTCTCACAAAAAAAGCTCCGTTTGACATGACCGACCTGTCGTCAAGACCGTATCGTCCCTTTGTCGAATCGAAAAATTCCTCGTTGCACGGGAACGCCGCCGCAGACGCCATAAGCCGCAGGAATTCGGCGTTCGGCGCATTCAGAACGATTTGCAGAGTGGTGTCGTCGGGAGCGTAAATGTCCGCAAAATCAGCGGCTTCAAGACCGTTCATGACCTCGTAAGCTCCCATGATGCAAGCAAAATCGTCACGATAGGGGGACTTCATCTGCGGGTCGAGGATACGCCGCAAAGCGAACGCGTAGTCCTTTGCGGTAACGGGAAAATATTCGTCCTCGGTTATAACATCGTCGTCATTCTGATCGTAAAACCAGAAATTGTCGTCCCTTAAAGTAAAGGTGTACACCATGCCGTCTTCCGAGACCTTGAAGCTTTCGGCGTTGCAGCATACAACGTTTCCCGACTGATCTATCTGCATAAGACCGCTGTAAAGATTCTTTATGACCGTATTCGACGACGGGTCGCAGGCAAACTGAGGGTCGAGACTCTGAGGATTGCCGTTGAGCGGCACGTCGTACATGTGACCCGAGCCGTCCTCCTTGTCGTCATTTCCGCACGAGGGCAGCATGGCGGCGCACAATATAAAACTTAAAAGAAATGCTGTTTTTTTCACTTTTTTCTCCCGTGTATCAGTTAAGAGCTGCGGTAACGATAAATCCGCCTGCATTGCAGCCCGACACGGTATACTCCTTATCGGTCGGAACAGGTACGGCTGTTTTTCCCTCAGTCTCGGCAGGAACATAGTAAACGTTATAAGTATGACCGTTCGCAGAGATCTCAAGAGGGTTTTCATTAGTATGTCCCTTGACCTCCGTAATATACTCCTCAAGGCAGAGCTGATGAGAATTGATGTACGAAGCGTGTGGAACTCCTACATATCGGTATGTATAGGTTCTCGGATTTTCGCCCGTTGCAGTCTCCTTGCCCTCAGGATAGCGGAGGATAAAGCCGTAATTCCCCGAATTTTCCTTGAACCAATCGTCCGCTTCAAAGTATGAATATCCAGTGCCGCTCTGACTGTCGTAGCGGAACACATCAAAGGTTCGTCCCGTATGGTAATCCGTGTGTCCTGCGTCAAAGGTCTTGGATTTGCCGCTTCTGTGGCGTTCCTCCTGTTCCTCAAAGGTACGGTAGCCGTCCTGAATGAAAATTCCCGTAGTTTCCGCATTCATTGAAGCGGCATAAGCCTCCATAAGAGCGTTGAGCTGAGCTATAACGTCCTTGTCGAGCTTTGTAACGTAGTCGCCAGCCTGATAAAAGTCGTTTCTGTTGCCTACGATAGTAACGGGGTCGATATCGCCCTCGGGGAAAGTATATTCGTATTCGCTGTTCACAAGCACAAGACTGCCCATTTGCGACGCTGTTTTATCGTACTCGACAGACGATGTGGGAACGTCGGCTTCGTCCGTGGCAGCTTCTGTGCTTTCAGCCGTTGCCTGCGGTTCTGTGGGGGTCTCGGATTCTGTCGGTTCGGTAACTGCCGACGACGAAACGTCCGATGAAGTTTCCGTATCGTCCTCCCCCGAAAACTTCTTAACGCACGAGCTTACAACTACAGCAATACTTATTATAAGCAAAACAAGCACTACTATTCTGTCGTATCTTACGCGGTATTTTTTTCTGCCTCTCCTTTTGTCTCCCTTTGTCATAACTTTTCTCCTTAGTTTTGTTTCTTTATTTCTATGGTATATTACCTAATTTAAATTATAGCATAATTATTACTTTATGTAAAGGGATTTTGAAAATTTCACAAAAACAACAAAAAACAGGGCGATAAGCCCTGTTAAATTATTTCTTTGAGTTTGTCTACCGTCTTCTTCGGTATTCGCTCGGCGTACAGCCCATATGCTGCCGAAACTGTCTCATAAAATACGATTCGCTTTCATAGCCGCATTTTTCGGCGATAACGTTCACTGAAAGCTCCGTTTCAAGCAGCAGCTCGCAGGCATAGGACAAGCGGCTTTTTATAGCGTCCTGCCGAAAGGTCACGCCGAACGCCGCCATGTATATCCTGTGAAAATACGTTCTGCTCACAGCCAACCGCCTGCACAGCTTATCCACGGACAAATTTACAACGGGATTGTCGTACATTTCACGCCGTATCTCCTTTAGCTGCGGATACCTCGGCACATCGTTTTCAGCCTTTTCAACGCCGCATACAGCCTCCTCCATAGATATGAGGATTATACGCAGATAAAGCTCGCAAAGCTCCGCCCTGCGCCTGCCGTTAGTCCGACAGTGCATATCGAGATTTTTTATCGCTTCTGCAATGGCGTAGTCGTCGTATATCTCAACAGGCGTATTCAGCGGAATTTCAAGACCTTTTATATACTCCTCAGCGGTGGACGACGGTCGGAACTCCACAAGGTCGTATTTCAGACCCTTGCTGCCCGTCCCACGAAAACGTCTGCTTATGCCGCCCTCGTAGAGTATCGCCGCGCCTTTGGCAAACGCCCTGTCTATGCCGCCTATTGTAAATATCACGGGACTTCTGAACAGATAAAAGCAATGCTCCTGAACGGTATTCCCTTTTATATCTGCGGAACGGCTTTCGGCAGTCTTGATTTTCGTGATCTTCATGAGCGCTGTCCTCCGATTAAGATTACACAAATAAGGGAACGCCCTCTCTTGCAGGGCGTTCCCTCTTTCAAAACAGTCCTATGGACTGTTTTGAAATTCACCCTTTGCGGAGCGCTTAACGCTTTGTGGGATGCTGTCCCACACCCTGCCAGAGGCGCTGCCTCTGGACTCCGCCAAAGGGACACCGTCCCTTTGGAATCCCGATGTTAGTCCGCTTTAGCTGTTTTAAACTTAAGAGAAATAGCTTCTCTTACTTTTTTGACGATATTATCGGCGGAAAGTCCGAATTCTTTCAGAAGATCGACAGCAGGACCCGAATGACCGAATTCATCGTTTACGCCTATCTTCACTACGGGAACGGGGCAGCACTCCGTAACAGCTTCGGCTACGGCAGAACCAAGTCCACCGATAACGCTGTGTTCCTCAGCCGTAACAATAACGCCCGTTTCCTTTGCGCACTTGCAGATAAGCTCCTTGTCGAGGGGCTTTATTGTATGGATATTTACGACCCTTACGGAAATTCCCTCGGCTTCGAGAGTTTTTGCAGCTTCAAGAGCCTCGTTTACCATAAGTCCCGTAGCGGCAACGGTAACGTCTGTTCCGTCTTTCAGGACAACGCCCTTGCCAAGCTCGAATTTATATGTCTCGGCGTCGTTGATTATCGGAACGGCAAGTCGTCCGAAACGCATATAAACAGGACCGTTGAAGTCCAAAGCAGCTCTTACAGCCGCACGAGCCTCAACATCGTCGCAGGGATTTATAACAGTCATGCCGGGTATCGTCCTCATAAGGGCAATATCCTCGTTGCACTGGTGAGTCGCTCCGTCCTCGCCTACGGAGATGCCTGCGTGAGTTGCGCCTATTTTTACGTTAAGATGAGGATAGCCGATAGAATTGCGGACTATTTCATAAGCTCGGCCTGCTGCAAACATAGCGAAAGTGCTTGCAAAGGGTATCTTTCCGCTTGCCGCAAGTCCTGCCGCCACGCCCATCATATTGGCTTCGGCAATTCCGCAGTCGAAAAAGCGGTCGGGATAGGCTTTCTTGAAAATACCTGTTTTTGTAGCCGCAGCAAGGTCGGCGTCAAGCACGACCAGATCCTTATATTCCTCGGCAAGGTCTCTCAGCGCCTCGCCGTAGCTTTCTCTTGTAGCCTTTTTGATAACGTCTGCCATTGCCTTAGTCCTCCAATTCCTTTAACTGCGCGTTAAGCTCAGCCATTGCCTGATCGTACTGTTCCTTGTTGGGAGCTGTGCCGTGCCAGCCTACCTGATCTTCCATGAAGGACACGCCCTTGCCCTTTGTGGACTTCTGAACAATTGCGACAGGCTTTCCCGTAACCGTTTCAGCCTCGGCGAAAGCAGCTTCGATACTGTCGAAATCGTGAGCGTCCATAGTAATGACATGCCAGCCGAACGCTGCGAATTTATCTGTAATAGGCTCGGGAGAACATACCTCCGTGATCTTTCCGTCAATTTGCAGACCGTTGTTATCGACTATTGCAACGAGATTGTCAAGCTTGTAATGAGCGGCAAACATAGCAGCCTCCCAGACCTGACCCTCCTCTATTTCGCCGTCGCCAAGTATAGAGTACACTTTATACGCTTTGTTATCGAGCTTGCCTGCGAGAGCCATACCTGCCGCCGCGGAAATTCCCTGTCCCAAAGAGCCGCTTGACATGTCAACGCCGGGAATGTGGATACAAGGGTGACCCTGAAGCATTGCGCCTATGTGACGCAGCGATTTAAGCTCCTCCTCGGGAAAATAGCCTTTCTGAGCAAGAACGGAGTAAAGCGCAGGGGCGGTATGTCCCTTTGAAAGCACAAAACGGTCTCTGTCGGAATTATCGGGGTTTGCAGGGTCAACGTTCATTTTTGCGAAGTACAGATATGTCAGTGTGTCGCTGATAGACAGCGAGCCGCCGGGATGACCCGATTTTGCGTTATAAGTTCCCTCGATAACGCCCATTCTTACCTTGCAGGCAATTTTCTGCAAATTCTTTTTCATTGCTGCGTCCATATTAACCTCCATTTATACGTTTATAGTATTGCAATTTGCAAATATGTGATCTATAAGCTCTGCCACCGCGCCCTCGTCATTCGTTCTGCCGAGGACAATATCGGCGGCGTTTTTTACCGTTTCTTCGGCGTTTGCAGGACACGCTCCGATGTCCGCCGCCTTTATCATTTCAAGGTCGTTGTCAAAATCGCCTATAGAAACGAACGTAAAGTCCTCCATTCCCTCCAAACGGCGATATTCCTCCAAAGCAGTCCCCTTGCTGATACCTTTCGGGAGCATTTCAAGGAATATTTCAGAGGACTTCACAAAATCGACCTCTTTTTCATACCCGAGCTGACGCACCAAAAGCTCCAGATTCGGCACGTCCTCGGGAGCAAGAGCGAAAAGGACTTTCAGCCAGCCGCCCTCGGGTATCTCCGTAATGTCCTTATAATGCGGAGTAATGCCGCACAGACGTGTATGGAGCTGCTGATATTCCGTATTGCTGAAAACATATGTACCCTCGGCGGTCAGGACTTCGCCGCCGACCTCGGGCATAAGTCTCAGTATCTCGGCGGTCATGGTTCGCGCAGTATCGGGAAGCGGATGCGAGCTGAGAAGCTTCCCCTTGCCGTAATCGTATATCGCTCCGCCGTTATACATTATTATCGGCTCACGCAGGTCAATTATGCTTCGGTACTGCTCAAAGGACTGTATCGTTCTGCCCGTGGCGACCGTGAATCTGCCGCCCATTGCGATAAACCTGTCTAACGCCGCTCTGTCGGTATCGTTTATCTGTTTTCGGGAATTAAGGAGAGTTCCGTCCATGTCGCTCAGCAAGATAGTTTTGTTAATATCCATGGCGTTCCCTGAGGAACTATGCAGAGATAAGTTGTGAATTTATACGCAGGATCGCTTGTTCTGTGCAAGGCACACAACCGCAGGAATACTTTTTGTATTTCAAGGTTGCGTAACGCAGCACAGGGCAAATGAGACAAGCATAAATTTGCAAGTTATTTCTGCATAGTTCCTATATCCTTTCCAATTTGTTTATAATTGTAACGAAATATTCGGGCAGTTCGCTTGTAAATTCCATGTATTCGCCCGTTGAGGGGTGAATAAATCCGATTTTTCTCGCATGGAGACACTGACCCTCGATACCCTTATACGGCTTGCCGTACACGTCGTCGCCCAACACGGGGTGACCTATGTAAGCCATATGAACACGTATCTGATGAGTACGCCCCGTTTCAAGGCGGCAGCGGATTCGGGCATAGCCGCCGTACTGCTTTATCACGCTGTAGTGAGTTACGGCGTTCCGTGAATTTTCAGCCGTTACGCACATTTTCTTGCGGTCGGTCTTGTGACGTCCTATAGGAGCGTTGACCGTTCCCTCGGTATCCTTGAAATATCCGCTCGCCACAGCCTCGTACTCACGGGTGAAGCTGTGAGCTTTTATCTGCTCGGATAAATGCAGATGAGCCTTGTCGTTCTTTGCGACTATCAGAAGTCCGCTCGTATTCTTGTCGATACGGTGAACTATTCCGGGACGTATAACGCCGTTTATCCCCGAAAGACTGTCTCCGCAGTAATAAAGCAGGGCGTTCACCAAAGTTCCGTGGTAGTTCCCGTGAGCAGGGTGAACGACCATTCCTTTCGGCTTGTTGACGACCAGCAGATCGCCGTCCTCATAAACTATATCGAGGGGAATATTTTCGGGAACAGCCTCCATAGGCTCAGGCTCGGGCAGTTCAACGGAAATTTTCTCGCTACCTTTTATCCTGTAATTCTTGCTAACGCTTTTTCCGTCGGCAGTCACGGCGTTTTTGGAAATTATGCCTTGAACTGCCGAACGTGTAAGCTCCGCAATATAGTCCGAAATATACTTGTCGATACGCTTTCCGCAGTCCTCGGGCGTACATTCAAGAGTTATAAACTCACTCATTTTCCTCAACCTCAGCCGCCGCTTTTTTCGCCTTTTCTTTCTTAGGCTCGATAAAGATAACATAAATAATTATCAGTATAAAGGCGCAGGTCACGCATATATCGGCAACGTTGAAAATTGCAAAGTGAAACATCTTGAACTCGAACATGTCCACGACATAGCCGAAGCGAATGCGGTCGATAAGATTTCCTATCCCGCCCGCAACAAAAAGCATGATAGTCCAACCCATGAACTTCGATTTCTTCAATGCGCCGAACATTGCGATTATTCCGGCTATCACCACCAACGACGTAAAGCCGACAAGAAACCACCGCTGTCCCGACATGCTGCCGAATATCGCTCCGTCATTTTCAAGATAGGTCAGGTCGAGAATGTCAAAGTCGCCGATATGAAGAAAATCCATGCTTCCTACAGGCTGAAGTGTATGGACTGCCCAGTATTTCACAAGCTGATCCGCTCCTATCAGAACGAGCGCAGCAATAACAAGCAGTATGCTCATATTTTTCCTTTCAAGCTTATTGCCTGCCGCTACAGCAACAGGCAATATATAGTAACACTACTATTCTATAGTGACCGCGCATCTCTCGCAAAGGGAGGGGTGAGCGGCGTTAGTTCCGACATACTTTGAATAGCACCAGCATCTCTCGCACTTTCCGCCCTCTGCCGCTTCAACAGCAAAGACCGTATCGCCCTCGCCCTTTTCAACGGCAACATCGGAAACGATAAGTATTTCCTTGAGCTGCTCTGCAAGAGAAACATAGCGGTCGTAGTCGGCGTCAGCCTTGATAACTACTTTAGCTTCAAGGGACTTTCCGATCGTCTTGGCATTTCTTGCTTCTTCAAGAGACTTGTTGGCAGCCTCACGCACGCCGTATATGAAGTTCCACTTTTCAACGAAAGCGTCGTCGTATGAAAGTCCCGACTTTTCGGGCATCTGATTGAGGAACACGCTCTCCTTGTCGTCCTCCGAGCCGTGAGGCATGAACTGCCATATCTCCTCAGCCGTGAACGAAATTATAGGAGCTGCAAGACGCGTCAACGCGCTCAGTATACGGTACATAACGGTCTGAGCGGCGCGGCGTACCTCGGAATCCTCCTTTTCGCAGTAAAGCCTGTCCTTGATAATATCGAGATAGAAGTTCGACATATCAACAACGCAGAAATTATGGATAGCATGAAAAGCGATATGGAAATCGTACTTTTCGTAGCCCTCCTTGACCGTGTCGATAAGGGAATCGAGCTTCATCATCGCCCACTTGTCAAGCTCGGTGAGCTTATCGTCGGAAACGCAGTCCTTATCGGGGTCAAATCCGCTGCCGTTGCCGAGATTGCCGAGGATATATCTTGCCGTATTTCTGATCTTCTTGTAAGCGTCCGAAAGCTGACTCAAAATAGTCTTGGATATTCTGATGTCGCTGTGATAGTCCGAAGAAGCTACCCAAAGACGAAGTATATCCGCGCCGTACTGGTCTGTTATCTCCTGCGGGTCTATGCCGTTTCCGAGAGATTTGTGCATTACCTTGCCCTCGCCGTCAACTACCCAGCCGTGAGTGCATACAGCCTTATAGGGCGCGCAGCCGTGGTATACAACAGACGTAAGAAGCGACGACTGGAACCAACCTCTGTACTGGTCTGCTCCCTCAAGATAGAGGTCGGCAGGAAAGCTGAGACTGTCAAACTGCTCCATTACGGAAGTATGCGAAACGCCGCTGTCGAACCATACGTCCATAATGTCGTATTCCTTGGTAAATTCGCCGCAGCCGCACTCGCATTTCACGGTATCTGGGATAAACTCGCAGGCTTCCTTAGTCCACCATGCGTCCGAACCCTCCTTGCGGAACAGGTCGGCGATAGCCTTGATAGTTTCGTCCGTATATATCGGCTTTCCGCAGTCCTTACAGTAAATAACGGGTATCGGCACGCCCCACGTTCTCTGACGGCTGATACACCAGTCGGAACGGTCACGAACCATGCCTTTAATGCGTTCCTCGCCCCACTCGGGTATCCATTGAACGTCCTCAATAGCCTTGACCGCCTCGTCCTTGAAGCCGTTTACGGAACAGAACCACTGCTCTGTAGCTCGGTAAATAATAGGACTGTTGCAGCGCCAGCAATGAGGATACTGGTGGACGATCTTCTGCGTTGCAAGCATTGCGCCTAACTCGGTAAGCTTTGCGGCGATAGCCTTGTTTGCTTCGTCCGTATCCATGCCCTCGAATTCGCCTGCTTCGGCTGTCTGTTTTCCCTTTGAGTCAACGCATACGATTATTCCGATGTCGTCGTAGTTCTTGCAGACCTCAAAGTCCTCGACGCCGTAGCCGGGAGCTGTGTGAACGCAGCCTGTACCGCTTTCAAGAGTTACATGGTCTCCCACGATTATCGGCGACGGACGGTCGTAGAGGGGGTGCTTCGTTTTCATGCCCTCAAGCTCTGCGCCCGTAAAGATATGCTCGGTAGTATAGTCCGTGATTCCGGCAGTCTCCATAGTTGTGCGGACAAGCTCCTCCGCCATGACGTAGTATTCGCCGTTAGCCTTAACAAGGGTATAATTGTACTCAGGACCAAGGCATATAGCGAGGTTGCCGGGGATAGTCCATGTGGTTGTCGTCCAGATAACGAAGTATATTTTGGACAGATCAAGCCCTAAATTCGTGAAAATGCCCTTATCGTCCGTTACGTTGAATTTTACATAGATAGAATAGCAGGGATCGTTGGAATACTCGATCTCAGCCTCGGCAAGAGCCGTATTGCAGTCGGGACACCAGTACACGGGCTTCAGACCCTTGTACATATAGCCTCTCTTAGCCATTTCGCCGAAAACCTCTACCTGACGCGCCTCATAGTCGGGACGCAGAGTGAGATACGGATAATCGTAATCGCCGAGAGAACCGAGTCTCTTGAACTGCTTCATCTGATTTGCAACATGTGTCATAGCGTAATCATGACAGTGCTTTCTCAGCTCTACGGGAGGGATAGCGCCGTTTTCCACGCCGATAGCCTTCATTGCTTTAAGCTCGATAGGCAGACCGTGAGTGTCCCAGCCGGGGACATAGGGAGCTTGAAAGCCGCTCATGTTTTTATATTTAACAATAAAGTCCTTCAAGGTCTTGTTAAGAGCCGTTCCGAGGTGGATCTCTCCGTTCGCATAGGGAGGTCCGTCGTGCAGAATGAACGTGGGCTTGCCCGCATTCTTTTCGATCATTTTATAGTAGAGTCTGCCGCTCTCCCATTTTTCGAGGGTCTCAGGCTCTCTTTTAGGCAGATTTCCGCGCATTGGGAAGTCTGTTTTCGGTAAATTAAGAGTTGAATTGTAATCCTGTGCCATTATACCATTCCTTTAAGCGAATTATTCTTCGTTTCCTGCCGCTACGGCTGCTGCGATCTCCTCAGCGGTTTCCGTAACATCGTAATCGTCGTCGTATGAATCGGGCATTGTGGAGATCATTTCAAGGTGAGACTTATACATATCGAAAAGGCTCTTCTTAAATTCGGCGACCTGACGGCGAGCCTCTGTAAGGCTGTCCTTCTCCTTGGCTATTTCAAGGCGGTTTTTCTCCATAGCTTCGGCGTGCTGACGTACAGCCTCGTCCTCAAGCTCAGCAGCCTTTGCCTGAGCGGCGGCGATAATTTCCTCCGCCTTTGTATTGGCGTCGTTGATGACCTGATGACCCTGCTTCTGCGCGCCGAGGAGTGCGTCTTTAAGAGCGTCCTCGTCCTTCATATACTCTCTTACCTTATCGGCGAGTATCTGTATCTTGTTGTTAGCCTCGATGCGGTCACGCTCCATTTCGTCAAGCTCAGCCTCCAACTGTGAAAGAAATTCGTCTATCTCCTCCTGCTTGTAGCCGAATGCAGCCTTTTCAAATCTTTTATTTCTCACATCTCTTGAAGTAATCATAACCTTCACCTCTAAATATATTTTTTCAGAATTATGTGTATACGACCCTTTTTGGTAGCGCCGTTGATACCCGAAAGTACAAATCTTCCGCAGCCCCGTACAGAAAGTATGTCCCCCTCTTTAAGCTCATGGGAAACAGAGGTCACGGTGAAATGGTTCACGTCCGTCTTGTCCGAGCGTATAAGAGCCGCCGCCTTATCACGGCTCACGTTTGCCGCGGCTGCGGTTATACAGTCAAGTCGGAGCGACGCCACAGTGCAGCCGATCTCCTTGAACTGCTGAGTTTCTTCAAGGGTAAGCTCAAAAGGGCGGCTGTCGGTTATCTTCACGCCGACTCTGCCGATCTTTGATACGCTTGCCGATATATCTCTCGCCGCAGTTTCAAGGACAGCCGCCTGCGCCATACCGTCCTTTACGACAATATCTCCGATAGTTTCACGCCTGAGCCGTAACGCCATGAACGAGCCGAGGAAATCCCTGTGCGTGAGCCTGTCCTCCTCACGAAACGTAAAGGTCAGGCACTTTATCGGGAGACTTTCCGTAACGCAGTCCTCGAAATAATCGGGAAAAACCGCGAGAATACGTCTTTTGGCATCAGAAAAGCCGCCGTAGAGCCTGTACCCGAGAACGCCTGCATTATGCTGACACCAACGTTCGGCTTGAGCGCACTGTTTTTCGTCAAGGAAGTTTGAAAAACAGCATGTGCCGTCACGTTCGCTGCGTTTTACAATATCGTTGAGCCTTGCGGCAAAAAACTTATCCTCCGCGCCGTTCATCAGATGAACACGCCGTTATTTTCAAGCTCCCCCACTAAGTCCTCGCCGATAAATCCTACATTATAGGGAGTTATGATGTAGGTAAGGTTAGCGACGGGCTTTAAGCTGCCGCCGTTAGCGTATGCAACGCCGCCGAGAAAGTCGATTATTCTTCTCTTGTTTTCGGGAGAAGCTGTCTCCAAATTAAGAACGACCGTCTTTTTCGAGATAAGGTGATCGGCGATCTGCTTTGCGTCTGTAAACGCAGAAGGCTTTACAAGTACCACCTGAAGCTGTGCAGTCGCCTGAATATTAACGACCTTGTTTCTTCTGTTCGCCTCAGCCATAGCTTCCTCACGCTCCTGTGGAGTAGTTCCGTAGGAGGACGAAGAAGAAGCGGACGTTCCCGATGAGGACGAGCTTACCCTCGATGAAGAAGATACTCTTTCGGGACGGGGTGTGTCCTCGTAAGAGGGGGTATCGTTTACATCTTCATCGTCCTCGTCTGCTGAGAAAAAGAAATCCTTGGCAATATCGAGCAATTTCATAGTTATACTCCAATCTCCGCATAAACCTTTTTTGCCCTGCCGAACCCATGCGGAGAATTCGGAGGAGGTCTATTTTTTTAAATCAAACGTAATTTCTTGCACCAAAAATGCCTGTGCCTATTCTGACAAGAGTCGAGCCGTGCTTAACGGCTTCAACATAGTCGTGCGTCATTCCCATTGAAAGGGTCTCCATTGAAATACCCTTTAACTTTCTGTCTTTTATGTTATTGAACAGCTCCTCCATTTTTCCGAGGAAAATATCGCTGTCGGTGGGGGGCGGAATGGTCATAAGACCCTTTACCCGTATTCCCTCCATAGGCGCAAGCTGTTCAAGCAGAGGAATTAGTTCATCGGGGGAAACTCCGCTTTTGCTTTCTTCCCCGCCGATATTCACCTCGCAAAGCACGTCCATGACCTTATTATGAGCAGTTGCAAGGCGATTTATTTCCTGTGCCAGCCTTAAACTGTCCACAGATTGTATCATATCAACATCGTCAACGATGTATTTGACCTTGTTGGTCTGTAGATGACCGATAAAATGTATTCTCGGGGGCGTACCGTAGTCGGAATACTTATTATAGCTGTCTTTTTTCGAGAGGAACTCCTGTACCCTGTTTTCACCGAGAAGGTCAAGACCGAGACTGAATACCCAGTTCACAACTTCGGGAGGGACGGTCTTTGTGACCGCCATTATGTCCACCTTTGAGCCGTCGCTGCGGTATTTATCATACGCCTCGCTGATATTATCGCATATGACACTGAGATTATCCTTAACTCTGTCAAAGCTGTAATTATCCATTCAGTTCACCACCTTCGGTTTCTGTCAAAATATCATCATAAAGAGCAAGATATGAAGGATCGTCCTCATGCACCTCTGACAGCACGTAATCGCTGCCCTCATAGACAACGTCTATCTTCTTGAAAAGCACCTGTTCGCCCTTCATTATGTAAACGCCCTTGGTGTTCACAGCGGCTGTACCCTCGGGTTCGCCGTCAGCATTCGTGGTCTGCTGCTCCATATTTTCAAAGCGGATAGCCCCTCTTGGGACTTTAAGACCTCTGTACTCGCCTTTTATAAGCTCGCATGCCTCCGCGCGATGCTCCACAAGATCCTTGCTGAAACGGCTGCATTCTATAATTATGATGCTGACCGAGGAGCTGCTATCGTCCCGTATATCGGTTATCACCGCGTCAAACTTTTCATCCGAGGAATCAAATTTCAGCTTAACGAGGTCGCCTATGTTATAGAGCTTTCGGGAATTGTCGATAACGCCTGCAAGATACCAACTGTAGCCGTCTATCATCTTGCCGACAAGTCCCGGCTCGCTGCTTTTTGCGTCCACAATGCTGCGAAGCTGCTCCACCGTAAGCTCGTCCATACTTTCGGGAGTAAGCTCCGATTCGTAACCGTCGCAGTAGCTTACGAAATAAGCCGATTCATTCGCCTTGACCGTTTCCAACGGAGCGTCAGCCATGCCTTTAAGCTCGGCAAGGCGTGAATTTATGTCGATTATCTGCTGGTCGAAGCCCGTGACCTCCTTGGTGATTATCTGATATGTACTCATGCCTACGACAAGGTTTTCCATTTCGCTCCGCAGAGCCGAATAATCCTTCATGTCCCTGCTGTATATAAGAGTACGGTAGCTTTCGCCGATACTTGCGGAAAGGCTCGATGGCTGAGCAGATTCGAGAGTACCCGGATTCTGTATCTTTTTGAGTATATCGAGTTCATGCTCCAACTGAGCTATCTCACGGCTGCGCATGATCTGCTCGTCGTCGGGATAGACCTCTGCGATAACCGTACCGCTGCCGACCTTGCCGCCGTCCGCTACCTTATAGCTGAGAACTCCGTTTCCGCTGAATGTCACAGGCGTTTCGCTTCTTATAAAAACGCCCCTGAACTTCTCGGAGGAAATAGCGTCTGACAACAGAGCGGTTTCCGTTGCTGCCTTCTTGTTTCGGAAATTGTAAACTATGCTTACAAAAACAATGAGCAGAAGCACCAGCACAAGATTTCTGAGCAGCTTTACGATAAAGCCGCTGTCCGATCTGCCGCCTTCCGATCTGCGCGAACCCATTGCGCCGCTCAGTCAGCCTTTTCAGCCGTATCGAGTATAGACACGGCTCTTGCCGGAATTATCGTTGAAATAGCATGCTTGTACACAAGCTGCTGTTTTCCGTCGCAGTCGAAAATAGCGACGTAGCTGTCAAAGCCTCTTACTATACCCTTGAACTGAAAGCCGTTCGTAAGGATTATCGTAACGGCGATCTTCTCCTTGCGGCACTGGTTAAGGAAAACGTCCTGTAGGTTTATCGTCTTGTTCATATACATTCTCCGTTCTTTTTTTGTTCTACATCTGTTATCTTAAATTTATCTATAGATAAAAATAGACACTATACATTATACCACATTATTCCGTATTTTGCTATAGCTTTTTGGGATTTTTCAAAAATTTCACATTTTTTACTAAAATCATCAATAATTATCCACTCAATACTGTCATTTTTTCTAAACCATGTAAGCTGTCTCTTGGCGTAACGCCTTGTTTCCTGCTTTATTTTATCTATGCAGTCCTCCAGAGACATGGTATTTTCAAAATACGGTATAAGCTCCTTGTAGCCGATAGCGTTTGCGGCGGTTTTCATCGGAGAGGAACTCCAAAGCTCCCGAGCCTCCTCCACAAGACCGGCTTTCACCATTTCGTCTACCCTTTTGTTTATCATGTCGTAAAGTACGGCTCGGTCGGCATAATTCAACCCGAGTATCAAAGAATCGTAAGGACTTTCAACAAGACGGCTCTCCGCTTTAAGTTCGCTGAATTTTCTGCCCGAAACATGAATTACCTCCAACGCCCGAACCACACGGACAAGGTTGTTCATATGAACAGACTCCGCCGCTTTCGGGTCTGCCGAAAGCAGCTTTTCATACAGTGCGGCGTTGCCGTTTTCCTCTGCATAGCGGTAAAGCTCGCGGCGGTAGGCTTCGTCGCTTTTTATCTCGGAGAAATTGACGTTATTCAGCAGAGAATCTATATAAAGTCCCGTACCTCCCACGATTATGGGCAGCTTTCCCCGACTGAGAATGTCCTCTGTCTTTTCACGGGCAAGCTTTACATAGTCCGCCGCGCTGAACGTCACGCTTCGGTCGAGAAAATCTATCAGGTGGTGAGGAACGCCTTTCATTTCCGCAGCGGTGGGTTTTGCGGAGGCAATGTCCATTCCCTTGTATATCTGCATGGAATCGGCTGAGATCACTTCGCCGTTAAGAGCGAGAGCAAGCTCGACGCCCAGCCATGTTTTTCCGCTTGCGGTAGGTCCGCATACGGCAAGAACTTTAGGTTTGTTTTTTTCCATATAAGCAACGATCCCCCTTGACGTCAATATCAGCAGATTAAGTAATTTTGTCTCTTTTGTATGGACACGGATTGCCGTGTCTGTAATAAGGGAACGCCCTCTCTTGCAGGGCGTTCCCTCTTTCCAAACAGTCCTGCGAACTGTTTGGAAATTCACCCTTTGCGGAGCGCTTAACGCTTTGTGGGACGCTGTCCCACACCCTGCCAGAGGCGCTGCCTCTGGACTCCGCCAAAGGGACACCGTCCCTTTGGAATCCCAATGTTAGTTTACTTTACGTCCCTGTTGCATTAGTATCAAGTTCTCTTGAATTGATGATCTATATTCGCTTTTGTCATGGTAAACATAACGGGTCTGCCATGCGGACAATGACGTATTTTTTCATCTGAAAATATCTGCTCCGCCAATGCTTTCATTTCCTCGGGGGTACTCTTGTCGTGCGCCTTTATTGCCGCCTTACACGCCATATTATGCAGAACGTCGTCCAGATAACCCGACTGCGGATCATGCTTGTGCATGAGCAGATTTTCCGCTACCTCGCATATTATCCCCTCTGCGTCTGAATCCGTTATAAACGTCGGCAGAGCTGTAGCGGTCACGTATGGCTTTTCGCCAAAATCAAAGGCAAATCCCAAGTCCTCCAGAAGCTCCGTATTATTCTCCAAAACGTCTATCTCCTCGGAGGTCAGAAGAAGCTTTATTCCCACAAGCAGCTTTTGGCTGTACTGACGGCAGTTGCGGCTTTTCAGACGCTCGAAAATTATTCGCTCGTGGGCGGCATGCTTATCTATTATTACAAGCTTCCCCTCGCTCTCAACGATAACGTACAAGCCGAACGCTTCGCCTATTACCTTTATTTCGGGGAGCTGCGGCTGCTCGTCCGACTGCTCGGGCATCGGCTTAGGTTCGTCCTTTTTCTCAAAGGAGCTTACGTTAAGATACTTGAACCCCTCGTCCGCCGCTTCAGCCGCCGCGCGTACAGCTTCCAAATCGAGCTTTTCAAGGTCGAGCAGGGGACGTTCGTCCTTCGGCTCGCTCCTCATTACAACGTACTCCGACTCCCCCTCGGGCTTTTCGTCAAGCACGCTCCACTCGGAATGCGAACCTGCAAGTTCCGTCTGCGGTTCGGGAACTGCGCTTTCGGTCTCACGCAGTTCAGCCTCCTTTTTGGCTATCTCCGATATGGGCGTAAACATTATCTCCTGCTGTACGGGAGCTTCGGGTTCTTCATGCTTGTACCAGTCGCGCTTTTCCTTTGTCTCAAACTCGTATACAAGTCCGCCGTTGATAAAAGCGTTTTTCACCGCGAAATATACTGCGTTAGTCACGGCTTTTTCGTCTGTGAATCGCACCTCCGCTTTAGTCGGGTGGATATTCACGTCAAGCATGGACGGGTGCATTTCTATCATGAGAACGCACGCCGGAAAACGTCCCGTCATTATCATATTTTGGTAGGCGTTTTCAAGGGACGAGGAACAAAGACGTGACTTTACATATCTGCCGTTTATGAAGAAATTCTGAAAAGACCTGTTGAACTTGGCGTACAGCGGCTTCACCGTATAGCCGCTTACTCTGATACCGTCCGCTTCATATTCCACAGGGAGGAGATCGCGTGTAAAATCCTTGCCGAAAACGGCGTATACAGCGGAATAAAGCTCTCCGTCCCCTGCGGAATTGAACTCCATACGATTATCCCTGATCATTTTCACGGCAATATCGGGGTGAGACAATGCTATTTTTTGCACTATATTGCTCACAGCGTTTGCTTCGGTAACGTCCTTTTTCATGAACTTCGCACGGGCGGGAACGTTATAAAAAATATCCCGTATAATTATTGTCGTACCGTCGGGACAGCCGCTTTTTTCATGGGACTTTTCCTCGCTGCCCTCAATGGAATATACCGTTCCGTAAGTCTCGTCCTTCTGCTTTGTCATGACCTCTACCCTCGATACGGCGCAGATCGAAGCAAGGGCTTCTCCCCTGAACCCGAGGGTATATATATTATCCAAATCCTCTTTTGAAACTATCTTGCTTGTGGCATGACGAAGAAACGCTTTCGGAACGTCCTCAAAGGAGATTCCGCAGCCGTCGTCGGTAACTCGCATATAAGTCGAGCCGCCGTTTTTTATCTCAACGGTGATGTGCCTTGCGCCCGAATCTATGGAGTTTTCCACAAGCTCCTTGATGACCGAGGACGGTCGCTCGATGACCTCCCCTGCGGCGATAAGCTCCGATATTTCTTTGCTTAAAACATTTATTGAGGGCATTTTTTTATCCTTTCCCATTCATTGTCCGCAGCTTCACGTCCAACCTTGAAGCGTATTTATACTTGCCTCTATTGCAAAATACACAATATCTTTCGGAATAAATTCCGTCTGTCTGCGTTGTCCTCCTCACCGTGCGACAGCACGCTTTCGTCGTCCGCCTTGTCAGACAAAATTTCTTCTCGAAATCTTTTGCACATTTTGCAATAGAGTCAAGTATATAAGCGATTTCATATTTTCTGTCCTTTCAAATCATGACAACAAAGCCGCCATATCTTTCAGAAGCTCACGGCATTCGCTGTCCGCAAGCTCGTCTATATTCGTCCTTTCAAGCATGGCAAGAGCCGCATCACGATTCATGCCGCCAAAGCTCATCTGGTCGTTCCGCTCCGTAATTGCAGGCTTTACGGATACGTGAGTTTTCTCCATTTCTTCAAGCAGTTCCCTTGCACGGGCGACTACCTTAGACGGAAGTCCTGCAAGCTTCGCAACGTCAACGCCGTAGCTCTCGTCAACTCCGCCCCTGACTATCTTACGGAGAAAACGAATCGTTCCGCCGTGCTTGTTTACCGCTATGCTGTAGTTTTTCACGCCCTCAAGCTCGTCCTCCAAGCCGATAAGCTCGTGGTAATGCGTGGCGAAAAGCGTCTTACAGCCGAGTTTCCTGCTTGAACAGATATGCTCCGCGACTGCCCTTGCAATGCTCACGCCGTCGAAAGTGGACGTACCTCTGCCCACCTCGTCAAGGATAACAAGACTGTTCGGAGTGGCGTTTTTCAGAATGTCCGCAACCTCGCTCATTTCCACCATAAAGGTCGATTGCCCTGCCGTAAGGTCGTCGGACGCTCCCACTCTTGTGAAAATTTTATCCACTACGGATATTTTCGCCGAGTCGGCAGGCACGAAACAGCCTATCTGCGCCATGAGTACGATAAGCGCAGTCTGCCGCATATAAGTGGATTTACCCGACATATTCGGACCTGTGATGATCGACATGCGGTTTTCCTTATTGTCAATGTATATGTCGTTGGGGACAAACATCTCGTCCTTTAGCATAAGCTCCACTACGGGGTGACGTCCGCCCTTTATGTCTATCGAGCCGTCTATGGAAATATCGGGCTTTACATACAGGTTGCGCAGGGACGTTTCGGCAAAGGAACACAGCACGTCCACCGCCGCTACAGCCGAAGCCGTCTGCTGCACCGAAGCAAGCTTTGTAGCAAGAAAATCCCGAACCTCCGCAAAAATTTCGGCTTCAAGAGAGAGAGCCTTGTCTTTTGCGCCAAGTATCGCATTTTCAGCGTTTTTCAGCTCCTCGGTAATGAAACGCTCGGCATTTGCAAGGGTCTGCTTGCGTATCCAGCCCTCGGGAATAAGATCGTAGTACGACCGCGTTACCTCCAGATAATAGCCGAATACCCTGTTAAAGCCGATTTTCAGGTTCTTTATGCCCGTAGCTTCCTTTTCTCGCCGTTCGATGTCGTCTATCATTTCCTTGCCGTGGGTCATTATGTGGCGGAGCTTATCAAGCTCCTCGTTAAAGCCGTCCTTTATCACGCCGCCGTCTTTTACCGACACGGGCGGTTCGTCCGTTACGGCGTTTTCAACAAGGCGGACTATTTCCCCTAAATCGGATATTTCGCTGTTGTATTTCGCCAAAAGCTTTGAACCGCTAAGCTTTGAAAGCTCCTCTTTCAGCAAAGGGAGCTGCATAGCCGTTGCGGAAAGAGATTTTACGTCCCTCGGACTTGCGGACTTGTACATTATCTTCGTCATAAGACGCTCCAGATCGTAGGTACGGTCAAGAAGCTCCGTTATATCGGACAATATCACGCTTTTTCCGTACAAAGCCTCAACAGCGTCAAGGCGTTCGATTATACGCGCGGGACTTTTCAGCGGCTGTTCTATCCAGCTTTTAAGCATTCGCCGTCCCATTGAAGTCCTTGTGGAATCAAGCACCCACAAAAGCGAACCTTTTTTCTCCTTGTTCCGCAGAGTTTCCGTAAGCTCCAGATTGCGGCGCGCATTAAGGTCAAGTCCCATAAAGGATTCGCCGCTGAGGAGATTCAGGGTCGTGAACCGTGATACCGAGGTTTTCTGAGTGTCTCTTATATAATCGAAAAGTCCGCACAACGCCGAACAGTCCGAACCGTTCTCGGAAACGCCGAGTTCCCCGACGGCATTTACTCCGAAAACATCGCAGACATTTGAACGCTGCTTTTCCGCGTCAAAGCATGCGGCGTCACGGAGCGTAACTGCGCAGTTCAGACGTACCTTTATAAATTCCGCAGCCGCTTTAAGGGACAAAAAGCTCTCGGGAAATATAACCTCCGCAGGCTGACAGCGCGCAAGCTCGTTGATAACGCCCTGTTCAAGCTCCTTGCCCTCAAAATAGCTGAGGTCTGCTTCACCCGTGGAAATATCCGCCGAAGCCACGCCGCAGGTCTTTTTCTGCTCGTCATAAAAAATGCTGCATATGTAGTTGTTTTCGCCGTCGTCAAGCATACCCGACTCGGTGACAGTACCCGGTGTGACTACCCGTATAACGTCACGAACTACTATGCCCTTTGCTTCGGCAGGGTCGGTAAGCTGTTCGCAGACAGCCACCTTTTTACCCATATCTATGAGCCGTTTAATGTACATATCCGCCGAATGATAGGGAATGCCGCACATCGGAGCGCGCTCCTCAAGTCCGCAGTCCCTGCCCGTAAGAGTAAGCTCCAGCAGCTTAGAGACCATTATGGCGTCGTCAAAGAACATTTCATAAAAATCTCCCAGACGGAAAAATAATATGCAGTCCTTATACTTATCCTTTACCTCAAAATACTGCTGCATCATGGGTGATATTTTACTTCTGTCAATTTCCATGAATGTTCTCCTTCCTTAAAATGAGTAATCATTATCTATCGCGGAAATAATCTTCGATACGAAAAATTAGCGAACTTCGTGAGCGGTTACGTGAGTTGGGTGCAGCGACACGCTGCTCATGAACATCCGCCGCATGTCTCGCAGCTTCCTGTGCAGCCCTGTGACGGCTGGCATGTCTCGGGGTCTTCGCCGTTTGCGCAAAGAGTGATTATCTGATTCATGTTGTTCACAAGAGCCTCCAATGCGCCCTGCGCTGCGGTAAATACCATCATGTTCTTATTTGACATTATCTTCTTGTAGTTGGACTTGATTCCCTCGTCAAGCTCCTTTATTTTGTCCGTATCCTTATCCTCCTTGCAAAGCTCGGTATTAAGCTCGCTGCGCATTCTGTCAAAGTCGGTTATCTGCTGCTGGAGTTCCGCGTCGGCATCGTTCGCCTGCTTCGCAAGATTGTACGCTATATAGCGGTCGTCCGCCTGTAATGCCTTGCCCAGTTCTCTTGTCATTTCGATAATATCCATTGTAATTTCTCCTTTAAAAATAATTTTATTTTCTGCCGCACCTGTATGCTTTTAATTATGTCGTGCATAGCTGATTTTTGCCAAAAGAGGTTTTTAGAGATGCCCTTCATAGAAATTGCGTATCACATTTCCGTAGCTGTCGATCTCGGCAATATAGGAGTAGTACGGTCCGCTTGTTATCTGAATGAATATCCTGCCGTTCTCATATTGTATATTGCCTATCTCGTAATAATAATCAGTGCCGAAAAATTCATCAGCGTCAAATATTTTTTGTTTTTCGCCATTTTCAAGCCTGAATAAAGAGCCGGACTCCTTGCCGCCAAATGCCGGACTGAAAAAAACAGTATCTCCGCAAAATTCAAAACCTGAAACATCTTCGCATACAAGCTCAATACTGTAATCCTCAAGGCTCATTCTCATAAGGTTACAATAAGAACAATAGTACATATATCCGCCGTTGATACGTCCTATTCTACCGTCATTAAGCTCGATAAGTTCATGATTCTCCATATTATACACGCCTAATTTGTCTGAATTATTTTCATACCACTCATAATAAAGCTTATCTTCATAAACAAGAAAATCACTGAGGTCTCTCGATTCATCAATGGTGAAGATCAGTTCTTTATTTTCCCCATTGTAATCCATTCTGTAAAATTTAGAAATTTTGTTTACATAAGTTTCATAATAAATGTATTTTTCAGTAAAATAATATTCAAACCAATAATTATATCTGCCGTCACTTAATGATTTACCAACACCGTTTTCATATTTATGTATTTCATATCGGGAAGGATTAGAAAAACGCTTTACTCCATAAAAAACATTCTCATTGTTAAAGCTGCATATAAAATCCTCATGAAGTCCCTCACAGTTTTCCAACGGCACAGGCTCTCCGTTTCCATTGTCAAAACTAAGAGCATAATTGGCGCTGTCACGTCCGCCGACATAGGTATAATAAAAATATCCGTCATCAGAAAAGTAAATTGTTTTTTCCTTGTTCATTTGGTCATTTTTATTCGGAGCGACAAGATCCAGCTCCGTAACTTTCGGATATTCCTTTTTATAATTACTTATATGTGTCGGTTTTACGGAATTATCTTCTGTCGGGAGTTCTGTTTCAGCTTCTGTCTGTGCTTCCGTTTCGGATTCCGTGGGCTTTTCCGTCTGCGATTCTGTCGCACTCTCCGAAGCTATATCCGATAAACTGCTTTCAGAAGTTTTATCACTACAGCCTGCAAGTAAAAATGTTGAACATAATACTAATAAGAATTTCTTCATATAATTTCCTCTGTTTACGGCGTCACGTCGATCATATCAGATATATCGCCGTTTTCATCAGTTATAAGCTGTTCTCTTTTAACCAAAGTTTCATTGCCGTTGTCGTCGTATTCGAGATGATCAATAAATATTCCCTCACTGTTCAAATATCTTTTTTCTGCCGAAACAGGAACGAGCTTTTCTCCTGCCCATTTGTATACAATTTCTTCCGCATCGACCGCACTTGACTTTGAATGCACCGAAAGGGTTTTATCGGAATTTACTTTCACATAAAAATGCAGCTCATCAAGTTCAGACCAGTTTTCAAAATGTTCCGTATCGGGATCATAGCGGAAGTAACGGAAAGCGGCATTTGTTGCCCCCAGACGTTCTTCAACTGCTATATCATTATAGCCGTCAAAATTATAGTCAATAAATTCCACCAAATCTTCGGATTCATAGTCAAGAAAAGTATCGTCGATCGTTACGTCAAGGGTCTGATACAACTTGTCGTCCAGATATATTTCAACTCCGCCCGAAGATGTGACTTTATATGAAAAGTTTTTCTCTTTATTAATAAGCGGTGTAAGCTCGGTAAGACCATTTGTATCGAAACAGTCGCCTGTAAATATATCTACCGCATACCAACCTGTAGTTACACGGCGGTCGTCGTAATCCTCATAACTACGAAAAATATAGTATGTTTTATCATCAAATTTCTTCCTGCTGTCATACGAAATATGCCTGTTGTCCGATTCGGGAAGATTCAGCCACAGCAGCTCGGACGCTCTGCTTACGCTGATTATCCGTGAATATTCGGTCAATGCCGTATCTATTTCGTCAAAGCTGTAGTCCCTGCCCAGCGATACAAATTCAGTACCACGGTATTCCGCAAGTTTCGCATCGTACTCATCTTTCGTTATTTCAGTATCGTTAAACTTGTAAACTCCGTCCTCACCGCGATAACCCACATCATTATAGAAGTTAGCAATTATATTTATCTGATCGTTTTCAAGCCGATTGAATATTTCATATTCAATGCCCTGCCCTAAGTTATAATGTACGATCGTACCGTTATCCTCATAATATCCGATGTCGCCGTATGAACCCATTTTCCCGAGAGATATAAGTCCGTTGTCATACGTATATATATGACAAACGCCTGCATGACTTGTATCTTCCGATATTATAAGTTCGGGTGTTCCGTCTGTATTCAGGTCGTATATTGAAAAAGCTGAATGCTCTATAATATCACTTCCCGAAAAATATTCGTCGGATCCCATAAAATCAGACAATGCCTGTTTATATGCTTTCTGCCAGTCGTTTAATTCGGGTATAGTTGGAATATCTACAGCATACAGATAATTAAATTCGCTGTCACCCTCTTTATGTGCATAGATATAAAGCTTATTATCGGAAACAAACTCCAAATCAAAGTTTATATAATTATTTTCACTGCTGAATTTGTATTCATCAATTACTTCCTCATTTTCAAGTGAAAACAAAGTTACCGTATATTCACCGCTGTCGTAATCTTTGGTTATATCAGCTGTCATTTTCATATCTGACGAAAAAGCCATATCAGGAAAATAATGCTTATTTTCAATAAAATCCAAATCAATATCAGTAAGCTCAAATGTTTTAAGATTTAACTTTGAGTAACCATAAAAATCAGCAATAAAGCCCCTTTTAAGTATCAGGTAATCACCCGAAACTTTCTGCGGAAAATAGTGACATCTGTCTGCACTTTCAATGCGGAAGTCCTCACCGTTTGCAAGATTATAAACTCCACAGCCAAGACTTGCGTCTTCCTGAATTATGTTATATGCAAAGCGACTGTCGTCAATTATGCAGTTAATAGTCACATAAACAGTTTCACTCTCAACAGGAAGTTCGATCAATGCAGTACGCTCTCCCGAAGGATTTTCAAGGTAAATATTCCCATTTTCCTCCGAAATCTTTCCCATTGACATCTCATACTCTTTTATGTCAGAAAATTCTTCGTGATTTTGCAGATACTCTTTATTTTCGGGAAAAGTAAGGTCATATAGTTTTATATTTTCCGCAATTTCAGTCACGGGAAGTCCTTTTTTTGATTCTGTAGGAGTTTCGGTCTGCAATTCTGTCTGAGGTTCAGAATTTATATCCGATAAACTGCTTTCAGAAGTTTTATCAATACAGCCTGTGAGCAGAAATACTGAACATAATATCAACAAAAATTTCTTCATATCATTCTACCCAAAACCGCCCAGTTCATGGCGTCCGTTATTTCAACGTCAACGAACTGCCCGATAAGCGACTTGTCTCCCTCAAACTCGACAATGATAAATTCGTTGCTTTTGCCCGAGACAAATCCCTCGCGCTTTTTTGAAACGTCGTCCACAAGCACACGCATTTTCCGCCCGATAAAACGCTTGTAATTCTCGGAGGATATTTCACGCTGAACTTCAAGAAGCTGTCTCATGCGGCGGCTTTTGACTTCGTCGGGAGTGCTGTCCTCCATTTCAGCCGCTTTAGTTCCCGAACGTCTTGAATAAATGAACGAATAGATATTGTCGTACTTCACACGCTTTATTATGTCCAGAGTAGCTTCAAAATCCTCGTCTGTCTCGTTGGGAAATCCTACTATAAGGTCGGTAGTAAGGGAAAATCCGTCATCTCTGCTGCGAATATAGTCCACCGTTTCCATGTACTTTTCGGCAGTATAACGGCGGTTCATGCGTTCAAGCACGTCATCGCTGCCGCTTTGCAGGGGAAGATGCAGGTGCTTTGCAACTTTATTGCATTCAAAAATCGTATCAATTAATTCTTTTGACGCATCTTTCGGGTGCGACGACATAAATCTTATAACAAAATCGCCCTCTATCCTGTCAAGTTCTCTCAGAAGCTTCGGAAAAGCGTTCGTTTCGCCGAAATCATTTCCGTAGCTGTTGACGTTCTGCCCCAAAAGCATTATCTCTTTGTAGCCGTTTTTTACCAGTTGACGGACTTCCGCAATAATATCCTCCTGCCGTCTGCTGCGTTCCCTGCCTCTCACGTAAGGCACAATGCAGTAGGTACAGAAATTATTGCAGCCGAACATTATCGGCACGCTCGCCTTAAAGCTGCTTTCCCTGACCTGCTCCGCCGCCTGCGAAAAATCATCGTATTCCGCTATATCCATGCCGAATTTCTGCCCTTGCAGACAGTTCAAAAGCAGTCTCGGGATACTGCTGAGAGCCGAAGTTCCCACGACAAAATCGACCTGCGGATATGACCTTTTTATTTTTTCGGCGATATGCTCCTGAGCGGTCATACAGCCCGAAATGCCGATAATAAGGGACGGTTTAAGCTCTTTAAGCTTTTTCATGCTGCCGACTATGCCGAATATCCTGTCCTCTGCGTTTTCCCGAACTGCGCAGGTATTCAGTATAATAAGATCGGCGGCGTTCTCGTCCTCGGTGAGACCGTAGCCCATGTTTTTTAAAAGTCCCTTTATCTTCTCGCCGTCGGAAATATTGAGCTGACAGCCGAAGCTCCGAACATACGCAAGGTTTGAACTTCCGATAATGCTTTTTATTTTATCCGTCATATTTACTCCCCTCCATGCTAACTATCTAATTATATCACAAATTCATTTTATATGCAAGTGTCGGAAAAATAAAAAAGCGAACCCACGGAGGATTCGCTTTTTTAATTAATCTTTTCTTGACAGACAGCCATTTCTTTCATGCGGATAATAGTAAGTATCATACCATGAGCAGTACTGTCTGCCATTTGAATCCTTATCGTAAGGATTCCAGTATACGCATCCTGAGCAATTGCCTGAACAGAATTTACCTTCAGGGAGCTTTATCGTTGTTTCGATATTTTTGTTTTTCATGGAAATATCCTCCTTTATTTTCAGTTGTTTACCACAACCATATTATCATTAAAAATCCTAATACTGTCCGATTTTTCGGCTCTGAATGAAATAATTTCATGTTTCGGAAAAACTATCGGGAAATAAAGCTGATTTATATTTTCAGGAAGTTCCTGCATAATTTTCTCAATATATTCAACGTCAGCAACTGACAGATAATTCTGTCCGTAAGGGTGACTATGGAATATGCCCTCAAACCGAATATTATCCTCCGCCCATTCGGAAATACATTCATTCAGGAAATAAATATCAGGAACATATACCGCCGATTTTGTTTCAGTATTCTTCATATCAAAAACAACTGTGCAGATTATATCATCAACACTCCCGATAATACCGCCTGTTTCGGGCGGGACTACAGGCATTTTTGATAAAATAAGGTTATATATATCTCCTGTTATTCTCATTTTCTACATTTTAATATATGCATAAATGTTACTGATATAGTTGTCATGGGTCTGATATTCACGATTATCTTGATGACGATCTACAACAAAACCATAATCAGTTAATGCCTTAACATAATAACAATTTTGTCCGTAACCATCTGTAACGTCCCATGAAGATATAGTCATTGAAGCACTTTTTGCAATTTCAAGCCCCCAAAAATGACATTCCTCTATTTTTCCAAGATAAACTTCTCTTATAACACCGTATTTTGTATGATAGTCAGTTCCATTATTAATATTTTCTAATAATTTTTTCTTATAAAACAATATAACTTCCCCTAAATCTCTTAAATAGCGATTTATAGCTATATTTCTATCGGAAATTTCATTATCCAGATAAATATATTCACTCATATCACCGACATAAAAATAATCACTTGAAATCATGCCTGTTTTTATATATGCCTTTATCTGCTGCGACAACGTTTCATTTAAATTTAATCCCTCAATATATCTTATTTTTTCTTTTTTTGATTTACTTTTATTAACTATCGATTCAAGAATAGAAGCAACAATAATTACAGCAACAATCAATAATATAAATCCCATAAAACATCTCTCCTTGACTATAAATTTAATGTGGTGCGTATCTTTTGTATAATTATAACATGTTTTTTTTTTTGCAAGTATTATGTGAAATTTACACAAAATTCTGCATTATCACTAAATTCCAAAATCTGAAATTGTAAAAACTGTCAAAAAGAAGCGAACCCTTTCGGATTCGCTTCTTGATCAAATTAAATTATTATTCTTCGTCTTTCTTAGCGATCGTGAATGATTTGAATACCATACCGCTTCCGATGATCACCGTAACTATCGCCATGAGCCACATCATAAGATTTGCGAACGAGTTGACACCCGTCTGCGGCAAATCTATTTCCTCGTTGGACGAGTTATTGCCAACGCCTGTCTTAGGGTCAATAGTATATGTGTCAAGCAGTTCGCCCGATTCGTCCAACAATGCTATAACATACATTCCGTTTTCATCAACAGTAAGTTCTGTACGCGCAGCCGTCACGCCCGTTTTGCTCTGATAATCGTTGATCGCCCAGCAGCAGAAGTCGTCGTCGGACGCCACATTGCTTGCTGTTGTAGTCGTTACAGGCTTGGTTACTGTTGTTGTAGCTGTCGTTGTTAGTTTTGTTGTGGTTGTAGTGGGCTTTGTTGATGTAGATGTGGTCGTTGTAGGTCTTGTTGTGGTCGATGTGGTCGTAGTAGTCGCAGTTGTAGAAGTCGTTGTAACCGCCTCGTCTATTGCTACGAATTTTCTTTCGTGTTTTTCAGCGTATGCCTGTGCGGTAGAGTTAGCATAGCCGTAAATCGTACCGTCAAAATAATAACCTTGACTGCTTCCATGACCGTTTGAAATTGTGCATTTGTTATCGTCAATTTCACATTCGGGGTTGAGAATGGTGATTTTTCTAAGTCCGTCACAATCCGAAAACGCCCCGTAACAGATGCTCTTAACGTTTTCGGGAATAACTACATCGCCAAAGCAGGTCTTGCCGTCGATCAGCATTTCATTTACGATAACAAGCGGATCTTCTTCCCGTTTGGATTCAAGCCACGGCGTGTTCTGAAACGCCTCGTAGCCAATACTTGTAACGCTTTCGGGTATGGTAATTTCTTTCAGTCCTGTGCATTCTGAAAACGCCTGCTCTCCAATGCTTGTAACGCCGTCGGGTATGGCGATATCTGTCAGCCCTGTGCAGCCAGAAAATGCCTGTTTTCCAATGCTTGTAACGCCGTTGGGTATGGCGATATCTGTCAGCCCAGTGCAGCCCGAAAACGCCTCTTTTCCAATATTGATAACGCTGTCGGGAATGGTAATTTCTTTAAGTCCCGAGCATTCTGAAAACATCATATACCCAATATCGGTAACGCCGTCGGGTATGTTGATTTTTGGCAGTCTCGTGCAGCCGCTGAATGCCGCATTGCCAATACTTGTTACGCTGTCGGGTATAGCTATAGATGTGATATATTGTGCGCCGTCAAACGCTCCTCCGCTAATACTTGTAACGCCGTCGGGAATAACTACATCGCTGTAGCAGTTTCTGCCGTCAACTAAAATTCCGTTTACGATGACTAACGAATTTTCTTCTTGTTTGGCTTCAAGCCACGGCGTATGACTAAACGCGCTCCCCCCGATACTTGCAACACTGTCGGGAATAGTGATCACTTCCAGCGATTCGCAGTACGAAAACGCGCTCCCTCCGATACTTGTAACGCTGTCGGGAATGGTGACCTCTTTCAGCGATTTGCAGTACAAAAACGCAGAAGAACCGATACTTGTAACGCTATTTGGGATAACGATCTCCGACAAAACGCTGCAATAGTAAAATGCGCCTGAACCAATACTTGTCACGCTGTCGGGGATAGTGAACTTTTTCAAATGCATACATTCGTTAAATGTATAAGGCGCAATACTTGTAATGCTATTTGGGAGGTTGATCTCTTCCAACGCAAAACATCCGTCAAACGCAGCCTCGCCAATATTCGTCACGCTGTCGGGTATAACGATCTTTACCAATTCATGGCACCAATCAAACGCCCTTTCTCCGATACTTGTAACAGGCAAACCGTCAATTTCGGCAGGGATAACAACTTCTTTCGCTCCCGTCATTTCGTCACAACATGTGATCTCAATATGATCGCCATAATTCCTGTAAGTAAGCAATTCGTAAGTACCCTCGGTGTACTCATCAGCCGCAGATGCCGTAATAACGGCTTTATCCGCAGTTTTTCCGCCTACAGACGGCAAAGCTCCTCCGATAACGCAGAAAGCAAGAACGCCCGCTAAAAATTTTCTAACATTCATTTTTAGACCTCCTCATTTTATATTTTATACTGAAAAACACTGTTTGACTTGTCTGTTTTGTTTTATTATAGCATATCTGCTTCAAAATTGCAACAATCGCGAAGAAAAATTTCGATTAATATTTTTTAACGCGACACAGGGTGCTGCGACACGCCTTATAATAGACTTTTGTCCATTTTGTCACATTTTGTCCCATTTTGTCACGTTTCC
This sequence comes from Ruminococcus sp., assembly GCA_017622925.1. Taxonomy (GTDB): domain Bacteria; phylum Bacillota; class Clostridia; order Oscillospirales; family Ruminococcaceae; genus Ruminococcus. Next base: position 41,857 of record JAGAQC010000037.1, read on the forward strand.
AAAAACGCCGTTTTTTGCCTGTATTACGTAGTTTCATTCCATTTTGTCAATTTTGTCAATTTTGTCACCCGGGGTAAGACTTGAAAAAGCAGCGTGTCGCTGCACCCATTGCCGACCGTATTCTTATGAACGGGATATGCGTCCCCGTAGCAGCAATTCACAGGGAACGGCAAATAACAAAAGAAGCGTGTCGCTGCACCCATTGCCGACCGTATTCTTATGTAAGGGATATGCGTCCCCGTAGCAGCAATTCACAGGGAACGGCAAATAACAAAAGAAGCGTGTCGCTGCACCCATTGCCGACCGTATTCTTATGAACGTGATATGTGTCCCCGTAGCCGCAATTCTCAGGAAACGGGACGTCGAGGGCGCCGTCCCCTACATTTTGTATTTGCAGGAAGAATATAAATGTGAAAGCAAAATAACGACATATCCGAATTTTTGGGTACGTCGATTCGCCGCAAAGATTCTGAACAGGCTCTTAAATACAAAAACAATCCGTTTATA
>JAGAQC010000007.1 GCA_017622925.1 Ruminococcus sp.
GCCCTCGACGTCCCGTTTTCGGATTGTAAACGTCACCCCATTTCGGGACGTCGAGGGCGCCGTCCCCTACATTTTGTATTTGCAGAAAAAACGTCAGCCTACGTTTTCTTTACACATACGCGGTATACTGCTTGCTTGACAGTATGCGGTTTTAGTAGTATAATAGACCTGTTCAATAACATTCAAAACGCAGCCTGACTTGTCTTTTTTTGCAATACCGTACAGCCTTTTTGTGCGGTGTTGCCTAAACTTTATGGGAGGAATATATGTCTGAAATATTTTCAAGAACCGAACTGTTACTCGGAAAGAACGCTATGGAGCGGCTTCATTCGGCAAGAGTGGCTGTATTCGGAGTCGGCGGAGTCGGCGGATATACGGTCGAAGCTCTTGCGCGGTCGGGGGTCGGAAGTCTTGACCTTATAGACAACGATACGGTCAGCGAATCGAACATCAACAGGCAGATAATCGCTTTGCAAAGCACTATCGGTCAGTACAAGGTCGATGTCGCAAAGGCTCGTATAGCCGATATAAATCCCGAATGCACAGTAAGGGCGCACAAGATGTTTTTCATGCCCGATACGGCGGATTATTTTGATTTTTCGGAGTTCGACTATGTGGTGGACGCTATCGACACAGTAACGGGAAAAATCGAGATAATAATGCGTGCAAAAGCCGTCGGAGTTCCTGTTATAAGCTCAATGGGCGCAGGAAACAAGCTCGACCCGACAGCGTTCGAGGTCGCAGATATATACAAGACTTCGGTATGTCCTTTGGCTCGTGTAATGCGGCGTGAAATGAGGAAAAGGGGAGTAAAGTCCCTGAAAGTCGTTTATTCGAGGGAAGAAGCGATACGTCCCGAAAACAGCGGAGTTTCGCCGCTATCTGGGAAAGCAGTTCCCGGCTCGGCAGCGTTTGTTCCGTCGGCGGCAGGACTTATAATCGCTTCGGAGGTCGTTAGAGGTATAGGCAGCCTCTAAAAACCTCTTTTGACAAAAATCAGCTATGCACGGCATATGCAGCGTCAAGCACCCTCGGAGGGCGACAGCCCACCGTCAGGCACTTTCCTTGCCTATGTCGCACCTATCTGATTTTTGCTTTATCAAACAGGTTTTTAGAGGTTGCCTAAGTTAAAATTTGATTTTTATTAAATTTCCGAAAACTATTGCATTTTCTGCTTTTTTGTACTATAATGTTATAGGAGAAAAAACAGAAGGAGTTATCCGTAATGGTATATGATAACATATTAGATGCAATGGGGCATACGCCCATGATAAGGCTCAACAAGCTGAACAAGCCCGGAAATGCCGAAGTATTGGTGAAATTCGAGGGGCTTAACGTAGGCGGCTCGATAAAGACGCGTACAGCCTATAATATGATACGCCACGCCGAAAAGGAAGGCAGAATAAATAAGGATACGATAATTGTCGAGCCTACCAGCGGAAATCAGGGGATAGGTCTTGCTTTGGTGGGCGCAGTAAGAGGATATAAAACAATAATCATTATGCCCGATTCCGTAAGCGAGGAAAGGCGAAAGCTCGTCCGTCATTACGGAGCTGAGGTAATGCTTATCCATGACGACGGCGATATTGGAAAATGTATTCGTGAGTGCCTTGATACGGCGTTAAAAATGGCTGCGGAGGATAAAAGGGTCTACGTACCGCAGCAGTTTGCCAACGTGAATAATATATATGCTCACAAATATCACACGGCTCTTGAAATTTTAGAGCAGACGGCAGGCAGGATAGACGGCTTCTGCTCGGGTATCGGTACAGGCGGTACGATAACGGGTATAGGCGAAACGCTGAAATCTCAGTATCCCGATATGGTGATATGGGCTGTAGAACCCGAAAACGCCGCTATATTGGCAGGCGGAAACATAGGTACGCATCTTCAGATGGGTATCGGCGACGGAATAATCCCCGATATTCTCAATCAGAATATATATGACGATATTTACATAGTTACCGACGAGGAGGCTATTCAGACAGCCCGTGACCTTGCATGCAAGGAGGGCATAATGTGCGGAATCTCCAGCGGAACGAATGTTGCGGCTGCATTGAAGCTTGCCGAAAAGCTGGGAGAGGGGAAAACGGTAGTCACGATCCTGCCCGATACTGCGGAAAGATATTTCTCTACGCCGCTTTTTGATGAATAATTAAGACAATGGCAAAGCCGTATACAGCGCAGTAAGCGTGCTGTATACGGCTTTTAAAGTTCCTTGTAATGTGGGATTATATCCTCATATTCTCCGTTTTTGTTGTAAAATCCGTTCGGGATAGTTCCCAAACGTATAAATCCGAGTTTCTCATAAAGACGCAGGGCGGCAGAGTTGCTTTTGACTACCGCATTGAATTGCAGTATCTTGAATCCGAATTGCCTTGCTTTTTCCATGCAGTCAAGCACAAGAGCCTCGCCGATATGCAGACCTCGTTTTTCCTTTTTTACAGCATAGCTTGCATTGCATATATGTCCGCATCTTCCGATATTATTCGGGTGAAGTATATAAACTCCTGCGACCTCGTTTGTATCGGTCTCGACCGCAGCTCCTGCGTATGTTTGTTCGTCAAAAAATTTCTTACCTGTAACCATGTTCAGGGTTTCGAGCTGAGGAAAAGCGTTACCGTCCATAACCACGCTGTTCCATATTTCGATACATTCATTCAGGTTATCATCAGTTATTTTTGTTATTTTTACTGCCATTGTACTTCCTCCGAATCATGATTTTTGTTCTGATTAATTATATCATAAAAGTCCTGAAAATGCAACAGACGCGGAAATAAATTTCGATAAAATTTATTTTTACGCGACACAGGGTGTAGCGACACGCTGCTTATAGCATATTAAGCTAAAAATTGCAATAGAAATATGAAATTCCTTAAGGGAACGCCCTCTCTTGCAGGGCGTTCCCTCTTTCCAAACAGTCAGCCTGACTGTTTGGAAATTCACCCTTTGCGGAGCGCTTAAACGCTATGTGGGACTCTGTCCCACACCCTGCCAGAGGCGCTGCCTCTGGACTTCGCCAAAGGGACACCGTCCCTTTGGAATCCCGATGTTAGTTCATTTAAGTTGTAAATGGCAGTTATTGAACAGGTTTAATAACAGAAAGTTTTGTATAATTGATTTAAAAATATATAAAACCTATAGCATTTTCTATTTAAGTGTGGTATAATTAATAAGTTAGCTTTTTTTAAACGTCAGTAAAAAGGTGTGTTAAAATGTTTGTATATTTGGATAATGCCGCTACCACAAAGCCGTGTGAAGCGGCAGTATCGGCGGCAATATCGGCTATGACCGAGAATTTCGGCAATCCCTCGTCACTCCACCGCTGCGGACTTGACGCTCAGCTTGCAGTGGACAGGGCAAGAAAAATAATTGCAGATTCATTGGGAACGGACAGCGGAAATATATTTTTCACTTCGGGAGCAACGGAAAGCAACAATCTTGCCATTCGCGGAGCAGCGGCGGCGCACGGAAAAAAACGGCGGAAAATAGTGGCTTCATCGGTGGAACATGCTTCGGTGGACGAAACCTTGTCCGCTTTGGAAACGAACGGCTTTGAGGTAGTACGCGTTTCCCCGAGAGCGGACGGACGCTTTTATTCGGAGGACTTTTTGTCCGCCTGTGACGAACAGACTTTTCTTCTTACCATGATGTACGTCAACAACGAAACAGGATATATTCTTCCCGTGAGGGAGACTTTTTCAGCGGTAAAACGGCGTTTCCCCGATATAATAACGCACAGCGACTGCGTACAGGCATATATGAAGCTGCCTGTCAGAGCGAGTTCGCTGAACGCCGATCTGCTCTCCGTCAGCGGACATAAGGTCCACGCTCCAAAGGGTATAGGAGCGTTGTACATAAAAAAAGGAGTCCGCATTCTTCCGATAATGACAGGCGGAAAGCAGGAAAAAGGCATTCGTTCGGGGACGGAAAATGTTCCCATGATATGCGCGTTCGGCGCGGCAGTTGAGAAGCTGCATTCTTCGATCGGAGAAAGAGCGGAAAAGGTTTCGGCTGTTAGATCGCTGTTGTTGTCCGAAATATCGCAGATCGGCGGCGTTACGGTAAATTCTCCCGAGGACGGTTCGCCGTATATCGTGAATATCTCTGCGGCGGGGAAGCGTTCGGAAATAATGCTCCATTACCTCGAAGGCAGGGGAGTTTATGTGAGCAGCGGTTCTGCGTGTTCAAAGGGACAGCAGAGCGGCGTACTGGGGCAATTCGGCATAATCGGAAAAGCTGCCGACAGCGCGCTGCGTATCAGCATGACGGCTGAAACGACTGCGGAGGAGATCAATTATTTTGCAGGATCGCTCAAAGACGGCATAGAAAAAGTAAGAGGATAAATACGGAATATGACGCCTTTTTATAAAGTATAGGAGAGTAGAAAATGAAAGAGATCATACTTGTTAAATTCGGAGAAATGGCATTGAAAGGTCTGAACAAAAAGACCTTTGAAGATATGCTTAAAAAGAATATCAAAAGAAGAATAAAAAGTCTCGGCAAATTCGAGCTGACATCGGCGCAGTCCACCATTTACATAACTCCATTGGACGAGGACACCGATTTATCTGAGGTCGTTGAGCGTGTGGGAAAAATTTTCGGAATAGCCGCACTTTGCCGCGCGTGCGTCTGCGAAAAGGATTTTGGCGATATTGCTGAAAAATCCGTCGAATACGCTGAGGACGTACTTAGCCGCGCAAAGACGTTCAAGGTCAACGCAAAACGCTCGGACAAGGCGTTTGCCATGAAGTCCCCCGAGATATGTGCGGAATTGGGCGGAATTATTCTTGAAAAGTTTCCGCACCTCTCTGTTGATGTTAAAAACCCCGATGTTACGGTAACTGTCGAAGTTCGTGACACAAACGCATACGTTCATGCGGAGAATATCAAGGGCGCAGGCGGACTTCCCGTAGGCAGCAGCGGAAAGGCGATGCTCCTGCTCTCGGGAGGTATCGACAGTCCCGTTGCAGGCTGGATGATGGCTAAAAGAGGTATCCATATCTCGGCGATACACTATGTAAGTCCTCCTTATACCTCCGACAGAGCGCAGTTGAAAGTCGAGCAGCTTTGCGATAAGCTGACGGATTACTGCGGCGGTATAGCGTTTTTCTGCGTTCCCTTTACGGAAATTCAGGAGGCTATAAAGGATAACTGTCCCGAGGAATTCTTTACTATCATAATGCGCAGGCTTATGATGGAAATCGCTCAGAAAATAGCGGAAAAAGACGATTGTCTCGCTCTTATCACAGGTGAGAGCGTCGGACAGGTGGCAAGTCAGACTATGGCGGCAATGGCTTGTACCGACGCTGTATGCCATATGCCTGTTTTTCGCCCGTGTGTGGGAATGGACAAGACGGAGATAATCGAAACAGCAAGGAAGATAGATACCTTTGATATTTCCATAGAGCCTTATGAGGACTGCTGTACGGTATTCACGCCCAAGCATCCAAAGGTACGTCCAAGGCTGGAGGATATAGAAAAAGCTCAGAACGCTTTTGATTTTGCCCCACTTGTGCAAAAGGCAGTCGAGGGAACGACAATGAAGCTGTTCGATTTTAACAAATGATATTACAGATCACAAAATATCAGATGTTTATGCTGTAAGGTTTGCAGCGACTTTTATTGGCAAAACTCACAAAAATATCATGACTTTTTATTGAAAATAGCTGAAAAACGAAGCTTTTCGAGCTGATTTTACGAAATTTATGTGAAATATTGTCCGCAAAGCTTGACAAATATACCGAAAATGGTGTAAAATATACTATATCATAGGATAACTATTTTCAGCGGAGGCGACAATTTGAATGAACGAAAATAAGAGAAATGACAGCATGGGAGATACGACATCGTCAGAGGCTTCCGCAAGAGCAGCGAAGATAAAGGCGATAAGAAACGCTATCAGAAATGAAGAAGAAGCCCCTGTTCAGCCGGAAACGCAGCAAAGAAGACCTCAGCCGCCAATGTCATCGGCAAACGGCGGAACGTCCACGAAAGCAAAAAAATCAGGCTCGAAGGGCAAGGGTAAAAAGAAGAAAAAGAAGAAAAAAACACTCGGTCAGACATTAAGAGGTTTTTTCCCCAAAAAGGGAGACAGCGTTCTTGAAGTTTTGCGAAAAATAATTTTCCTTGTATCTATTGCCGCTATTATTGTATGCGGCTACATGGTCGGCGATTACTACCTTGACCTGTGGAGAAGCCGTATGCAGTACAATGAGATCGCAGGTCTTTACGGTACATACGAGCCGATATATACGACCCTTACGCCCGAGGAGGAAAACGATGAAAAATATGACAAGTATTACACTCTCCTTGACGGCGCTCAGAAGCTTCTTGATATGAACCCCGATGTTATCGGATATATGCGAATCCCGACCAAGGACGGCGAACCTATTATCGAGCTGCCCGTGGTTCAGGCGGACGATAACTACAAGTATCTTGACCGCAATTTTAAAGGCGAGGAATCCCGTGCAGGCGCGCTGTTCCTTGACTCAAGAAATCACTTCGACGAGGTGGAGGATCATCGCCTTGTTGAGAAAAATTCAGATAATCTGGTGGTTTACGGTCATAATATGGCTGATGAGAGCATGTTTGGCAAGCTCAAATATTACGAGAGCAACGATGGTTACTATGAGAATCACCCTATAATTCAGTTCAACTCGAACTACGAGTCCTATACTTATAAAATATTCTCATTCTTTATTCTTGACGCCAAGGACGAGTCCGAGACAAAGTACGACTGTTGGAATCAGCTTTCCTTTGACGACGAGGAATCGTTTTACAATTTCGTCAACGAAGCAAAGCGCAGAACGCTCCGTACAAACGATGTTGACGTAAAATACGGCGATCAGATACTTACTCTTTCCACATGCCACTATCTGCTTCAGGACAGGAGCCGTCTGATAATTATGGCAAGACGTTTGCGTCCCGGAGAAGAATTGTATGAGGGAACGGAAAAAAGCAAGGTCAACAAGAACATCAAGTGGCCCTCGATGTACTATAATACAAAACCCAATGAAAGGTACGATGAAAACGCTATTTTCATTCCTTACGGTCCCGAGGAGGCGGTAAAGGAGGCTGAGGAAGCCGCTGCCGCTAAGAAGAAAAAAGAATCTGATAAGAAAAAGAAAGAAGATACTGCCAAAAGTAAGGCGAAAAAGACGGATACCGAGGGATGATGAGTAATAATGAATAAAACCTGCAAGATTATATCAGCCTGTGCTGCTTTTGTTCTTGCGGCAGGACTTGGTGTGGCGGCATACAAAAGTTTGGATACCGAGGAGGACATACCTACTCCGCTTATCGAAGCTCCGCCACCCACTGAAGCTCCTACAGAACCGCCGACCCTGCCGGCTTACGACAGCTTTGAAGCGTCCCCTGACGGAATGACGGAAATGGCAAAGATCATGCTGCATAAGAACAAGGATTATGCAGGCTGGATAAAGATACCGAATACTTATGTCGATTATCCTCTTTTGAAAGATCCGGGAGAGATCTCCGAAGATCAGCCATATTACGGCAATGAGTTTTATGACCCGAATCATTTTTACCTTCATAAAAATTTTGAGAGGAATTATGAATTCGCCGGTTCGCTTTTCATTGATTACCGTGACAATTTCGGGGCTGTCGAGGAGGAGCAATCGGAAAATATCCTGATTTACGGACATAACATGCTGAACCTTACAATGTTCGGTTCGCTGAGAAACTACTATAACGACTACAATTTCTGGAAAACCGCTCCCTTTATCGAGCTAAGCTCCAACTACGCCGACTATGACTATGTAGTCTGCGGAAACGCGGTCACAAGCGGATATAAAGAATCCGACTTTGTTTACTGGGATATGGAGGAACTCGATACCGAGGAAAGCTTTGATTTCTATATGGATAAGCTAAAGGAAAAGTGTGTTTTCGACCCCGAGGTTGACGTGAAATTCGGCGACAAGCTGCTTACTCTTTCGACCTGCTACGGAGCTTCCGAGGCAAATATGCGTTTTATACTGGTGGCGAGGAGACTTCGCGACGGCGAGGAAGCAGGCAACATGGATTCGATAGAACGCACCAAGGAGTACAGAGAAAGACAGAAGAAAAAAGAGAAAGAGCAGAAAAAAGAAAAGGAAAACAGCTGATAAAAAACAGCAGAAATGCGAATTTTGAGGTGATTCCAATGAATAACGAAAGTTTTAAAAAGGCTGCGGCGTTGGCGGCGAGCATAGTTATTACGTGCTGCGCGACCGTTGGTACGGCGAACGCAGAGGAAACTACGTCCCCTGCCGAGACCGCAGCCGAAACGACCGAAGCTGATACTGCCGAAACTACCGCAAGTACCGCAGCTTCCGAAGCGGCAGCAGAAATGTCTACCGAAGCTATCGCCGAGGAAAACGGTGAGGAAGTCGAATGGTACAAGGCTGAGCTTGACAGCTATGACGACAGCCTGTCCCTTATCAGCTATGAGGCTTCTCCCGAATCATCGGGCAGCGGCAAGAAAAAGAAAAAGTCGCCCACGCCTGTCGAGCTTAACGTTACGGGCGGATATGTGGGAGATATTCCGTGGCTTGAAAGCGAGCCGGTTATCGAATCCAATCCCGGACAGTTCGCCATTGTAACCTACGGCTGGGGACACGGCGTCGGCATGAGTCAGAACGGCGCAAATTTCTACGCTACATACAGCGGCTGGACTTATCAGGATATATTGTTCCATTATTATCCGGGTACATACCTCATGGACACGGGCGAGGCTTATGACGAGGAAATTACCGTAGCGGGCGTTTCGGGAGATGTTCTCTCGATGGTATCCCAGATAGTTTACAACGAGGTGGGCAGCTCGATGAGCTACGAGGCTATCAAAGCTCAGGCGGTAGCGGTTTATACGTACTGCAAATATAACGGCAATGATTCCAGCGATCTGCGGTGCAAGCCCTATCCTCCGCAGGTTGTCGTTGACGCTGTTTCCGAGGTTCTGGGACAGGCGCTTTTCTATGACGGCGACTATGCCCTGACAATGTTCTCGGCGTCAAGCGGCGGAATTACGGCGAACTGCCATGAGGTTTTCTGGTCAGACCTGCCGTATCTCTGTTCGGTATCGAGCGACTACGATGCGGCTTACGATCCCCATTACGGCACGGTAACATATATTGACGATTTTCAGCTCAGGAATATGATACAGAACGCTTACGGCATTACTTTGTCGGACGACCCGTTCAACTGGATAAAGCCTGAGTATTCCGAAGAAACAGGATATGTTACATACGTGAATATTGATGATAAGATCACGGTAAAGGGCTATGAATTCAAGCTTGCTATGGGATTGAAGTCGTCCAAGTTCAATGTGTTCTACACTCCGAGACCTGACGGCGAAAAGATACCCAACGGCTCGAGCGATATAGTTGTGGTAGAGCCTGATTATACGCAGACTCCCGGTGTTTGGTATCCGAACAACTATCCCACCGATATAGGCGGAATTCCCGAGACTACAGAACCGCCTGTTGATGAGCCTGCATATGATGAACCGACATATGAGGAGCCTACATACGAAGAACCGACATATGAAGAACCGTGGTATGACGATCCGAACGCATGGCCTCAGACGCCTACTTACGGCGGAGAGACTGCGACAGATGCCACGATCCCTTACAGTGACGAAACATACAGTTATTAATATTTGAGGAACTTTTTTTCCAATAAGTCTTTGAGCCAAAGGCACATCTTTGGCTCGGAGACTTGTTTTGCTTTTAGAATCTTCTATGCCTTTTTTCACCTTTTTCCTGATTTTTGACCTCGATGGGTGAAAAAAGGTAAAAATCAAGTTATATAAATTAATTTTATATCCACTCGGCTTGTCATAAGTGCTGAAATTCTCTTTATAATACTCCTCATGATTGTGCAGTATGCCCTATTGCAAAATTATGGCAAATAGTGTATAATTGTTGTAGGGGTAAAAAAGGTGATGTGACGTGAATTTTTCCATTAAAAGGTAAGGTTCGGTAGTCAAATGTGACCGAAAGAGGAATGGAGGCGAATGTCATGAACGAGCCGTTATGCGGTACTTATAATCCGAGTATCGACGCAAAGGGCCGTATGAGCTTCCCAAACAAGCTTCGTGACATTCTCGGAGCCGAATTTTATCTTTGTATCGGTCATGAAAAAAATTACATCGCTGTTTACTCTGTGGATGAGTTCTACAAATACTGCGGAAAGCTCAATGAGATACCGGGCGAGATCGGCTCGGAAATACGCCGTGAGCTTCTCGCCGGTGCGGACAAACAGGTTCCCGATAAGCAGGGCAGAATTTTTATATCGCAGACATTAAGGGACTATGCCGGCATTAAAGGCGAGGTAACCGTAATAGGCAATATGAACAGAGCTGAGATCTGGGATTCGGCTGTGCTTGCTGAAAGCAGAAAAAGCCTTGATCCCGCTGCCAAAAAGGCGGCATTGGCAAATCTTGTGCTTTGATACCTCTGTGTATCTTATCAGTATAAGGAGAGTTATATGGAATTCAGACATATCCCTGTTCTTCTTGACCAATGTATTGAAGGACTGAATATCGACCCCAACGGCGTGTACGTTGACTGTACTGCCGGAGGCGGCGGACATTCCTCTGCAATTGCTGCAAGGCTGAGCGAAAAAGGCATGCTTATTGCCCTCGACCGCGACCCTGACGCCGTTAAAGCGGCTTCGGAGAGATTGGCGGACTTCGGCAACGCCCGTGTGATACATCGTAATTACTCGGAGCTTGACTGTGTGCTTGACGAGCTTGGCATAAGCTGCGTTGACGGTGTGCTTATGGACTTAGGCGTATCGTCATATCAGCTCGATGAAGAAAGCAGAGGCTTTTCCTATCATGCCGATGCGCCTCTCGATATGAGAATGAGCCAAAACGGTATGAGCGCGGCTGATATAGTTAATACTTATTCGGAACAGGAGCTTGCAAAAATTATATTTGAGTACGGCGAGGAGAAATTCTCACGGCGTATAGCTTCAAATATAATCAAGGCAAGAGAGAATGCTCCCGTAGAAACTACATTGCAGCTTGCGGATATTATAAGGAATAGCGTTCCGCAGAAAGCACGGAGAGACAAAAACCCCTGTAAAAAAACCTTTCAGGCGATACGAATAGCCGTAAACGGAGAGTTCGACCATTTGTCGGCAGGACTTGACAAGGCGTTCGCTGCCTTGAAACCAAAGGGCAGACTTGCCGTCATCACCTTTCATTCTCTGGAGGACAGGATAGTCAAACAGAGATTTGCAGGCTGGTGCAAGGGATGTATTTGTCCGCCCGATTTTCCCCAATGTGTATGCGGACGCAAGCCGCGGGGAATACTTGTGAACAGGAAGCCCATAGAGGCTGACGAAACAGAGCTGGAAAGCAATAACAGAAGCAGAAGCGCAAAGCTCAGAATAATTGAAAGGAGTACGGACTGAAATGGCTGAACGAGACTCTGTAAGATCAGAGAGCCGCGTTAAAAAGAGTCGGTCTGAAAAGACTTCGGGGAAATCCGAAACAAAGATCGGGTCGGTAATATCTATCGTACTGATATCCGCCCTCGCCGCCGTACTGCTTGGAGCTGTCATATACAGCCTTGACCGAAGAAATACGATGTACAGCATGGTGTCTGCGCTCAACGAGGAACTGACACTTGCCGAGGCTGAAAACGTAAGACTGCAAACTGAGCTGGAAAGCAAAATATCTGCGAAGAACGTCGAGGACTACGCTGAAAATGTACTGGGTATGCAGAAAATAGATTCATCTCAGATAAAGTACATCAAGATTCAGACCGACGACGTGGTAACTATTCCCGAGCAGGACGAAGGTCTTTTGGCGAAGGTCAAGAAGTTTTTTAATCGCTGCGTGGAATATTTCAGAGGGTAGCTAAATAAATATAAATATAACGAAAAGCTGCCTGTAATTAAAAAACTAACGGCAACAAAAATATATAACGCCGTAGTGATAGTAGAACACGGAGGCACAACGGGTGATCGGAATACAGGATCATCCTCTTTCATGCGATACGCTGAAAGAGGAACGATCCACCGCTTGTCGGGACAGCAGGCGTAATTGATTACTCAGGAACTGTGCAAAAATAACTTGCACATTTATGCTTGTCTTGTTTGCCCTGTGCTGCGTTACACAACCTTGAAATACGACAGTATTCCTGCGGTTGTGTGCCTTGCACAGAACAAACAATCCTGAGCCTAAACGCACAACTTATTTCTGCACAGTTCCTTATGTGTCAAAGAGCAAGGACATCGCACAAAAAAAAGAAGATGTTCAAAGGCAGGGCGGCTCAAAAACCCTGCCTTCTTTATTAGAAATATTAATTAAATGGGGACTCTGTATTCCTTAATTGACGAATTTGACGATGATTAACGGAAAGGACGAAAATATGGCTAATAACAGCAATCTTCCTTCAAGATCAATGAAAATCAGGACGAAAATTACGATGACCATCGTTTTTTTCATTCTTTTTACATTTGTTGCGGGAAATTTTTTCCGCATATCGGTTTTAATGAACAAGGAATATCAGGCGAAAGCCAACGATCAGCACTTCGGCTCGATACCGATCTCGGCTCACAGAGGCTCGATATACGATTCAAAGGGAACTGCGCTTGCCAAAAGCGCAACGGTCTATAAGGTTTTCCTCGACCCGAAGCAGTTTCGTGCCGATCTGGAAAATTTGCAGAAGCGTATCGAGACTCGCGCCGAACAGATAAAAGACGGTACATATCAGCCTAAGATTCAAGTCACGACGGATGAAAACGGCGTTGAAAAAGAGGAAATAGTCGAAGAAACGCTTCCCGAATCAGCAGAGAAATTCCGCGCGGACGCCGCTGCGTTCCTTACCGAAAAGCTGCAAATAACTGCCGAAAAGGTCGAAAAGGCAATGACGGCAAACAACCAGTACAGCATTCTTCAGGAACAGGTCGAAAAACCCGTGGCGGACGAGGTGCTTGCTTTCTTTAATCAGTACGGGCTTGTCAGCCTGAACGTTGAGGAGGATACAAAGCGTTACTATCCTCAGAACGAGCTTGCGGCGGCTGTTATCGGTTTTACGGCGTCGGACGGCTACGGCTTGTACGGAGTTGAAGCCTCTTATGACGAATATTTATCGGGTACGGACGGCAGAACTATCTCCGCAAAGGATTCAAACGGCAACGAGCTGCCCTACCGCTATTCCAAGACATATCCTGCCAAAAACGGCAATGACGTATATCTCACGCTCGACATGCGTATCCAGTATTCACTTGAAAAGCATCTGGAGGAAATGTCAACGAATTATAATGTAAAAAACAGAAGCTGCGCTATTTTAATGAACGCAAAAACAGGCGCAATTTACGGAATGGCTCAATATCCGAGCTACGATCTGAATAAACCTTACGAAATTGCCGACCCTGTAATTAACGAGCAGCTAAAAACGCTTCCCGAGGAAGAATTTAACAAGCTTCAAGGAACAGCCCGTGAAACTCAGTGGCGTAACAAGTGCGTTACCGAGGTATACGAGCCGGGTTCTGTATTCAAGGTAATAACAAGCGCGGCGGCGTTTGAGGAAGATCTTATAGACGTTAATAAGGACAGCTTTTTCTGTCAGGGCTTTAAAAAGCTCGACGGTATGGTAAAACCTGTAAATTGTCATCAAATCGGAGGACACGGCGCACAGAGCTATCAGGTTGCGCTTACTAATTCATGCAACCCTGCATTTATGGATATAGGCGAAAGACTGGGCGAAGAAAAATTCCTCTATTATTTCGACGCTTTCGGACTTAAAGAACCTACAGGAATAGACCTTTTGGCAGAGTCGGGCAGTCCCGGCAATATACAGTCTGCCGATACGTTTACAAACGTCGATCTGGGAATGTCCTCGATAGGACAGAACCACACGATAACTCCTATCGAAATGATAACGGCATACTGTGCCTCGATAAACGGCGGTTATCTGCTTAAACCGTATGTAGTTGACAAGGTCGTTGACGAGGACGGAAACGTTGTTATGAAAAACGAGCGTACAGTTCGCCGTCAGGTAGTATCAGAGGAGACTTCCGCAATTATGCGTGACGCTCTTTATCATGTAACGACCGACAACGGCGGCGGTAACGTAAATATCAAGGGTTATGCTATCGGCGGAAAATCGGGAACTTCCCAGAGACTTTCCGTAACTTCGGCAGGCAAGACAATGAAACAGGGCGAGGACGAAAATGCCAACGAACAGGATTACGGCGCGTCTTACTGCTGCTTCGCTCCTGCCGACGACCCCGAGATCATTCTTCTTGTGCTTGCCGATATGCCCGATTTTAGGACGAATGGCGGCTATTATTACGGAAGCAAGGTGGCTGTTCCCACAGCAAGAGATATTCTTACGGACGTTCTTCCTTATTTGGGCATAAGTCCCGAGTATACGGCTGACGAACTGGCGGAGCTTGATATTAAAGTTCCTCTCCTTGAAGGCGATCTTGAGGACGCAAAGGCAACTCTTGACAATCTGGGAGCAAATTACGAAGTAGTAGGCGAGGGCATGAAGGTCGTTGCGCAGTCGCCCGTAACAGGAACATCTATAGCAAAGGGCGGCACGGTCTACCTTTACACCGATCCAAGCCATACGGCAGATTATACGGAAGTCCCCGATCTGGTGGGCTTATCTCCCGATGTGGCAAATGATTCCATAGTTTACACGCACCTCAATTACGTGGCTACGGGAGCTTCTATCCACCGTGAGGGAGCTGTTGTAAACAGTCAGTCCATTCCGGCAGGAACAAAGGTGGAATATGGTAAGACTATAGTTCTTGAATTTCACGTACCGGGCGGAGGAGATTAAAATATGAAATTAGCGGATTTACTTGAGGGCAGAGCCGAAACTGCAATAGGCGGCGCTGAAATAACCTCGATAACGGACGACACAAGAAAGGTGACGGAGGGAAGTCTTTTTGTATGCGTAAAAGGCGGCAGCTTTGACGGTCATACCGCCGCCGCCGAAATGCTTGAAAAGGGCGCAGCGGCTGTAGTCTGCGAGCGTGATCTCGGCTTGGGCGACAGGCAGATCATCACGGAAAACAGCCGAAAGCTTTACGGAGAGCTTTGCGCGGCATGGTTCGGACACCCCGAAAAACGCCTGACACTTATCGGCGTGACGGGTACGAACGGCAAAACGACAATTACAAACGTTATAAAGCATATACTTATGGCGAATGGTCATAAAACGGGACTTATCGGCACGATACAGAACGAGATCGGGGACGAGGTACTTCACACGGAAAATACTACTCCTATGGCGTATGATTTTATGGCTCTCCTTGCGAAAATGGCGGACGCAGGCTGCGAATACGCCGTTATGGAGGTAAGCTCCTTTGCGTTGGTCCAGCACCGCATAGGTACGGCGTTTTTCAAAGTCGCTGTATTTACAAATCTTACGCAGGATCATCTTGATTACCACAAGACTATGGAGGACTACTATCAAGCGAAAAAAATGCTGTTTGATATATGCGATACCGCCATAATCAACATCGACGACGAGTACGGACAAAGACTTTATGATGAAGTGAACTGTAATAAACTCTCGTTCTGCATAAATAAAAGACTTGCCGCCTATAAGGCTGATTCGGTTCAAATAAAGTCAACAGGAAATAAATTTGCTCTGCTTTCAAGTTCGGGAGTTATGTTTATAAATTCACGTATTCCCGGAATGTTCAACGTTTCAAATCTGACAGCGGCTATAGCTGTATGTGTGGAAATCGGCATTGATACCGATAGTATTGTAAAAGCAGTTGAGAATTACAACGGAGTAAAAGGCAGATGCGAGGTTATCCCAACGGGCAGGGATTTTACCGTAATATGCGATTACGCTCACACGCCCGACGCCGTTGAGAATATCCTGAAAAGCGTAAAGGAGTATACCGAGGGCAGACTTATCTGTCTGTTCGGCTGCGGAGGTAACAGAGATGCGACAAAACGTCCGAAAATGGCGGCGGCTGCGGCGAAGTATGCCGACAGACTTATCGTGACCTCCGATAACCCCCGAAACGAGCAGCCGGAGGCTATAATCGAGGACATATTAAAGGGACTTGAAGGCTCGTCAACACCATATGATGTGGTGACTGACCGCAGAGAAGCTATATATCACGGCTTGAAAATTGCTCGGAAAGGTGATATAATAGTATTGGCAGGCAAGGGTCACGAGGATTATCAGATACTTGCAGGCATGAAGCATATTCATTTTGATGAGAGAGAAATCGTTGCGGAGGGCTTGAAGCTTCTGTAATTGGATGGCGGAGTTCCGCCGAAAAGGAGTTGTTTGACAGATGTCATTTTGGATAATTATTTTACTGACGGCTTTGCTGTCCTTTGGAATTGCGGCATTATCGGGAAAGTGGCTCGTGCCGTTTCTGCACAAGCTGAAATTCGGTCAGCCTATCAAGGTAAAGGACGGTCCCGAGTGGCATGCGAAAAAGCAGGGAACTCCTACTATGGGCGGATTCATGTTCATAATATCCACGGTTCTCATGTCGATGTGCGGCTATTGGATATACCGCATACAGGCTGGACTTGACCCTGTCGCTCAAAGTACAAGAAACGGATTCTTCATGCTCCTGAGCGTAGTTGTGTTTTCGATACTGTTCGGCTTTATCGGATTTATCGACGATTATACAAAGGTAGTCAGAAAAAATAACGACGGTTTGACGCCGATGCAGAAAATACTTTTGCAGACCTTGTTTTCAATTGGTTTTCTGTTCTGTCTTTACAAATTCGGGGACGGCTCGACGTCCATTAATTTGGGCTTTTGGGAAACTCCGCAGCTCGGTATATTTTATTACCTTATTATGATACCTGTTATAATATATCTGACAAATGCGGTAAACCTTACGGACGGCGTGGACGGTCTGTGCGGTTCGGTAACGTTTACGGCAATGCTGATATTCACGGTATGCAGTTCTATCCTTGCCGAAAAGGAGATGACCTGCTTTACAATGGCTTTGGCAGGCGGCTGTCTGGGATTCCTTGTGTGGAATCTGAATCCGGCAAAATGCTTCATGGGCGATACGGGTTCGATGTTTTTGGGAGCTGCGGTAACGGCTGTCGGACTTGTGTTTCACAATCATCTGCTTATGCTGCTTGTTTCGCTGGTTTATATTATCGAAGCGTTGTCGGTAGTGATACAGGTAAGCTATTTTAAGTACACGAAAAAGAAGTACGGCGAGGGCAGGCGAATTTTCAAAATGACGCCCATTCATCACCATTTTGAGATGAGCAAGTGGAGCGAATACAAGATCGTTATTACGTTTTCTCTTGCAGGAGCTGTTTTCGGAGCTTTGGGTATCGTACTGCTTTTGGCATTCTGATATTTTGGAAATTCTATCAACAAATTAACGAGAACTTTGATTCTCTGTATTTTCTGTCAGAGAGGTAACTTTTGGTTTCCGTATCCGTGGATTTGTCATTATATAGCCATGATAATTAATAGTCCCGAAAAAATATGGTGGCTATATAATGACAAATTCACGAACACAGAGATTCCAAAGGGGTCACCCCTTTGGCAGGGGGTGCAGGGGGACAGAGTCCCCCGCGTAGTTGTATACGGGTATAAATAAAAGGAGGAATCTATGGCTGCTTCGGCAAAAAGTGTAAATGGCAGTAAGAGAAAAGGCTTGTTTACGGTTCTTTTCGGAGGCGGAAAGAACGGCGATATGAGCCTGTCGTTTTTCGCATATGTAATGATACTCCTTGTAGTGGGACTTGTAATGATGTCGTCGGCAAGCTATGCGTGGGCGTACAGCGATTTCGGCGACGGCTTGTATTACGCAAAAAATCAGGCTATGAATGCGTGTATCGGATTTGTTGCAATGATTTTTTTCATGAAGTTCGATTATCACAACTTCAAAAAGCTGGAGATACCGCTCTTTAAGAAATTCAATATAGCGGGAATACTCTATGCTTCGGTAGCTATCCTGCTTATAGCGGTTCTGCTTATCGGAAATACCGAGGGCGGCGACATGGGCGCAAAGAGATGGATAACTATCGGACCTCTTAATTTTCAGCCCTCGGAGGTCGCAAAGCTTGCTATCATCGTTTTCTTTGCTTACAGCATGGAAAAGGACGGAAAGAAAATGAATACCTTTAAAACGGGTATTGTTAAGTATGCGCTTCTTTTGGGAGTTTACGTAATTCTCATTGCTCTTGAAAAGCACATTTCGGGAATCGTACTCATAGGAACTATAGCGATAGCGATGATACTCTGCGGAGGAGCTAACAGACGGCAGTTTCTGGCTTTGGGCATTACGGGCGTTACGGCTGTTGCAGGATATATTTACTGGCAGTACAATACGCCGGGAAGCTACGTTCAGACGCGTATAAACGCATGGCAGCACCCTTTCGAGGACGTTCTCGGCGACTCATGGCAGACCGCAAACTCCCTCATTGCTATAGGCTCGGGCGGACTTTTCGGCTTGGGACTGGGAAATTCACGTCAGAAGTACCTTTACCTCCCCGAAACGAAAAACGACTTTGTTTTCCCCATAGTTTGCGAGGAGATAGGCTTTGTCGGAGCGTTGGCGATAATTATAGTATTTTTTCTGCTTGTAGTCGAGGGATTTTCAATTGCAGTAAGGTGCAAGGACCGCTTCGGAATGCTTCTTGCGGTCGGTATCACAACTCAGATAGGCATTCAGACGGTGTTGAATCTTGCCGTTGTAAGCAATCTTATACCCAACACGGGAATCAGTCTGCCGTTTTTCAGTTACGGCGGAACTGCTCTTATAATGCAGCTTGCGGAAATGGGGATAATGCTGAATATCTCGCAGCACCGCTACTATCCGCCCGATAAGAGAGAAACTGAGCGGAAATAAATGTCGGATTTTCAGAGGAGAAGTGTATGAGAGTATTAATTTCCTGCGGAGGAACGGGTGGACATATAAATCCCGGTCTTGCCATTGCAGATATAATCAAATCAAAATATCCCGATGCGGAGTTCCTTTTTGCAGGGACTCCAAACGGAATGGAGGCAAAGCTCGTTCCGAAAGCAGGCTACAGGCTGGAAACTATCAAGGTTGCAGGCTTTCAGCGAAAAATATCCATTGAAAACATCGGAAGAAACGCCAAGGCTTTGGCATATCTTGCGACTTCGGGAAAGAGGGCAAAGGAGATAATTTCCGATTTTAAGCCTGATATAGCTATCGGTACGGGCGGATATGCGGCAGGACCCGTTATCAGAAAAGCCGCAAGAATGGGCATTCCGACAGCTATCCATGAACAGAACGCCTACCCCGGCGTAACAAATCGCCTGCTTTCAAAAGAGGTGGATTACGTTATGCTGACGGTCAAGGAAGCTCTTGATTTTATGGATAAGAGCAAATTCGAGTACAGCGTTACGGGACTTCCCGTGAGAAGCGGTATCAGCACGAAGCTCACAAAGTCGGAGGCTCGCCGTAAACTGGGGTTCAACGACGATTTTACGATACTCTCCTTCGGCGGAAGCTTAGGCGCAGGCTGTATCAATGAAACAATGACCGAAGCCGTTAAGTGGCATCACAGCAAGGGACTGAACATCAACCATATCCACGGCTACGGCGGAATGGGCAAGGATACCTTTCCGCAGGCGATGAAAGCGGCAGGTATCCCCATGAAAAGCGGCAGACTGCGTATCACCGAGTATATCAACGATATGGACGTTTGTCTTGCGGCAGCCGATCTGGTAATATGCCGATCGGGAGCTTCAACTCTTGCGGAGCTTGAAGCGGCAGGCAAAGCTTCAATACTTATTCCGTCGCCTATAGTTGCGGGAAATCATCAGTATCACAACGCTATGGTTCTCGGCAGAGCAGGGGCGGCTGAGGTCATCGAGCAGAAAGATGTTACGCCCGACAAGATCATTTCCGAGATAGAAAAGTTATACAACGCTCCCGATAAAGTGGAGATAATGTCCGAGAGCGCGGCGTCGCTCCACCTTAAAGATACCAACGACAGAATACTTGCAGTTGTTGACAAACTTCTGAAAAAATCGGGCAAGTAACGCAAAGACACGGCTTCGCATATTATACGTATGTGAGGTGGTCGTATGCAGAATTTTATTGTTACGGGAGGTACACGCCTCTGCGGAGAAATTGAATTACAGGGAAGCAAGAACAGCGCTCTCCCGATAATGGCGGCGTGTGTGCTTGTCAGCGGAAAATGCCTTCTGAAAAGCTGTCCGAGACTTACCGATGTATATTCCGCGGCGAGAATACTGAACTGCCTCGGCTGCAAATGCAGTCTTTCGGGAGGCTGTGCGGAAATAGATTCTACAGGAGTTTACGGCAGCGAAATTCCCGAGGAGCTTATGCGTGAAATGCGTTCCTCGATAATGTTTATGGGAGCTATCCTCGGCAGGACAGGGGAATGTACGTTCAGTATCCCCGGCGGCTGCGAGCTTGGACCTCGACCCATTGATATGCACTTGGCGGCATTGTCGAAAATGGGCGCGGAAATAACCGATACAGGCGGACGTATCTGCTGCCGTATGCCGAAGGGCAGGTCGAGAGGGGCAAGGCTTTCACTGTCGTTTCCCTCTGTGGGAGCTACTGAAAATATCATACTCTGCGCAGTTACGGCAGACGGCGAGACAGTTATAAACAATGCCGCCAGAGAGCCTGAAATTTGCGATATGTGCCGATTCCTGCGTTCATGCGGAGCAAAGATCAAGGGCGACGGCGAGAGCTGCATAGTTATAGAAGGCGTTGAAAAGCTCCACGGCTGCGAATACAGGATAATGCCCGACCGAATTGCAGGAGCGACTTATCTTGCCATGACGGCGGCAGCAGGAGGAGAATTGATACTTAAAAATGCTTGCGTTCCCGAAACAGAGCCGTTTACAACGGTTCTGGAGCAGACGGGGTGCGGCATTTATACCGCTGAAAACAGGATATATCTAAGACGCGGCGGACGTTTAAAGGCTGTAAAGGACAGAATAAGGACAATGCCTCATCCGGGGTTTCCGACTGATGCGCAGGCTGTTCTTATGGCTGTGCTTGTAACGGCAGACGGAACGAGCGTTTTTGAGGAAAATATTTTTGACTGCCGTTATCGCCATACGGACGCACTTATAAAAATGGGCGCAGATATACAGGTTATGGGGAAAGCGGCGGTGATACGGGGAGTTCCGAGACTTCACGGAGCTGACGTAGAAGCTACCGACCTCAGAGGAGGTGCGGCAATGGCTGTGGCTGCTCTTGCGGCGGAGGGGACTACACGTATCGGAAGTATTTCCCATATAGACAGAGGCTACGAGAGGTTCGAGGAGGCTATAACCTCGCTGGGCGGAAAAATTCGCAGGGAGTGAAAAACGGCTTAATGTAATAATTCAGCAGGGACACGGCGTGTCGTGTCCCTCGTGACCACGCCTGCGAAAGAGGAGATAATAATATGAATGATGTCGAAAAGACTAATATAGAGAGGAAAAACAGCGGCAAGCGTATGCGGCGGCGCAGGCGTATGATGAGCGTTTATGCGTTTATAGTCATAGTTCTTGTTCTGACAGCAGGAGTGACTATGTGCCTGACCTTTCTGTTCAATATAGATGAAATAATCGTATCGGGGGAATCGAAAGATTATACTGCTTTGCAGATAGTCGAAGCGTCAAAAGTAAAAGCAGGAGATAATCTTATCCGTCTTGACAAGGAAAAGGCTGAAAAAAATATACTTAAACGTCTGATATATGTGGAAACGGCGTCGGTGGACAAGGATTTTCCCTCTACGCTGCGAGTAAACGTTACAAGGTGCATTCCTGCTTATAATGTTCAGTACGAAAACAGGGTGCTGCTTGTGAGCCGAAAAGGAAAGATACTCTCGGACAGCGATAATTATACCGACCCCGAAAATCTCCCGATAATACAAGGCTTTGAACCCAAGAAGCTTACCGAGGGCGCAGATCTTAAATCTGAAAACGCAAATAAGGACGAGGCTTTCGCGCAGATCATAAGCCGCTTTGACAGGGACGATAATACCAATATTGCTTCGATAGATATGACAAACGAGTACGATATCGTTGTTGAATACCGTGACGGAACTATCTTCAAAATGGGCAACTGGAGCGATGTGGACTATAAGCTTGACCTTGCTCAGACTGTAATGAACGATGAAAGCGTCAAGGGAAAATCGGGTTATCTTACTATGGTAGGCAAGAATCAGTGCAGCTTCCGCAGCAGCGGAGAAAAGGAAACGATCGTCACTACGGCGGCTTCTACGGACGCTCAGGGACTTATCACGCCTGAGACAACAACTACTGTTGTTACTTCGGCAGCGGCGGAGGCTTATGGATTTTGATGATGTATACAAATTCAACATATAAAACCCAACTGATTTGTACAAAGTGCAGAAAATAAAAAAAATAGCTGTGAGACTTGAAAAAATCGCCGAAATGTGATAAAATGATAAGTGTATTTCAGATCATAATTCGAGTGTTACAGAAAAAAATAGGAGGAGTTTCAAAATGTCAGATTTTAACTACGAGGAAGCAATGGAACCCGATGTTAATATAAAGGTCATAGGTGTAGGCGGCGGCGGCGGTAATGCCGTAAACTGCATGGTTGAATCAGGCGTAAGCAATATCGAGTATATCGCAGTCAATACCGATGCCAAGGCGCTCAATAAGTCTAAAGCTACCACGAGGATACCGATCGGAACAAAGCTCACAAAGGGCAGAGGCGCAGGAAACAAGCCCGATATTGGTCAGAAAAGCGCAGAGGAAAACAGAGATGAGATAGAAGCTCATCTTAAAGGCGCAGATATGATCTTCATTACCGCAGGTATGGGCGGCGGTACGGGTACAGGCGCAGCTCCCGTTGTTGCAAAGATCGCAAAGGAAATGGATATACTTACGGTCGCAGTCGTTACAAAGCCTTTCCTCTTTGAGAGAGAGCAGAAAATGGCTCAGGCTGAAAGAGGTATCACAGAGCTTAGAAAATACGTGGATTCGCTTATCGTTATACCGAATGAAAAGCTCCTTGAGGGTAAGCAGCAGCTTACTATGAAGCAGTCTTTTTCTTTGTCGGACGATATTCTTAAAACAGGTGTAAAGAGCATTTCCGACCTCATTGTTGAGGAAGGCTACATAAATCTTGATTTTGCCGACGTTTCGACCATTATGAGGGGCGCAGGCTACGCTCACATGGCTATCGGTCACGGTTCGGGCAAGGATAAGGCTAAGGAAGCTGCAAACGCGGTTATCTCCAGTCCGCTGCTTGAAACTTCTATCTCGGGCGCAAAACGTCTGCTTATCAATATCGCTATGTCCGAGGATATTCTTTCCTCCGATGTGGACGCCGCTACTAAGATGATAACCGACACGGCATCAAAGGACGTTGAGTTTATCTTCGGTACGGCATTTAAGGAGGACATGCAGGACGAGATGACTATCACGGTCATTGCCGCAGGTTTCGACGAACCCGAGGGAGCTTCCGCGCCTGAGGAGGAAACTGCTGAGGACGAAGTTATAAAAATTGATAATCCTCTTATCGACGGTCTCGGACTCGGTGAAGCATCAAAGCCTCAGACGTCTACCGACTATGATCTTGACGATATTCTTAAAATTCTCGGCTCGTGATCTTAAATAGCATTTGCAGGGATGCTCTTTAATGGGCATCCCCGTTTTTGTACTTTTATTTATTCTGACGTCTTGAATTTTTTTAGGATAACTGTTAAATGATTGTGCAAAATAACTAAAGAACAACTTCAAAATTCAGCATTTTCAACGATTGAATGAAATGTGAAAATATGTTATAATTGTAATAAGGCATATTGTCGTTTATTATATCCGCAGGCTTTGCGGGGATCGGAGTACTATTTATGGATCAGCCAAGCATTTTAAGAGAAACCAAGATCGGTCAGAAGGGTTACGTCAAGGAGGACGTTCTGACTTATCTCGATGAATTGAATTCCGAGAACGAGAGGTTGAAAAAAGAACTTCAGGAAGTCAGCGGTCAGAAGCCTGCCGACCCTCAGGAACTGGTTAAATTCAGAAATCAGGTAGATAATTTACAAGAAAAGCTCAACGCTTCAAATAATGCCCTCAGAGCCGCTAAAAAGGAAAACGAGGAACTCCAGCAGCAGATAGCAAAGCTTAAAGCAGGCGGCGCAGCATCTGCAGGAGCAAATGTTGTTGAGAATCCTCAGACTAAGGCGGCTCTTGAAGCTGCCAAGAGAGAGATAGATAATCTCCGCGCTCAGCTTAAGACAGCGAATGAAAAGGCTGCCGTTCCGCCTGCCGCGACAAATAACGCTCAGGCACAGGCTGCTATCGAAGCGGCTAAGAAGGAAATAGACAATCTCAGAGGTCAGCTCAAAGCTGCCGACCAGAAAGTTTCCGCCGCTGAAAAACGCGCGGCAGATGCCGAGAAAAAAGCGTCCGAAGCTCCTAAGACAGCTCCTGCCGACGCAAATGCAGCCGCAGAGCTTGCCAAGGTTAAACAAGACGTAACAAAAATCACTGCGGAGCTTAATTCCAAAAACGAGGAACTTAAAGCTAAGTCCGCCGAGCTTCAGTCTGCAAAGAAAGCTGCCGATGAGATGGAAGGAAAGATCCGCCAACTCACAAAGGATAACGAAGAAGCGGCTAAAAAGGACGAGGAGATCGCTAAGCTCAACAACGAGATCGTTGAGTTGAAAGCAAATGCAAACAATCCTGCGGCTCTTATGGGTTCGCTTTTCGCAGAGGCTCAGAAAACCGTTTCTCAGCTTAAAATTCAGGCTGAGCAGGAAGCTGCCCAGACTACCAAGGAAGCTGACGAGAAGGCTGCTGCCGTTATAAGCGAAGCTAATGCTGCCGCTGAGAAAACCATCAAGGAAGCTAACGAAACCGCGCAGAAAACGATTACAGAAGCAAACAATCAGGCAGAAATTGCTGTTAAGGACGCAAACGAAAAGGCGGGCAAGATCAACGAAATGTCCTCGACTGTACGCAGTATGCTTCTTAACGAGATCGAAAGCGTTAATATCAAGTTTAAGGATATTACTTCCGCTATAAATAAGCTTACTGATCAGGCTGCCGACAGAATGAACGAGGCTCAGACCATTATCGGTGAAGCTAAAAAGGCTGTCGAGCCTAATTCCGAAAATACAGTCAAGCTTGCCCAAGCTCCCAAGGCTGAGTTTTCGGCGGCTAAAGCTCCTGCCGCGTCTGCTCCTAAGGCTGAAAATATCAAGACGGAGAACAGAAGCGTTGACCCCTTTGCAAGCGTTTCGGGCGGTTCATATAACAGCAGAGGAGGCTCGAACAGCTTCAGCTCAAAGCCCCCTATATCGAATAATAATCCGGCTCCCGAGGTTGCGAAGCCTGCTATAAAGAAGCCTGTCAGCAACTTCAATTTCGATATGTCCGACCTTTTGAAGGCTGCCGAGGAAGAAGCAGCCAAGGAGGAAAATTAAATCCTCTTAAACTCCGAATTACACCGGCAGTTCGTTCTGCGGGCTGCCGGATATACTTTTTATATTACTAAATAATACCAAAAACAGCGAATGTTGGGTGGATATCTTGCTTGATTTGGACTTCAATTTGAATGAATTCTGCGGTAAATCCGATGAAGAACTTGCCCTGCTCGCCAAAAGCGACAGGTCTGCGGCTGACGCGCTTATTTTGCGTTTCTCAAAGTTGATTTTTATTAAAGCGGAAATTTTTTCATCTCACGAGTCCGACCCTGACGATCTGCGTCAGGAAGGACTTATGGGGCTGCTAAATGCAATTGCTTCCTATGTACCCGAACGAGCTATAAAATTTTCGACCTATGCGGAGGTCTGTATCGTCAACCGTATGAAAACCTATGCGAAAAAGTGCGGTACAAAGCAGATCAACAAGCTAAGTCTGGACGACCTTCCGGAGGATACGGCTTCACAGGAAGAAACGCCCGAGAGCATTTATATCAATAAAGAGTTTTTTTCCGAGCTTTGGCGTGCTGTTGAAAACGTTCTTTCCGATTTTGAAAACAGGGTTTTTTGCTTATGCGTAAGCGGAAAAACTTACAGACAGGCTGCCTCGGCGCTCGACGTATCCGAAAAATCTGTGGATAATGCCATGCAGAGAGCGAGGAAGAAGATTCGCAATTCCATAAATAAAAATCAGTGATGACCGTGTAGCTTAAATTCAGAGCGTTGTATATCTTTCGGATATTTCAAAGGTGCCGGTGTAAATCCGGTCGGGGTACAAAAATTAAGCGAGGTATATAAAAATGTACGAAGACAAGACATTAGTCTGCAAGGAATGCGGAAATGAGTTCGTATTCACATCAGGCGAGCAGGAATTTTATGCGGAAAAAGGACTTACTCACGAGCCTCAGAGATGCAAGAGCTGCCGTGACGCAAGAAAAAATGCAGGCAGAGGCGAGCGTGTGATGTACACAGGCGTATGCGCTACATGCGGCGGTGAGGCTAAGATTCCTTTTGAGCCGAAGGACGGCAGACCTGTTTATTGCAGCGACTGTTTTGCTAAACTCAATCAGGATTAATTAAAAATTCTGCGATCTTATTAAGGTGGTTTATGTGACTTTCCCCCTGTTTTCGGGGGAAAGCACGCCATTTTTAAAATACGGCGGAGTTGGGGGAATACCCGAGTTCCGCACCAATGCGTGAAAGGAAGTCAATTATGGAAATCACAAAAAATACGATTATAGGCGATATTTTGGACGCTGATTTTGAGGTTGCACCTTATTTTCTTGAAATGGGAATGCACTGTCTCGGATGTCCTGCTTCAAGAGGCGAATCCATTGAGGAGGCTTGTGCAGTCCATGGTACTGACCCCGATGAGCTTGTTGCTAAGCTGAATGAGCATTTTGCAAAGAAGGCATAAAATTGCAAGGGCGTGTTGAGTTTTCGGCACGCCTTATTTTTTGAGGTGAGAATATGCTTGATAATAGATTGAAATTGTGTGCGGATATGGTGAGCGGAGAAGGCGCTGTGTGCGACGTGGGAACCGACCATGCGCTGCTTGCCGCCGAACTGATAACGAGCGGAAAGTGTAAAAAAGTTATTGCGTCCGATATTAAGGAAGGACCGCTTGAAGCTGCCGAAAGAACCGTTAAAAAATACGGAATATCCGATAAAGTTGACCTTGTTCTCTCGGACGGACTTGAGAATGTCAGCCTTGACGGTGTGAGCGATATAGTTATTGCAGGCATGGGAGGGGAGACAATTGTTAAAATTCTTGAAAACAGAGCGTACGATCTGGACGGTATTCGCCTGATACTCCAGCCGATGAGCAAGCCCGAAATTCTCAGAAAATGGCTGTTTGATAATAATTTTAAGGCAATGACCGAGAGAGCCGTCGAAGATGGCGACAAGCTATACAGCGTGATTTGCGCAGGACGTGACATTGAAGCTTCCCGAAATCTGACCGAATTTGAAGCAATCGCAGGATTTTTTGAGGACGATGATGAGCTTGGAAAAAAATATCGCCAAAAAGAAGCTGCACGACTTGCAAAAGCAGGCAATTCGCTGAAAAACGCCGGTAAGTTCGACGACGCGCAGCATTATTTGACTATGAGCCAAAAGCTTTTGAACGGCAGCGGCAGTATTCCTGTTGGCGAGATTTATAAATTTCTTGATGAAAAATATCCGTTTTCTCTACAGGAAAAGTGGGATAATTCGGGATATTTGGTCAATACGGGATTCAAAAAATGCCGAAAGATACTGTTGTCGCTTGACATCACGAATTTAGCTGTCCACGAGGCGGATATGAAAAATGCCGACCTTATCATATCGCATCACCCTGTAATTTTTGACCCGATCAAAAAAATAGACCGTTTTGCCCCTGCATATAATTTGATAGAAAGCGGAATATCGGCAATCTGTATGCACACAAATCTGGACGCTGCCGAGGGCGGCACAAATACCGTTATTTTGAGGAAAATTTCTGAGCTTCGGGATACTTGCGATGAGGTCGAGCCTTTGGACGATTCGGGTATCGGGTGCATTTTTAATTTTAAAGAACCTGTTGATATTGACGAGCTTTCAGAAATACTTAAATGTGTTTTCAAAATTGACCGCATAAAAGTGAACAGATATAGCATGAAAGTTGTATCAAAAATTGCGATTTGTTCAGGCGCGGGAGGTTCTTTAATGGGACTTGCGGTCGAAAAGGGTTGTGACGCTTTGATAACAGGCGATGTGAAGCACGACGTCTGGATAGATGCAAATAATCGCTTTTTTACAATTTTCGACTGCGGACACTTTCACACGGAAAATCTTGTTTTATGGGAATTGCGGCGAATCCTTGAAGAAAAGTTTCCGCTTCTTGATGTGGAGATCGCGGAAACGTCTGTTGATCCGTGCATTTACCTCTGAGGTGTGGATATGAGTATATTTACGTGTCCTGTGTGTGGAGAAATGCTCGGTGTTTCGGGAAAATCTCTTGTTTGTCCTCAAAGGCACAGCTTTGATACGGCGAAAAGCGGCTATGTTAATCTTCTTCTTTCAAAGCATGGAACGACTGTTCATGGGGATAATAAGCTTATGCTCAAAGCAAGACGAGACTTCCTTGAAAAAGGGTATTATACACCTTTGTGTGCGGAGGTCTGCAAGACTGTCGTGAAATATGCGGAAAACGGCAGTACAATACTTGACGCAGGCTGCGGCGAGGGTTATTATACTTCGGCTGTGAAAGCAATTTTTGACAGGTCAAATATTGCGGTCAATATGTACGGGATAGATATTTCAAAAGAAGCAGTCGATATGGCTGCAAAAAGGCGGTCGGGAATAAGATTTGCGGCTGCAAGTGTGTTCCATATTCCCGTGAAAAGCGAAAGCTGCGACATTCTGCTGACAATGTTCGCTCCGTACTGCGGTGAAGAATACGGTCGGGTCCTCAAAGACGGCGGTATCATGGTAATGGTAATTCCGTCTGAAAATCATCTCTGGGAGCTGAAAAGTCTGATTTACGACACTCCGTATAAAAACGAGGTGAAGCCGTATGCTTTGGAGGGTTTTGAATTTCTCGGCAGCGAACGTATAAATTTTGTCATGTGTATCAATGACAAAAGCGATATTCAGAGCCTGTTTTCCATGACGCCCTACTACTATAAAAGCGGCAGGGTCGAACAGCAAAGGCTTGGCAGTCTTGAATTACTTGAAACTCAGGCTGATTTTGAAATTTTAACTTATAAAAAATCACAGTCGTCAGCTTCATAGGTCGAAAGTTTTGACAATAAGTAAAGTGACAGCTTAAAAAAACGGAAAAGGACTGATTTTATGGCTCTTGACGGAGCATTTCTGTATGCAGTAAAAAACGAACTTCAACCACTTATCGGGGGGCGTGTCGAAAAGGTTTTTCAGCCTTCCCGTGAGGAAATAATCATATCAATACGCACACGAGGCGGCAGTAAAAAGCTCTATATTTCGGCGAACGCAGGGAGTGCAAGAGTGCATATGACCGAAAAGCAGCCAGATAATCCGCAGACTCCGCCCATGTTTTGCATGCTCATGCGAAAACGACTGGGCAGCGGAAAGCTTATTGATATTCGACAGGACGGCTTGGAACGTATATTATTTCTGGACTTCGAGTGCGTAAATGAGCTTGGGGACATCGTGACCGTTACGTTCGCCTGTGAGATCATGGGGCGATGTTCAAACCTGATAATCATTGACAGCAGCGGCAGGATAGTTGACAGCATTAAGCGTGTCGATGAGGAAATGTCCCGAGAAAGGCTCGTTCTGCCCGGAATGAAGTACGCTTTGCCTCCTCGTGACGAACGGCTGAACTTTTTGACTGCCGCTCCCGAGGAGATAGTTAAAAGACTTCGTGAAACGCCGCCTGCCGAGCTTTCAAAGGCGCTGATACGTATTTTTGAGGGAATATCGCCTGTTTTGGCTCGTGAGTGGACTTTTTTTGCAGGACGGGGAGTTCACCTGCAAAGCGACACGATCGACGGCGATCTTCTCGAAAGACTACTCTATATTATTAAAAAGACGAAGAATCAGCTGACCTCGGGCGAATGCTGTTTTTCTGCGGCAAGCACTAAAGAGGGACTGTTGAAAGACTTTTCCTTTATCCGACTTAATCAGTTCGGAACTTTGATGTACACAAAGGAGCTGCCCTCGGCTTCGGAGCTGCTGGATTATTTCTATTTTGAACGGGACAAAGCGGCACGAACAAAGCAGCGTGCAAACGACCTTTTTAAGCTGCTTGTCAATCTGACCGAGCGCACGTCACGGCGTATTGCAGCTCAGAAAACCGAGCTTGCGGCGTGTGCCGACAAGGAGCGTTTCAAGCTTTGCGGCGACATTATTTCAGCCAACATGTACAGCGTTAAGAAAGGCGACTCCTCGCTGACTGCCGATAATTTTTATGAGGAAGGCTGTCCGAAGATTACTATCGAACTTGACGTGCGAAAAACTCCCTCGCAGAACGCCCAGCATTATTACAATGAGTATAAAAAATGCGTGACTGCCGAGAAAATACTTGCCGTTCAGATCGAAAAAGGCGAGGAGGAACTGCAATATCTTGACAGTGTTTTTGACGCCCTGACCCGTGCGGATTCCGAGAATGACATTATTCAGCTTCGCCTTGAACTGCATGAACAGGGGTACATCAAATCAGGTCGAAGCAAAGCCAAGCCGCCTAAAGCTCTGCCGCCGATCGAGTATAAGTCAAGCGACGGATATACTGTGCTGGTCGGCAGAAATAATATCCAGAACGACAAGCTGACGCTGAAATTTGCCGAAAAATCTGACATTTGGCTTCACACGCAGACTATTACAGGCTCGCATGTTATCATAGTGACGGACGGCGGTTATCCCCCCGACAGAACCATTGAGGAAGCGGCGGTTATCGCGGCGGTAAACAGCAAGGGCAGGGATTCAACTCTTGTGCCTGTTGATTACTGCCTTGCAAAATATGTCAAAAAGCCGTCGGGAGCAAAGCCGGGAAAGGTGATATTTACAAATTACAAAACGGCATTTGTAAAGCCCGATGAGGAGCTTGCAAATAAACTAAGGGTATAATTTATGACTGAGATATTAACGGAAGATTTTTTTCATCGGGACGCATTGGAGGTCGCCCCTGACCTTGTGGGGAAAATTATCGCAAGGCGATTGGAGGACGGAACGGTAATACGTGAGCGGATCGCCGAAACAGAGGTATACCGAGGTGAGGAGGATCTCGGCTGTCATGCGTCAAAGGGCAGAACTAAGCGAACCGAGATCCTGTACGGTGAAAGCGGCGTGATATATGTGTACCTCTGTTACGGTATGCACTGGCTCATGAACGTTATCACGGGAGAAAAAGAGCAGCCGCAGGGGGTGCTTTTTCGCAGCGGAGAAGTGAAGAACGGTCCTGCAAAGCTGACGAAATATCTGCAAATCGACGGCAGCTTCAACGGCGAAAAGCTTTTCGGCAACGAGCGTGTGTGGATAGAGGACGACGGAACACGTCCCGAGCTTATAACTGCTCCGAGAGTCGGGATAGATTATGCAGGCGAGTATTGGAAAAATGTGAAATGGCGATATATAGCGAAAAAGGAGTGATACTGTGAATATCCGCTCAATTGGCTGGAACTGTATTTACGGCGGAGATTACTCCTACCTTTCCGCAGGTGAGAGCGGCGAGTATCTTCTTGTTCTTGCGCGTACCGCTGTGCGCATGGGGAAAGCTGTTTTGCCGAAAAATACTCTTGTGATATACGACGGAAGCTGCGAGATCATTTATTCTGCGGAGGAGGAGTTCCTCATTTGCGACTGGATAGTTTTCGACGCTGAGGGCGACTCGGAGTTCATAGACATTGCCGAGATTGCCTTTAATGAGCCTATCTTTCACACGGACAGCGATTTTATAAGCCGACTTATCGGGAATCTTACCGCCGAATTTTATTCTCTGAACGGCAGGCGCATGAAAATGATAGACCTTATGCTGAAAACGCTGCTTATGAAAGCGGCGGAGAACTGTTCGCACCGTGAACCCGTGCAGTCGGCGGCTGAACCTCATTACAGCGAATTGATGGAGCTTCGTGAGAAGATATACCGTAATCCGCAGATGAAATGGAACGTTGACACAATGGCGGCGGACGTAAGCATGTCACGCTCATATTTTCAGCACATTTACCGTGAGATATTCGGAGTTTCCTGCATGACAGACGTGATAAACGGCAAGATCGAGAAAGCCAAGGAAATTCTCAGCGAGACAGGGTGTACCGTGTCTCAGGTGGCGGCGATGTGCGGATATGACAATGAGGAGCATTTCATGCGGCAGTTTAAAAAGCTTGTGGGAGTGACCCCGACGCAGTACCGTAAGAAAAATTGAGTGCCACGGTACTTATGACATTAAGCTCATAAGTACCGCGGCACGTTTATTTATTTGCTGCCTTAACAGGATTTTCATTTATATAATTATCAAGAATTTCCGCCGCTGTTCTGACGAACTTAATACACGGGCGAACCTTGTAGTATTGTTCCGTCCTCTGTTCGGGCATAGGGTCGGAGCTGACCTTGAGACCTTTAAGCAGCTCCAGACAGTTTATCGTTTCGTGTTTTTTTCTGAATTGAGCCGCAAGATATTGAATACGTCGGTAATGCTCCGCCTTTTCGTCAATATCATTTTTGGAAGTGTAGCCGTAGAGTATACCTGCGACCATAAACATTGCAGAGCAAGTGCCGCAGACCTCCCTCATACGTCCCATACCTCCGCCGAACGAGGAGGAAAGACGGAGAGCAAGTTCCTCGTCAAGTCCCGTAACATCGGCAAAAGCGGTGAAAACAGCCTGAGCGCAGTTTCGCCCCTCTGCAAACAGTCTGCAAGCCTTTTCCGCATGATTTTCAATCATCTTTATCACCTTTTTTAATCACTATCCACAACTTAGTGGATATTGTTTCCCGTATCTTTTGCCAAAAGGTAAACTCTTGAACCCTATATCGTAAATTCTCCTGCATAAAGCTATAAAAATATGGATTCAAATGTATACTGAAAGCTTTATGCAGGAAAATTTACGACAGCAGAGATTCCAAAGGGGTCACCCCTTTGGCAGGGGGTGTGGGGGACAGCGTCCCCCACTTAAGTTGTAGACATTGCTTTTTTAATTGGAGTTTTACAGCAGCATACGCAGTAAACCGCCGCTGCGCCGTTTTGACGGAGAAGTTTTGTAAGCTCCGCAAGCGTGCTGCCTGTGGTACATACATCGTCAATGAGCATGACCCGTTTTTCCCGAATAAGCTCGGGAGCTTTCACAGCGAAAGCGTTTTTGAGATTATTTTTTCTTTCTTTTTTGGAAAGCCGCTTCTGAGGTTCGGTAATACGGACTTTTTCAACACATTTTGTACAAACTTTTAAATTGAGTATTCGTCCGACCTCTTTTGCGATAAGCTCCGACTGGTTGAAGCCGCGTTTTCTTTTGTCGGCTGAGTGCATCGGCGTTGGAATAATAATATCCGACTGCCGATGTATACCGTGATTTTTGATACATTCCGCTGTCGCAAGTCCCAAAGCGTAAGGCGCGTTGCCCCTTGTACCGTTTTTCATGAGCAGTATAGCAGGGGAGATCATGTCGTGGTACTCAAACGGAGCGATGAAAGCTTCTGCGCCCTTTATATTAAAATCTCCGCAGTATTTCGGCAAATTCTCACGGCATTCGCTGCAAAAGTCCTCATGCGGAAATATTACCTTGCCGCAAATCGGACATCTTACAGGGTAGAGCAGCGATAACAGCCGCTTTTTCAGCATATAGTCCATCAGAAGTACATATAAAGCTGGCATTTTATCATGCCGTTATAGAGCTTTCGGCGTTTTTTGGCTTCTTCGCCGAAGAAAGTCTCAAACTGTTCGTGAGGGGAAATGACGTAGCTTTGCCGATTTCCTCCGTGACCGAGAACCCTGCCCATTTTACGGTAAATGTCCTCTGCTTCACGAAGCTCCAAAAGTCTTTCTCCGTAAGGCGGATTGCAGATAACGATAGAATTTTCTGGCTGTACGAACTTTGAAATATCCGCCTGCTCGATTTTCAGCCGTGACTTTATGCCTGCCTTGTGAGCGTTATCAAGGGTGAGGGCGACTGCCGCATCGTCAATATCAAATCCGATGCCGTGGAAAGTTGCCGAGCGGTCAACTCCGTCTATGGCTTTTTTTCTCTCCTCCTGCCATATCCTTGAATCTATGGACTCCCATTTTTCGGCGGCAAATCGGCGGTTTATGCCCACGGGTATCTTCAGAGCCTTTAAAGCTGCCTCGATAAGCAGAGTACCGCTGCCGCAGAACGGGTCGCATACAATGGAATCAGGGCGTACCCTTGCAAGGTCAACAATACCTGCCGCAAGAGTTTCCTTAATTGGAGCGGCATTGGAATTTCGCCTGTAACCTCGCTTATGGAGTCCGACTCCGCTTGTATCGAGATATATCGTAACAATATCTTTCATTATGCTGAATTGTATCTGAACGGGAGGAGCAGTCTCGGAGAACCTGTTCACGCCGTATTTAGTTTTCAGCCTTTCCACCGCCGCTTTTTTTACGATAGACTGACAGTCGGGAACGCTGTGGAGAGCGGAATTAAGCGAATATCCCTTGACGGGGAACGCATTGTCGATGCCGATGAATCTTTCCAGTTCTATCGAGCGAACCCCTTGAAACAAGTCCTCAAATGTCTCCGCGCGAAATTCTATAAGCTCAATAAGCACACGTTCAGCAGTCGAAAGGCAGAGGTTCGCCCTTGCCATGATGTTTTCATCGCCTGTGAAGCTTATTTTTCCGTCGCTTACTTTTAGGTCAGTGCCGCCTATTTTTGTTATTTCGTATTTCAAAACGCTTTCCAGACCGAAATGACATGGACAGCAAAGCCGCAGTTTATCACTCATTTATTTCACCTCATATTTTTAGATAAAGCCTGTCCAAAGCTAAGTAAGGGCAGGCTTTTTTTTATACCCGAAACGAATCGGGATTCACAATATTAGTCGGTAACAATTATTATCCCTTGATTACCAAGTATCTCCGCCGGCGTTAGGATCAACACCGCCGCCGCCACCGTTGGGATCGACAGCACCGCCGCCTCCGTTGGGGTCAACAGCACCTCCGCCGCCATTGGGATCGACAGCGCCGCCGCCGCCGTTGGGATCGACAGCACCTCCACCACCGTTAGGATCGACAGCACCGCCGCCGCCGTTGGGATCGACAGCTCCACCGCCGCCTGCATTGGGGTCAACAGCTCCTCCGCCTGCATTTGGATCGACAGGTGTTGCAGTCTGCTGTGAGGGTGAGGGAGCGATATAATGATTTCCGTCGCAGTAAGGAGCGTTGGAAGATTTCCAGTAACCCGTGATTCCCTTAGGACAGTATTCTCTCGCTATAAGACCCGAAGCCTCGCACATTGGGGCTTGTATAACGGAATCGACCTGATCGAAATCCACGCCCGTATCGGGGAAACGCGTATTAGCATAGTCGCCGATTATGGTGTTCCATACGGCAGCCGACTTAAGGCTTGAGGGAAGCTCCATGCCTGCTCGTTTTTCCTTGTAACCGATAGTTATACCGCTTGCAAAGTCTCGTGTCATTCCGACGAAAGCAAGGTCGTACCAGTCCTCGGTAGTACCTGTTTTGCCGACAACGGTTTTGTTGTAAAGCTTAGCGGCAGTACCTGTACCGTTGTCAACAACGTTTTTGATAAGGCGGTTCATTACCCACGCAGTTTCATCGGAAACAGCCTGATGAGTGTTTCTGCCGTCTACATTGTCAACAATGACCTGACCGTTGGCGTCCTCGATTTTTGAAATGATATGCGCTTCATTGTAAACGCCCTTTGCGCCGTAGGGGAGATAAGCGTTTACGAGGTTTTCGAGCGTGATACCGTATGTCAGAGAGCCGATAGACAAAGGCGAATGAGCCTTGTCGCTTTCATCAAGCTTCATTCCCAGATTTTCGGTACAGAACTTAAATACGGCTTCGGGCGTCAGTTCTTCGCAGAGCCGTACAGGAATCGTATTGAATGATTGTTGCAGGAAGTAGTATATTTTGTGTTCCGCACCGTCGCCCCTTACTCTTCCGTAGTTGAAAGGCCACGGATTACCGTCCTCGTCCTTTAGAGTTTCAGACGGCAAATTGCGGTATCGGCTTCCCCAATGGATATGATCTGTTTCGAGAGCAAGACCGTATGTTGAGATAGGCTTAACAGTCGAGCCGATCTGTCTCGGTTCGCGTACGGCGTAGTTGGTGACAAGCGAGCCTGTTTTCGGACCCCAAGTGCCGACCTGAGCCATTACAGAACCGTCATAGCGAAGCGCAATAAAGGCGATATGCGGCAGACTTTCCTCGGGTGAGACAGTGCCGTCCCCGTCAAGGTCTACCCATTTTTCTACCCAGCTTTGGGGGATAATATTATTGATGTCAAGGAACTTTTCTTCAATATAGTTCTGCATATCTTTGTCAACAGTTGAATATATCTTGTAGCCGCCCTTGTAAATTCGTGCAAGAGCCTCGTCGTATTCAATGTTGTAAAGCTCCTGTAAATAGCCGCATGCCTCGTAGAGCATAGCGTCAACTTCCCAAGTATAGGCTTCTTCTTCGTTTTTGAGCTTTTGCAGGTCTACCTCGGGGTGAAGCTTTTTGTATTCTTCGGAATCGGTGTAGACGAGCTTGGTATCGAGATATTCCTGATACTCGTCATAGGTGATAGCGCCGTTTTTGTACATCTGCCAGAGAACGTATTCTTTACGTTCCTTGTTGTTCGCCTTGCCGTCAACTACCAGATTATCGTCTGCATCGTAGGTTTCGACGAAAGGACCGTAATACTGCGGACTTTTCGGGATAGCGGCAAGTACGGCAGCCTCGGGGACTGTAAGATCCTCCACGGTTTTTCCGAAATAGTCTATAGCAGCCAACTGTATTCCGTTTCTTGCGCCGCCGAAGCCGATGTAGTTCAGGTATTCTTCAAGAATTTCGTCCTTTGAGTAGGTTTTTTCGAGCTGCATTGCGGAAAAGATCTCACGTATCTTACGCTGAGGAGTTTTCTCATCGTCCTTTGTGATGTTCTTGATAAGCTGCTGAGTGATCGTTGAACCGCCCTGATCGGTGTCGTAGAAGTGCAGGAACATATTCAGGAAAGCGGTGAAAGTACGCTTGTAGTCAACGCCGTCGTGAACGTAAAAACGCTCGTCCTCCGTGTAAACGAAAGCGTTGCGGACATGCTGCGGTATTTTTTCAATATCGACCGGAATACGCTGAACGTCCGTTTTAAATTCCCTCAGTACAACAGGCTGAGCTTCTCCGTTTTCGTCGATCTCCGTACCGTAGAGGTAAGTATTGCTTCCCGATTCAAGCTCGGCAAGAGTGATAGTGGAGGACTCGTCCATAAAGTCCATGACGTAGACCGTAAGAGCGGTGGCAACGATAGTACCCGTGATGATAATAATGAGGAACAGTGACAGCAGGGTCGTTGCGATACATGCAAAGAGCTTTTTCAGAACAAGCAGAAAAATATTTTTCTTTTTCTTCGGATGTTTTTTGCTCTTGTGTATGTCGTCACGGTGCGCCGGCTGCCGCAGCGTTCCTTTATCGTGATTTGATTTATCCATTTTGTCTTTAGGCGTATTTAAACGCCTGTCTCCTTTCTGTTGGAATGTCGTAAACTTACACACATTATATTATACCATATTAGTTTCAAAATTGCAATAGGCGCGGAAAAAAATTTGAACTTCTCAAAATTAACGAGCTTGCGAGTGGTAACGTGACACAGGGTGCAGCGTCACGCTGCTTATACCATATTAGTTTCAAAATTGCAATAGGCGCGGAAAAAAATTCACGGAAATCAATTTTTTTGAATTTGTATAATTTAGCAAAAATCGGGGAGAATATAAGTAAGAATTTAAGGCATCACCGCACAGAGATTGTGCGGCAGATGTGCAGTCAGATTTTTCGTCAGATTGTACAGAAATTTTGCAGGCATACTGTCGTATGTCAAGAAATTTATGTGCAAGATGACGGAAAATATGCAAGCAGATGACGTGCAAAGCCATCAGGCGGTCTTTGTGCGGTGGTGCCTTAAGCAAAGGAGCGACGATATGATACGTTCATTGGACAAGAAAATTTATTTAACTTTAATGACCGCCATAACGGTATCGGGATTTATAGTGATATGCACTATGGGGCAGTCGTTGCACAGGCAGAGACTTGCGTCGAAAATATCGGATATTCCTGCCGAGCTGCCTGCCGTTGTGAGTACAGTACGCGAGTACAACGGGAGGATAGGCGTGTTCAAGGGAAACAGCCGTGTGCCGTACCGTGTTATCGACTACGATTTTTCGCTGCTTTCCGATTACGATAAGGAGCAGCTCACCGAGGGCATAACCATTGAGACCGACAGCGAATTACAGCAGTTTATCGAGGATATTGCAACGTAAATAAAGCTGTATTTATCCATGTTTCACTCCGTTTTTGTGCTTTTTCTTTTTGCGTACCGAGAAACCGAAGTCGCCGAGCTTACGTCCCAGAGCGAAATATTCTCCGTGGGCATAGGCGGCAAGTCCGCATTGCTGTAAATTCAGCTTGCCCTTGCTGTCGATGTATTTTTCGTCTGCGTCAACGCCGATTATTTCGGCTAAAAACATGGTGTGGCTGCCGAGAAGTCTGCTTTCCGTCACCTTGCATTCAAGGCTTACGGGACATTCCTCGATGAGGGGAGCGGCGACCTTTACAGCAGGTACGGCGTGAAATCCGCATGCAGCGAATTTGTCAATGTCCCGTCCGCTTTTTACGCCGCAGAGATCGACTTCCCTGACCATAGACGAGGCGGTAAGATTGATGACAAATTCGCCCGATTTTTTTATAATATCGTGGGAAAACCGTTCGGGGCGGACTGAAATATAAGTCATAGGCGGTCGGGTGCAGACGATGCCTGTCCAGCCGATCGTCAGAACGTTTGGTTTTTCTGTTGTTCCGCAGGTAACGAGGGTGGCAGGTACGGGAGCAAGAAGCGCACTGCCTTTCCAGAACTGTTTCGGCATAAAAATTCTCCTTTTGATTGGTATTTACATTATAACACGTTCGGGAAAAAATTTCAAGCGTAATGTTTAATGAGTAAGTGTAAAGTTTAGTAGGAAAGTAAATTTTGTAGGGGACGGCGCCCTCGACGTCCCGTTTTCGGACTGTAAACGTAACCCCATTTCGGGCTGTCGAGGGCGCCAGCCCCTACAGTTTGTTTCGGATATAAAATTTTTGTGTGCGTGATACTTATCTTCGACAGTTTTTTCAAATACACGATGTTATAATATGGTTACTAAAGATAAAAACGCTATCGCAGCTTGAACGAGATAAAGCTGCGGACAGTGTAGACAAAAGAGGTGTAGGAGCAATGAAAATCAGTATCAGATCCGAAAACGGTACGGCGATAGCAATGCTCAGCGGTGAGATAGATCATCACACGGCAAAGTCGCTGAGGTCGGAGATAGACCGTTTTGTAATAACCATGCAGCCGGACAGGCTTGCAATGGACTTTACAGGGATAACCTTTATGGACAGCTCGGGAATAGGACTGATAATAGGCAGGTACAAGCTTATGAAGGAGTGCGGCGGACAGCTTGAGATACGCAGTCCTCAGCCATACATACGGCGAGTTCTCAAGCTTTCCGGCATTGAGCGGATAGTAAAAATAGTGTGAGGTGAGACAATGGAAACAGTAAACGAGATAAAAATTATTCTGCCCTCCCATTCTGTCAACGAGGGGACGGCGAGAGCGGCGGTATCCTCCTTTGTGATACAGTCCGACCCGACAGTCGAGGAGCTTTCGGACATACGCACAGCGGTATCGGAGGCGGTAACGAACGCCATAGTTCACGGCTACAGGGGAACTCAGGGTAAGATAGAGCTTACAATAAAGCTTCTTGCAAATCGGGAAATATACATAAAGATCAAGGACAGCGGCTGCGGCATTCCCGATGTAGAGCAGGCAATGGAGCCGCTTTTCACGACAGCTCCCGAGGAGGAACGGTCGGGACTCGGGTTTTCCGTTATGGAAAGCTTTATGGACAAGCTGACGGTGAAAAGCAGGGTCGGCAAGGGGACAACGGTAACAATGCGTAAGAGGCTCGGCGATCATGGGAACTGAAGTCAAGGCTGAGGAAAATTTAGGTCTTGTTCATCTTTGCGCCAACCGTTTCCGAGGACGTGGGATAGAATACGAGGACTTGTATTCGGCAGGCTGTCTGGGACTTCTGAAAGCCGTAAAAGCCTTTGATCCGAACAGGGGAGTGAAATTTTCCACATATGCCGTACCTGTTATACTGGGCGAAATAAAGCGGCTTTTTCGCGACGGCGGAACGCTTCGGGTGAGCCGAAGTCTGAAAGAGCTTTCCATGCGGCTGCAAAAAATATGCTCGGAGTTTTTTCAGCGAGAGGGCAGAGAACCTGCGATAAGCGAGTTGTCGGAAATTTCGGGGGAATCCGAAACAGATATATCGGAAGCGTTATGCGCCGCTCAGCCGCTTTTGTCATTGACGGCTTCGGACGACAGCGAGGGACAGCTTGACGTACCTGTGGACGCGCCCGATGAGCAGATAGTGGACTTACTTGCTTTGCGGCAGATAATGACGGCATTGCCCGAGAATGACAGAATGCTGCTTGAATTGAGATACTTCAAAAATTTAACTCAATCTAACACGGCGAAAATACTCGGCATGACGCAGGTGCAGGTATCAAGGCGAGAAAAAAAGCTCCTTGCGCAGATGCGAAAGGAGCTGCTGGAGTAAAAATAATTAGACCTCCTCGGGAACTGGGAAGTGCTGTATGGCGCAGGATTTTTTGTGCTGTGCAAAGTCAGGTTTCCGCAGGAATACTGTATGTATTGCAAGGAAAGCTGGCAAAGCACAGCGCAAAAAAGACAAGTCAAACAGTGCTTTTCAGTTTCCGAGGAGGTCTACTTAAAAAATAAGATATTCAATGACCGAATTTGACATGAGAAAGCCTTTTTCCGTCAAAGAGACTTTTTCACCGTTGTATTTAACGTACCCTGCTTGAATAAGCGGGGGAATTTTTTTTTCAATATCGCTTCTGTGAGCTTCAACGTCTTTGAGGTCAAGCCCCTCTGCAAGTCTCAGGCGGAGCATTGAGAACTCCTCGAATCCGCAGGGGGAGCTGTCCGTAATTTCCGTCTGCTGAACAGGCGAGCCGATAAATGCCTTTATATCGGGAGCTGCGGCAAAACGCTTTCCCTTATAGCACGAATGGGCGGACGGACCTATTCCTATATAGTCAAGGCATTTCCAGTAGCGGCAGTTATGGCGGCTCTCAAAACCGCGTTTGGAAAAATTTGATACTTCGTACTGGAAAAAGCCTTTTTCTCGAAGTCTTTCCGTCATAGTCATGTAAAGCTCGGCGGTTTCGTCGTCGGTCGGTACGGCGTTTCGTATCTCATTGCAGTCAAAGGGCGTGCCTTTCTCGATTTTCAAGATATATGCGGAAATATGCTGTATAGGCAGCTCCGCCATTCTGTCAATGGAAAGCCTGAGTTTTTCCGCCGTCTGATTTGGCAGAGCAGTCATAAGGTCGCAGGAAATATTGCCGAACCCTGCTTTTTCCGCAGCGTAAACGGACTTCACCGCTCGTTCGGCGGTATGGGTACGCCCAAGCAGCTTCAATTCGTCGTCGAGCATGGACTGAACGCCGATAGACAGCCTGTTTATCCCGATCTCACGGAGCTTTGCAAGCTTTTCATATGTCAGAGTATTAGGGTTGGCTTCAAGAGTTATCTCCGCATTGTCGGACAGCTCGAAGTACGTTTTTATATGTGTAATAAATTTTGAGAGCTGTTCCGCAGACAGCAGCGACGGAGTTCCGCCGCCGAAGTATACA
Source organism: Ruminococcus sp. (assembly GCA_017622925.1). Classification (GTDB taxonomy): domain Bacteria; phylum Bacillota; class Clostridia; order Oscillospirales; family Ruminococcaceae; genus Ruminococcus. Next base: position 41,751 of record JAGAQC010000007.1, read on the forward strand.
GTGTCGAGAACTGCTGTCTTGTCGGAATAATGCTCGATATTCCGCAGAACGGCGTCGGTATAGGCGTCGGCGTTGGAGCTTGTATAGCTGACGGAATAAAAATCGCAGTAGCGGCATTTTTTTCCGCAGAACGGGACGTGGATATAAAGTCCGAGGGTATTCATTTTACAGCGTCGATTCGGATAGCGGGAGCAAGCTTAAAGAAAAATGCGTTTACAGCTTTGGGGATTATGAGTATCGACAGGAACAGTCCCACGCAGATAAAAACTTCGTAGTAGGCGACCCAGTCAAGGGAAGTTCCGCGCCAATCGGGAGTTTTAAGGTATACCACCACAATAAGCGCAAAAGCGATAAGGCTGTACACGGCGTTGAAGATAGTTGCGCCTTTTCCGTTGACGCACTTTCTGCCGCATTCCATGCAGACCTTGCCGGGAGAATTAAGCTGACCTGCAAAGGCTTTTTTCCAAGGGTTAAAGGTTTTTTTCCCACAGTGGGGACAGGTATAGATACTTTTCATTATTCGCTCCTTTGAGGCTTTTTTTCGGTGAGCAGGGAAGCTTCCGAGATCTCAGCCGTATTTTTTAAAAACGTTGCTTTTCCGATCGTCATGCTCTTTTTCTTGCGCTTTCTTGATTTTGAAAAACCGAACAAACGGAATGAATTTAAAGTTATAACGCCGAGGAGGAATATCCCGAGGGCGCACAGCGTCCATATAAAGTCCGCCGATCTTATCTTTGACGAAATAAACAGTACAAGCGCAGAAATTACGATGACCCAAGTTAAAGTAATTTCACGCAGGGAAACGGTCAGGCTGCGAAGAAAATTACGCATTTTCGCAGTTTTGACGGGATTTTTTTCGCTTATCAGAGCTGTCAGGCAGAGTATGAAAAATACTGCCGCCAAGCCTGAGATAATATAGTTAAACAGCATTGCAATTTCCTCACGAATCGAGTTTCAGTACGCTCATGAAAGCCTCCTGCGGTACTTCTACAGTACCGAGCTGTCTCATACGTTTTTTGCCCTCTTTCTGCTTTTCAAGGAGCTTCTTTTTACGTGTGATGTCGCCGCCGTAGCACTTCGCAAGAACGTCTTTTCTCATAGCTTTTACGGTCTCACGAGCGATTATCTTTCCTCCGATAGCCGCCTGAATGGGGACTTCAAAAAGCTGACGGGGAATGTTTTCTTTCAGCTTTTCGGCGATTTTTCTTGCTCTGCCGTATGCCTTGTCCGCATGGATAATAAACGAAAGCGCGTCTACAATATCGCCGTTGAGGAGAATATCGAGCTTAACGAGCTTTGACGGCACATAGCCGAGCATTTCGTAATCAAAGCTTGCGTAGCCTTTTGTGCGTGATTTGAGAACGTCAAAGAAATCGTATACTATCTCGTTCAGGGGGAGTTCGTAGTGCAGCTCGACACGGGTATCGTCGAGGTACTTCATATCCTTGAAAATTCCACGCCTGTCCTGACAAAGCTCCATGATGTTGCCGACAAATTCCGAGGGTGAGAGAATGCTTGCCTTTACCACGGGTTCTTCGGCAGTCTGAATAAGGGCAGGGTCGGGGTAGTTGGTAGGATTGTCGATATACTGCACATCGCCGTTAGTCATTGTGACCTTGTAGATAACGGAGGGAGCAGTCGTTATAAGGTCGAGGTTATACTCGCGTTCCAGACGTTCCTGTATTATCTCCATGTGGAGAAGTCCGAGGAATCCGCAGCGGAATCCGAATCCGAGAGCTATCGAAGTTTCAGGCTCAAAGGAAAGAGAAGCGTCGTTGAGCTGCAATTTTTCGAGAGCGTCACGCAGATCGCCGTACTTTGCGCCGTCCGCAGGATAAATTCCCGAGAAAACCATAGGATTTACTTTTCTGTAACCCGGAAGAGCCTCGTCACACGGAAAATCGTTGTTCGTGACCGTATCGCCCACACGGGTATCTCCGATACTCTTTATAGAAGCGGCGATATAGCCGACCTCGCCTGCTTCGAGAGAACCGTTGTTCACGAGAGAAGAAGCGTCCATAAAGCCTGCTTCAACAACGTTGAAAACAGCTCCCGTAGCCATTAATCTGATGTTGTCGCCGACCTTTACCCTGCCTTCCTTTATGCGGACGTAAATGATAACGCCCTTGTAGGAATCGTAGTAGCTGTCAAATATCAGGGCTTTAAGGGGCTTTTCGGGGTCGCCGTCAGGAGCCGGAACGTCCGTGACGATGCGTTCGAGGACTTCTTCTATATTAGTACCCATTTTTGCCGAAATACGGGGAGCGTCCATTGCAGGGATACCGATAACGTTTTCGACCTCTGCACAGACGCGCTCGGGGTCTGCGGAGGGCAGGTCGATCTTGTTTACGACTGGGACGACTTCAAGGTCGTGTTCGATAGCAAGGTAGGTGTTGGCAAGGGTCTGAGCTTCAATGCCCTGCGAAGCGTCAACAACGAGAATTGCTCCCTCACAGGCGGCAAGAGAACGTGAAACTTCGTAGTTGAAGTCAACGTGTCCGGGCGTATCAATGAGATTGAAAATATAGTCCTCGCCGTTTTGCGCGGTATATTTCAGTCGGACGGCACGGGCTTTTATAGTTATTCCTCTTTCACGCTCGATGTCCATATTGTCAAGGAGCTGATCCTCCATATCCCGAACTGCGACGGTTTCGGTTTTTTCAAGAATTCGGTCGGCAAGGGTGGATTTTCCGTGATCTATATGCGCAACGATACAGAAATTTCTGATTTTATCATTAGCCAATTTAAGTTCCTCATTTCGCAAAATTTTCTTAATTAACATTATAGCAGAAAAAATGCGATTTGTAAAGCGTAAATTTTTATTTGCGGTAGAAATCGTTGAAAAAGCTACTCGAAATAATAAGGCAACACCTCACGATCTCTGCGAAGCGTTGCCTTGTTAAATTATTTATGTTGTGGAGAGTTCAGCATATTTCTGGAGGATAAAGGAAGCGTCCGAAGCATCAACCGCACCGTTCTCGTCCCAGTCGGCGAGATTGCTGTTCAGATACGTTTTTCCGCCTGTGGAAAGAGAGGAATATGCCTGTAATACAGAGGAAGCGTCGCTTGCGTCGATCGTTCCGTCGCAGTTTACATCGCCCTTTTCTACCTTATGCTCAAATTGACCGTCCTTGTCTATATCAATGAAAAAGTCCGTAATACCGTTTTCGTCATATTTGACCTCTGTTTTTTGCGAAGCGAAAATATTTCCCATTTCTTTTTCATTGCCAACGAAGCGAACGCCTGTTCCTCCGTCAATAAAAAAGCTGTCGTTTGCAGGTTCAAAACTGAAACCCTCTAATACCTTGCCATAAAAATCAAACGACGTGTTACTTTTTTTGTAGAAGAAACTGTCGTTGTTCTCAGCTCCGACAGGTGATACACGTTCAGGATAATAAGTGCCGATTATATGATATGCTTTACCGTCAAAAGTGAACGTACTGTTGCCTGCGCTAAGCTGTGTTTCAATATATGTATCGTCATTTGTTATCATCGTGCAGGAACCCGAATAGCCATAGTTATCGCAGTCTATTTTAAAGCTGTCAGCTTTTATAAAAAAGTTTCCGTTATATGCGTTATGGCAATAGTCAAGATATTCATTTTCTCTGTTTCGTACTGTTTCAATACCGTCTTTTATTGAGGTGATCGTATAAATAGCTGATGAATTCTTTTGTGTACATCTTATATTGAACAGGGCAGAAGTGTCTCCGTTGACCATTGTATCATTGTCAAATGCGATTATATGTATATCCTCTGTAGCTGAATTCGAGTATTTCGGGATATAGTAATCGTATGTCTCAGAGTTTACATAAATACACGTATCCTCAGAAAACGCGCTTTCTCCGTTAGCCGTGTTTACGGTATCTAAAGTCAGAATACATTTATCAAACACTCTTCCGTTGAAAGTCCATGAACCGTCCGTTATGCCTATACCTGTCACATGATGTCCCGTCCCCTCAGATGGCAGATCTGATTTTAATTCAGGATCAATACCACGATATCCAATGTGAAAGTACTCATTATTTGCATATGCTTTTTCAGCCGTTGCGAGAAGCGCAGGTATCTTATCCTTTGCAGAATCGTTTTTGAATGCGTAATGGTAAATGAAATTATTTACAAGCCTTTGACTTTCGTTTCTTATTTTTTCACGTAAAGCGGCGTTGTCGGATATATCGGACATTTTTGCAGCATCTGCCTGTAGATCGCTGATCTTCAGTTCACCATTGTGTATAAGCACATCCATTATTGTGATATAGTAGCTTTCGTCACTATAGTTTGTTTTACCGTCAGGATCAACTGATATATCCCACATAAACGGAATATTCAGATGCTCGGTGTCAGCGCCGAGTGAGGAAGCCAACGTTGCTAAATCCTCCGCTGCATATACTGAGGTTGAATTTACTGCTGATACAGCGGTGGAAGCGAGAGAAACTGCTGTCATCATAGCTGCTGCAAGAATTGAAACTGTCTTTTTCATTTAAATGTCCTTTCTGTTCGGTCAGACCGATCATAAAATTTTTTCTGCACAAAGTGTGTGGAACTTGTTTGACAAACGGCACATTGTGGTTGTTTTGCATGAACAGTAAACGTTGTTTTTAAGCGATATGTACCGTTTGGAAATAATACATATAGTTTATACAGGTGTAAACTCGATATTATGTCTGCAAAATTATTATAACATATATGCTCAAAATTGTCAATACTAAATTGAAGGTTTTTCGTGAAAATATATTTCAAGATTTATGCTTACTAATACAGCAAATGTTGTTATCATGTAATTTCAGCTAAAGAGAGATTCAAAAGGGCAAAGAGTTTTCATATTTTTTTGCATTTTCACATAATCATCACAATTTTGGTATATAATACAGGTGTATCTTATCCGAATCAGTCGGAAAGGTAACTAAATTTTAAGGAGTATTAAAATGAAAAACACTGTAGCAACTTTGCTGAAGCAGAAGCAATCGGGCGATAAGATCACAATGCTTACTGCTTACGATTACACGACAGCAAAGATTTTTGATGAGTGCGGAGTTAATTCCATACTCGTCGGCGACTCTCTGGGAATGGTAATGCTCGGCTATGAAAATACGCTTGCGGTCACAATGGAGGATATGATCCACCACACAGCCGCCGTATCGAGAGGAGCGGAGAACGCTTTTGTCGTTGCGGACATGCCGTTTATGTCGTATCAGGTAAGCGTTCGGGAGGCAGTCATCAACGCAGGAAGGCTCATTAAAGAGGGCGGAGCAACCGCTGTAAAGCTGGAGGGCGGAGCGGAGGTCTGCGAACAGATCAGGGCTATCGTAAACGCTTCTATCCCCGTTGTAGCGCATTTGGGACTTACTCCGCAGTCGGTAAACGTTTTCGGCGGATTCAAGGTTCAGGGAAAGAGCCTTGACAAGGCAAAAAAGCTCATTGACGACGCCGTTAAGATTCAGGAGGCAGGAGCTTGCGCAGTCGTTCTCGAGGGAATACCGGCAAAGCTTGCGGAGATAATCACTAAAAAGCTCGCCATTCCTACTATAGGTATCGGGGCAGGCGGCGGCTGCGACGGTCAGGTGCTTGTATATCAAGATATGCTCGGACTTACTGTAGGTCATACGCCGAAATTTGTAAAACGCTTTGCAGAAGCAGGCGACCTTATCCGCAGCGGCGTAAGCAATTATATAAACGAGACTAAAAACGGAACGTTCCCGTCTGAGGAGCATACGTATTCCGTTGACGAGGAAATTATAGACAAGCTTGCGGGAGAGGTCGATTGATATGAGAATTGTAAAGACTATAGATGAAGTACGCAGACAGGTCAGGGAATGGAGAGCGCAGGGACTGACGGTGGGTCTTGTTCCTACAATGGGGTATCTCCACGAGGGTCATGCAAGCCTTATTGACGCTTCGCACAGAGATAACGACAGAACAGTTGTGTCCGACTTTGTGAACCCCATGCAGTTCGGTCCGTCGGAGGACCTTGAAAGCTATCCCCGTGACATCGAACATGACGCAAAGCTGGTCGAGGAACACGGCGGCGATATAATTTTCAATCCCGAGCCGAAGGAAATGTATCACGAGGGATTTTCCTCGTTCGTTGATATGACAGTCCTTACCGAGGAGCTTTGCGGACTGAGCCGTCCCATTCATTTCAGAGGAGTTTGCACCGTTGTATCGAAGCTTTTCAATATCGTAAAGCCCGACCGCGCATATTTCGGCAAAAAGGACGCTCAGCAGCTTGCGGTCATACGTCACATGGTAAGCGATCTTGACATGGATATAGAGATAATCGGCTGTCCCATAATCCGTGAAAAGGACGGACTTGCAAAAAGTTCACGGAACACCTACCTTAACGAAGCCGAGAGAAAGGCTGCATTAGTGCTTTCGCAGGCGGTTTTCCTCGGTATGGATATGGTAAGAAACGGCGAGAAAAACTGCGGCGTGATACTCGATGCAATGAAAGCGCATATAAACGCCGAACCTCTTGCAAAAACAGACTACGTAAAGATCGTTGACTGCGCGACAATGCAGCAGATAGAAACGCTCGACCGTCCGGCACTCTGCGCAATGGCGGTTTATATCGGAAAAACACGTCTTATAGATAACTTCTTCACGGAAGATGTATAAGGGGGCGCAACATTGCTTATTTCAATGCTTAAAAGTAAGATACATCGAGCTGTAATAACTCAGGCGGAGCTTAATTATGTGGGAAGTATCACCATTGATGAAGCTCTTATGGAAGCGTCGGGGTTATACGAATACGAACGCGTTCACGTTGTAAATGTAAACAGCGGAAGCCGTATCGAAACATACGTTATTGCAGGCGAACGTGGCAGCGGCGTTATCTGTCTGAACGGAGCTGCCGCGCGTTCGGGACAAAAAGGCGATTCGGTCATTATTATGGCTTACGCTGATATGTCGCCGGAGGAAATAAAAACTCATAGCCCGAAAGTTGTATTTGTTGACGAGAAGAACGAAATAGTAAAGGTCAGCAGCTACGAAAAGCATGGGGCTTTGATATAAGAGCCTGTTTAACATCTCCTCGCACACGTCTTTTCGGCAAATTTTGCCGAATCCTGCGTCAAAAATCCTTGCCATACGACAGTATGCCTGCGAATTTTTTCCTTGACTTCGACAAAATTATGCTCGAAAATTCGCATACGCCGAGATATTAAACAGGCTCTAAAATCTAAGGCACTTCCCTAATATAAGAGATAAGGCACTTCCGTATCGAAGTGCCTTTTTGTATCAGAGTATGTTTTTCATTTCGGAATAATCTGTATCAGAATGCTTCTGCTGCGCAAGCTCGATCAGTTTTTTGGAGACTGCCCTGTACATTTCGGCGTCAGTTTCGCTGCTGAGACAGCCGAGGTGCTTTTGTACGGTATCGGTATCGTTTCTTTCGACAGGACCCGTAAGAGCATTTACAGCTCCGACTTCAAATATGCGTTCAATGTTGCTCATAACGAGGGGACGAACGGCTTCGGCGGCTTCGCTTTCCGAAAATCCGCATTCATTAAGCAGCGATATACTTTCATAAATAAGCGCGCAAACAAGATTGCTTGATATTGAACAAGCTGCATGATATTTGTTTTTTATGTCAGCGGATATTATCTTCACACGATTACCTGCGCTTTCAAATGTTTTTCTCCACAAATCAATGTGCGTATTATCGCCCTCGATGCAGAAAAAAGCGTTTTTCAGTTTGTCGTATGATTCAAATTTGCTGCTGACAGGGAACAGCGGATGAATAGAGTAGCCCTCCGCATTGTATTTATCAATGTCGGGAAAGGCTTCTTTTGCAGACATTGCGCCGCTGCAATGGCAGATGAGCTTTTCGTTCAGCTCGAAAGCCGTAAGACTTCTGTAAACCTCGCAGATGCTGTTGTCGGGAACGGTAATAAATACGGCGTCGCTTTTTTGCAAAAGCGTTGACAGGTCTGAAAATACCTCAGAACCCGTAAATTCCGCCGCTTCATATGCTGATTCGGAGCTGCGGCTGTAATACCCCGACAGAGCCGTTCCGTTGGCGGCAAGATATTTTCCGAGAGAGCAGCCGACTTTTCCTGCGCCGATAAATCCTATTTTCATGACATTATATCTCCATTTGATTTTTGTGGATTCATTGATGCTCTATTTCATCATCTTTTAATACATCAAGAATTTCATAAGGATAACTACATAATACACTGTCTAAATATTTAATTCCATAAAAATACTTACATATTGAAGTATTTTTCACTGCACATTTGTGTTCATTAGTGTTTTCTTCTTTGTTCCAAGGACATATTTTTTGTTCCCAACTAATATCCGATTTGTCACTTGTTAAATCAATGTCCATATTTGCGCCGCTTAATTGTTTTACTTTCGTATTCATATTATTACATACTCCTCCATAAGTTCCCGATTTACTGAGTTATTTTAAGCAGCACTTCACAAAGTACGAACAGCTCTGCACATCATCTGTCTGCGTATTTTTCGGCTGCGGTGTTGTATTTGCTCTCTTATATTAATAAGAGTATATCACAAATTCACATTTCTGTCAATTCCCCTACAAAATTCACTTGCCAACTAAAACTTTACACATACGAAGAAAAAAATTTTCCGAACTATTGACAAACGCACATTCATGATGTATAATAGAATCATACCTTATCAAGAGCGGCGGAGGAAACAGGTCCTGTGAAGCCCGGCAACCTGCCAAGCGGAAAAGCTTGCGTATCGGTGCTAAATCCTGCGGTATATACCGAAAGATGAGGATCAATGAGCAGTTTTCAAAACTCAGAAATCACAGCGTCCTACGGTAAGGACGCTTTTTCTTTTGGTAAAGAAAAAATTATGGAGGTCAAAAATGAAAAAGGTATTTTTCACATCGGAATCGGTAACGGAAGGTCATCCCGATAAAATATGCGACCAGATCTCGGACGCTATTCTGGACGCAATGCTGGAGCAGGACGAAAATTCCCGAGTTGCCTGCGAAACAGTCGTTACCACGGGCATGATAATGTGCATGGGAGAAATTTCAACAAAGGCTAAGGTAGATATTCCGAAGATCGCGCGTAAGGTAGTTGCGGACATCGGCTACGACAGGGCAAAGTACGGCTTTGACGCTCACACCTGTTCCGTTCTGACAACTATTGACGAGCAGTCCCCCGATATTGCAATGGGCGTAAACGAAGCATACGAGTATCGTGAGGAAAACGGCGAAAGCGACGGACTTTCAAACGGCGCGGGAGATCAGGGAATCATGTTCGGCTATGCGTGTAACGAGACTCCCGAGCTTATGCCGCTCCCCATTTCGCTTGCTCACAAGCTTGCCATGAAGCTTACGGAGGTGCGCAAGGACGGAACGCTCCGTTACCTCCGACCCGACGGCAAATCTCAGGTAACTGTTGAATATCACGACGATAAGCCCGTAAGAGTAGACGCAGTTGTTGTATCTTCTCAGCATTCGGCAGACGTTTCTCTTGAACAGCTCAGACGCGACATAGAGGAGTACGTTATACGCGCGGTTATCCCTGCCGAGCTTTTGGACGAAAATACAAAGTTTTACATAAATCCGACGGGACGTTTCGTTGTCGGCGGACCGCAGGGCGACAGCGGTCTTACGGGACGTAAGATAATCGTTGATACATACGGCGGATATTCACGTCACGGCGGCGGAGCGTTCAGCGGAAAAGACCCGACTAAGGTTGACCGTTCGGCGGCATATGCGGCTCGCTATATCGCTAAAAACATCGTTGCGGCAGGACTTGCGGACAAGTGCGAGGTACAGCTTTCCTACGCTATAGGAGTTGCAAAGCCTATTTCAATACTCGTTGACACATTCGGTACGGGAAAAGCTGACGAATCGCTTATTTCCGAAGCCGTTTCCAAGCTTTTCGACCTCAGACCGTCGGCAATTATAAAAATGCTCGACCTGAAAAAGCCGCAGTACCGCCGTCTTGCGGCATACGGACATATGGGACGTGAAGACCTCGGCACGGCATGGGAAAAAACGGATAAAGCAGAAGCTCTCAGAGCGGCTGTTATCTCATAATCACTGTTTACAACTTATGTGGGGGACGCTGGGCTAACCGCCCCGTACCCTCTGTCACTTCGTGACATCTCCCTACACTGTAGGGAGTCACCCCACGCCCCCTGCCAAAGGGGTGACCCCTTTGGAATCTCTGCTGTCGTAAATTTTCCTGCATAAAGCTTTCCGTATACATTTGAATCCATATTTTTATAGCTTTATGCAGGAGAATTTACGATATAGGGTTCAAGAGTTTACCTTTTGGCAAAAGATACGGGAAACAATATCCACTAAGTTGTGGATAGCGATTTCATAATAACAAGTTTGCTTAAAAAGCTCCGTTGGTTATAGTTTCAACGGAGCTTTTAAATTAATTGATTATTTCCATATCCGAAGTATCATTGGAAGAAAAGTTGCCGTCATAGAAATATCCCTCGATATTATTGCTGAGAACATTGTAGATAACAGTGAAACGTTCGTCGCCGAGAGCGACAGTCTGATAGATACAACTGCCGAATGCGGTATACTCGGGAGGTTCGTGTTCGGGGCGTTCTTTGATTTTTTCAAGTATCGGCATAACTCCGCCGATCTCTGTTTCCGTATCACCGTCAAGGATACTGATATTTGAAAGCGAAGCGGGAGCTATCATAAACGACGCAAGCTCCGAATTATACAGTTCTTCCACAAGGTTTTTCATAGTAGTATATTTATCGAAGCATTGGTAATTAAGAGTATACGTATCATATATCGAAACGTCCTGCTGTTCTTTAAGTCCCGTAATATTTAAAGTACGGTTCGTATATTTTTCGGGAGAAGCCTCGCCGAGTATTTCTTCTTGCAGTTCAAGAGCGATACTGTCAAGAGATGTGTAGAAAAATTCCGAATCCTCGGCAAGCTGTTTCAGCCCTTGGTTTACGTCTGCGGAGGACGGCTGCTCCGAAATGCTGTCATAAAAACGTATATAGACCACCGTAAGGCTTTCGGCGTCAATAATACAGTCAAGCAGACGGGTATTTTTTCTTTTGCTGACGTATTCCCAGCCGTTAATGAATATCCAGCCGTTTTCGCTTATCTTCCACGAGGAGAGCAGGTCGGTATGAGTTCCCCATGATATAGCGGAAAGATCGCTGTTTTTAGCCATTGCCCTGACTATTGCCGAAGCCGCTGCGGCAGACGTTTCATCGGCGTCAGATACGCTTCCCCGTATAAGCTCCATTGGCGCGATCTGCGTATTCGTGTTTGAAAGGTACACCTGCTTTGAGACTGCTTTTTCAACAGCGATAAGCTTTTCTTCATCTTTTCCGAAGCCGAACAGCTCCGCTATATCCATTGCATAAAAGCCGAGAGCAAGTATTATCGCTGTCAGAACAGTGAAAATTATATTCTGCTTCATTTGCTTTTCACCTCGTGCATTTCAATATAAACAGTTGTGCCTTTTCCGAGGGAGCTGTCGATTTTCAGGACGGAATTATGGAGCTTTGCGATCTCCGCGCAAAGGGCAAGTCCGAGACCTGCTCCGCCTGCCTTTCTGCTGCGTGATTTATCCGCCATGTAGAACGGTTCAAACACACGCTCCGTTTCCTCCTTAGTCATTCCTATGCCGTGGTCGGCGACCGATATGACCGCTTTATCTTTGTTTCTTTTGGCTTTCAGAATAATTTCGGAGTTATCGGGAGAAGCTTTCACGGCGTTTTCGATGATGTTGTACAGCAGGGATTTGAAAAGCTCCTCGTCCGCTTCAATAGTTATTTTTTCCGTATCCGTTATCAGGGATATGTTTCGCTTTGTGAGCAGGGGAGTGAGAGCGGTCTCGGCGTCCCCGATAAGCTTTGGGAGGTCAACGGGCTTTTTTTCTATCTCCGTTCCCCCAAGCACAACAAGTTCCATGAGCTTTTCGGAAAGCGAACGAAGCCTTTTTGTTTCTTCGACAATGACTGCCGCATACTCGATACGTTCGCTGTCCGTGACTTTTTTCTTGATACGCAGCAGATCGCCGAATCCCAGTATCGAGGTAAGGGGAGTTTTCATTTCATGGGCAAGATTGGCAATGAACGTCTGACGGGATTCCGCGATTTTTTCAAGGTGCAGGGCGTGGCTTTGAACAGCGTCCGCCATAATGTTCATGTTATCCGCAAGCTCGCAAAATTCACGGCTGCCCTTTTTCAGTATGCGGATATTGTACTGACCTCCTGCTATCGCCTTAGTATATATGTTGAGCCGATTCAATGGTTTGAGCAGAGTTATTGTTATAACAAGAAGTATAAGCGATATAACGGCGGACGAGATAATGCTGATCTCTCTTACGAAATCCGACTGACGTTTGCGCAGATTGAAAATTTCGGTAATGTCCGTGGCAGTAACAATATAATAAAGCTCTCCGTCCAATTGCGCAGCCGAGCCTACCGTCATGAAATGCTTGTTTTCGGATTCGAGGGTGAGTATCGTATATTCGTTGCAGGACAGGTCGATATTGTCAAGGAGTTCTTCGTGTATCTGCTTATTCAGATTATTCGGCATTTTAAGAGCCGCCGAAGCATACGTGCTGTAATATATAGCGGAATTTACGGTTCGGCTCACGCTGTTTACGGTCGATTCCGCCGCCTTGCCGATCTCAGAAACTTTCAGCGTGAGAGAGTTCTTTGCAAGCTTTTCGTATGTCACGGTGTTTATAAAAGCCGTTGTGAAATACTCGTGTTCGTTGACTGCATGGGATTGCTCGCGCTCGATAAGCAGACGGTGGCTGTTTCCGAGGAGCATAATGGATACGATGTTCACCACCGCTATAATGAGCAGCAGCGAGCTGAGGAAAATCTTTTGCCAAAGCTTCATTGAGAATCACAGCTTTCAAGACGATAGCCCAGCTTAGGAATGGTTATAAGCTTGTCTTTCAGACCTAATTTTCTGCGGACTTGCTGAACGTGTATATCGACCGTTCGGCTTTCTCCGCCAAATTCAAATCCCCATATGTTTGAAAGCAGGCTTTCACGGGAAACGGCAATATCGAGGTGCTGAACAAAGTAAACGATAACGTCAAACTCCTTTGGCGTGAGATAAACGGGTTCGCCATGAGAAGTAATGGTGTGCTTGTCTATGTCTATCTCAATGTCGCAGTAGGAAAGCAGCGAGCTTGTTTTATGCTCACGGCGGAGAACAACGTCTATTCTTGCAAGAAGCTCCAAGGGTTCAAAGGGCTTTACGATATAATCCTCCGCGCCGAGCCGCAGTCCTTTTACTTTGTCGGCAACGTCCTGCAAGGCTGTGAGGAAGATAACGGGTATGCCCGAATCCTTTATCTTCTCCATGACCTGCCAGCCGTCCATTTCGGGGAGCATAATGTCAAGCAGAACTATATCGTAGCCGCCTTTCAGAGCTTCGGCAGCTCCCGACCTGCCGTCATTGCAGCAAAAACTGTTATAATCGACCATTGCAAGGGCGGCTTTTATCATTTTGGCGATATTTGCATCGTCCTCAATTATTAAAATGTTTATCATATTTCCTCCGATTTGTACAATAAAGCCGTTAGCCGTTAGCTGTTAGCTAAGTCGGACACCATAAGCTAAGGGCTAAAGGCTCATTTATAATCTATTATTATATTATCAAATAATCACCAAAAAGTCAAAGAAAACGAAAAAATTTTGCAAAAAATTTGCAAAGTATATTGACTTTTAGGTCGTTTTCAACGATAATATAGTAGAAGGCTGTCGAAGTTCGCAGCTTCATGGGTACTTTTGTACCTTTTGTACCTTTTGTACCCGTACCCCTTGTACCACGAGCCGTCAGCTTATAATGTGATAGTAACCTCGTATTTAATTAAATTATTTGGGTACTTTTCTACCTTTTCTACCTTAAATCCATAGGTCGGGAATTTGAAAAACGGCAGCTTTCAGATAAATATATTAACCATTACTCAAAACAGCTTATAAATGAGATTGTGAAAAAAGTGAATAATCAATTTGTCACTTATGGTAAAAAGGTAAAAAGGGTAAAAAGGTCATAGCGGCGAGCCGCCGCAGGCATTGCCGACCGTATTCTTATGTACGGGATATGCGTCCCCGTAGCCGCAAGTCGCAGGAAACGACAAATGACAAAAATTGATAGCTGTTAGTCATATAGTAATCTTGCATTTGATTAAAAGATTTGGGTACTTTTCTACCTTTTCTACCTTAAATCCATAGGTTAGGAATTTGAAAAAGCGGCAGCTTTCAGATAAATATATTAACTATCACTCAAAATAGCTTATAAAAAAGATTGTGAAAAAAGTGAATAATCATTTTGCCTGCTTATGTAAAAAAGGGTAAAAAGGTAGAAAAGTCCCCTAACCGCGTAATATAGGCAAAAAAGGTAATTGTGATAAGGGTGTGAAAAGGTGACAAAAGTCCACAAAACAACGTAATAAGCTAACAGCTAAAGGCTAACAGTAAAAGAAAGGTTTGGATATGTTAAGACATTTAAAAACAGCGGCGGCATTTGCTGCTGCGCTTATGCTTTGTTCCTGCGGTGAAATAGTGGAGCGTGACGAGTATACGGATTTTTCGGAGACAACGGAAGCTTATGAAGAAACGTCCGTTTCCGAGACCGTGGTATTCAGCGGCGTTCCCGAACTGTCGGAGTTTGACGAAAAAAGCAAAAGCAACGTGACAGAAGTTCCCGAAAAAAGGTCGGAAGAAAAAACAGAGGACAAGCCGCGTGAGGAAAAAAATTCCGAAATATCGGCGAAAACGTCCGCAGAAGCTATAGAAGCTCCCGAAAGCAAGTCGGAAGAAAAGACGGAGGACAAGCCGCGTAAGGAAAATATTTCCGAAACATCTGCGAAAGCTGATGAGGAAACGGCAGTCACGAACGAACTGCCGAAGCCCAATTACAAGGCGGCAGGGTGTATTGAAGTACCGTATCGTTCGCAGGACGACCTTCCGACAGGCTGCGAGCTTGTGAGTACGTCAATGCTGCTTAAATATTACGGCTTTGAAACAGAACCGCTGGAGCTTATCGACGGCGGCTACGTGCTTAACGAAAATCTTGAAAGGGACGGCGGCGTAACCTATGGCGGCGACCCGAACCGCGCTTTTATCGGCGACCCGAGGTCAAAATCGGGGTACGGCTGCTACAGCGGAGCGATATACGACGGACTTTGCCGTTTTTTGGAAAATGAGCTTTACGATGCCTATTATCTGACAGGAATGAGCCTGAATGATATTTGTCTGCAATATATTGATTTCGGCGAACCTGTGGTGATATGGGGCAGTATCGGCATGGAGCAGCTTTACTACAACGATTCGTCCTCATGGATAGTCAGGGACACGGGCGAGGAGTTCAAATGGCTCTCAAACGAGCATTGCATGCTGCTTGTGGGATATGACGATAACTATTATTACATACACGACCCTTTAAAAGGCGCATATACGCCCTATGAGCGTGATTTGGTCGATATGCGTTTTTCGGAAATGGGTTATCAGGCGGTAACGATACGTCCGTGGTAATATAACTTCTCAATAATATAAGCTGTGCAGGATAATCTCTTTGAAAAGGATTATTTTGCACAGCTTTTTTGCTAATATGATAGAAAATATCATAAATATGATACAAAAGTGCATATTGTACCCCATTGACTTTGTAAATTTAGTGTGATATAATAAAATCAGATAAAAAAATTACTTCAAAGTCTGTTAAATATTTTTTGACCGTGCCTTAACAAGTCTGAGAAATATTGAACAGTATCTTATCAGAAGGGAATTGATGCTATGAAATTTAAAAAGCTTTTAAGCGGAATTACCTCGGTCGCCTTGTCATTGGCGGCGTTTTCAGGTATCGGCTCGGCTGCTCCCGAAAGCGGAATGTCCGCAGAGGCGGCTTCGGCAAATTGGAAATTCGATTTCGGCGGAGCAGGCGCGGCAAGCGGATATACGGGAGTTTCCGCCGCTGACGGATATAACGCTTCAAGGGGCTACGGATTTGCTCAGACTGCCAATGTTGCCAACGTTGCCGCAGGCGGTAAGGGAGCTTACAGCGACGCCGTACAGTTCAAATCGGAGGCTGCTGCGAATACTTTTAACGTTGACCTGCCGAAAGGTCTGTACGAGGTAAAGGTCGTGACGGGAAACTGTTCGCGTACTACCATTAAAATGGAAGGCATGCTGCAAATGATAAATCTCACGGGCAATAACGCCGTTGAGACTATACAGATACCCGTTACGGACGGTCAGTTGAATTTGCAGGCTGTCGCAGGACGTGAGAACACGCAGTTTTCCGTTTCAGCCGTCGAGATAACGCAGCTCAACACTACGGGGACAATGAAGCCGACTATATGGATATGCGGCGATTCCACAGTTGCAAGTTATTACAACGTTTCGGAGACTTCTCAGCACGGTTGGGGTCAGTTTTTGGGAGACAACATCGACCGCAGCTATTGGGAAGTCCGCAATATGGCGGCTTCGGGTCAGTATGCAAAGGGCTTTGTGGACGGCGGACAGTTCAAGCCTATTGAATACTACGGAAAATCGGGAGATGTTTACGTCATCGCCATTGGCATAAACGATACGAATTATTCCGACGCCGACGAGTATTACAACGTTGTCACAGACATGGTGAAAAAGGCTAAGGCAAAGGGAATGGAAGTAGTCCTTGTAAAGCAGCAGGGACGTAGGGGCGACCTTACTCGCAGTCCGCTTCTTGATGGAAGATGGTTCGGCGGTCAGCTTGATAAAATAGGAAACGAGCAGAAAGTTACGGTAGTCGATCTGTTCAAGCCGTGGCAGGATTTCGGTCTTTCGGTAGGCTATGACGGAATGGCTGCATACTACGCTATACAGGCAAACGGCTCAAACGACGACCTCCACCAGAGCATGAAGGGAGCAAAAAAGCTTGCGGAGCTTATGGCAGGACTTTACGATTTTGACGGCACTCCGTCCGAGGTTTTCGACAAAAGCGAGGTTTTCGACGAAAGCGTGATGTACTCCTTTAAAAATGTCAACAGCGGACTTTATATGGAGGTTGCCGACGCTAAAGCCGAAAGCGGCGCAAACGTGCAGCAATGGGGCAGAAATGAAGCGGCAGCTCATAACGTGTGGAAACTTAAAGCGGCTTCCGACGGCTATTATTACATTTACTCCGCGCTTTCCGACAAGCTTGTTCTCGATGTTGCGGGAAACAAGCCTACAAACGGTCAGAACGTGTCGCTTTACACGTTTAACGGCGATAATAATCAGCAGTATAAGTTTACCAAAAATGCGGACGGCTCTTACAAGATACGTACAAAGGTATCGGGAGACAGCTCGGCAGTTGAAGTTATCAACGCTTTGACAGAAGCAGGCGCGAACGTTCAGCAGTGGGAAGTAAACGGCGCAAATTGTCAGGACTGGATAATTGAAAAAACAAACCTCTCCGAATCTCCTGCGCCTACAGAACCGCCTGTTACAGCACCTCCCGTTACAGCTCCTCCTGCGACAGTTCCTGTAGCAACTCAGCCATATGTAGATACGGGAAAAATACTTCTCGGCGACGCAAACTGCGACGGAAAGGTCACTATCGCCGATTCTACGGCTATTCTTCAGCATCTCGGCAATCAGGATAAATACGGTCTTTCCGAGCTTGGCTGCATAAACGCCGATATTGCAGGCGGAAATGACGGAGTTACAACTCTCGACGCGCTTTTCATACAAAAGGTGGACGCAGGTCTTGAAGAGCTTCCCGTTTACGTTCCCCCTGTGCAGACCACAACAACGACCACAACAACGACAACGACTACAGTAACAGTACCCGAGACTACAACGGAAGTATCAGACCCGCACTATTACGCCGTTGACCAGACATGGACAAATGGCGCTACCGAGACCGCGAATGAAGGCTTCACAAAAGCCGAGGGTTACGTTAATCTTGATAACGAACTTGACAGCAGCATTACTTTTACAGTGAATGTTCCCGATAAGGGCAACTACATGACGCATATCCGATTTGCCAACGGTTCGGCAAACGACCGAAAAATGAAAGTATATGTAAACGGCGATACTAAGAATTACTGGATGCAGTCGTTCACAGGAACAGGCGCATGGACGGAATGGACGGAATTCGGCATAGTTCTTCCGCTGAATGCAGGCAAGAATACGATACAGCTCGTATCCGCAACTGCTGATGGCGGTCCCAACCTCGATTATATTACACTTACTCTTACAGACGAGCCTTATGCCGAGACATACGACCCTAACAGCGATATTCCCGTAGTCAGCGATAAGCCTACTGTTTATATTGCAGGAGATTCTACGGTGCAGAGCTATAGAGCGTCCTACGCTCCGCAGCAGGGCTGGGGATATTACCTCCAAAGCTATTTCAACGATAACGTGACAGTCGCCAATCACTCGATAGCAGGACGTTCTACAAAGAAGTTCTACGACGAGGGCAGGTGGCAGACAATAGTTGACAGCCTTAAAGAGGGCGACTATGTTATGATACAATTCGCCATTAACGATTCGGGCAAGGCAAATGCCGACCGTTATGCTCCGACATGCGGTGATGTAAATAAGCCGTCAGCCGGTTCATATGAGTGGTATATGACTGAGTTTATCAAAACCGCTAAGGAAAAGGGAGCTACCCCGATACTTGTTACGACCGTTATCGGTATGAAAGCTTATTCGGGCGGAAAGTTTGTGGGCAGCTATACGAATTACTGCGACGCATGCAAGAAGCTTTCTGCGAAATACAGCGTTCCCTGTATCGACCTTAATACTATCATGGTGAACCATTATAACTCTGTAGGCTACAATACGGCTAAGAGCTATCACCTTATGGGAGCTGTAGCAGGCTCTACGGACGGTACGCACTTCTGTGAAAAGGGCGCCAATATAGTAGCAGGACTTGTTGCAGGCGATATAAAGGCGCAGAAACTGCCCGGACTTGCCGAAAATCTTAAATAATTTCATAAGAACTTATGCAGGGGGACGCTGTTCCCCCTGTTTATTTTAGGGGATATTTTTAGTTATAAAAATTTCTTAAATATTTTTTAGAATTATTTTGAAAAAAGGCTTGCAATTTCCAAAAGTTTATGATATAATATTAATGTTGCTTATTTAAAAGCTATTGATCAAGGTAAGGAGGTGCAGCCTGATGGCAAAGTGCAGTATTTGCGGAAAGGGAGTAACATTCGGAATCAAGGTTTCTCACTCTCACAGACGCACAAACAGAACATGGAAGCCTAATGTAAAGCGTGTTAAGGCTATCGTCAAGGGTACTCCTTGTCATATCTACGCTTGCTCAAGATGCCTGCGTTCGGGTAAGGTTGAGAGAGCTTAATTACATTAAGAGAATTTAGGACAGTCTGAGGGCTGTCCTTTATTTTTTCTGCAATTATTTTCAACATAGGGCTTGCAATATTCCGAATTTTGTAGTATAATATATATTGGTTATCTTTATATCTGAATATCTGAAAAGAAAGGAATTGTTATGGATATTTACGATTTACTGCAAATTCTCGCAAGAGCTGTTACTCTGATGCTTGTTTTGCCGCTGCATGAAGCGGCTCACGCATGGGTCGCATATAAGCTCGGCGACGACACGGCTGCCCGTCAGGGTCGTCTGACGCTCAATCCCTTTGCTCATCTCGATATACTCGGTTCTATACTCATTCTTTTTACTGGCTTCGGCTGGGCTAAGCCTGTACCGATAAATCCCATAAGAATGAAAAAATACCGCGCAGGAATAGCTCTTACCGCATTGGCAGGTCCTGTGTCCAACATTGTGGCGGCTCTCGGCGCAGCATTGGTATACAGTATCTTAATGGCGACCGAATTGGGCTACGATGCGATATATACTGCGACCATAACGCCTGTGACCTGCGTACTCGTTCTTTTGCAATACCTTGTAAGCGTAAATGTGGGTCTTGCTATCTTCAACATGATACCCGTTCCGCCTCTTGACGGCTTCAATGTACTGCGCTACTTCACAAAGGAAAGCTTCGACCGTTGGTTCTTCGTTCATCAGCGTGAAGTGTCGATCTGCTTTCTTATCGTAATACTTCTTCTCAACAGAGTTCCTGCGCAGTTCAATCCGATGTACTATGCGAACCGCTTTGTTACGGACGGCATCTGGAAGCTGATGTCGCTGATACCGCAATACAACGGCTGATATGGAAAAAATAACATATAAGCTTGAAGTTTTTGAAGGTCCTCTCGATGTTCTCCTGAACCTGATCGCAAAGCATAAGCTGAATATTTACGACATTGAAATTTCAAAGCTTTTGGAGCAGTACCTCATTTTTATAGAGGAGGCTCACATGCAGAATCTGGAGCTTGCAGGGGAATTTCTCGAAATGGCGGCAAGACTGATATACATTAAGACCGCCGCGCTCCTGCCAAAACCCGAAGAAGCGGAGCAGCTTAAAAAGGAGCTGGAGGGAGCTTTGATAGAGCTTTCTCTGTGCAAGTTAGCGGCTGAGGCTTTGGCGAAAAGGAACATAAGCAGCGACGTTTTCGTCCGCAGACCAATGAAAATAGCGGCGGATATGACGTACACCCTCGTTCACGAGCCGCAGGTGCTTGTAACGGCATACGGCGGTATATCCGTGAAAAAGGTCAAACCCGAGAACCGCCGCAGCAATATTGAAAGCAAGATAAATTCCGTGGTAAAGCGGAGGATAGTCCCCGTATTGACAAAGGTCGTTCACATACTTCGAGAGCTTTACTCAACGGGTGAAGCTTCAATGGACAAGCTTTACGAGGGAGTTACCGACAGGTCGGCGAGAGTGGCAACGTTTCTTGCGGTGCTTGAGCTTACAAGGTCGGGGCGAATCACCATAAGCGAGGATAACACGCTGATATATTTTAAAGGCGAACGAAGCAGGGAGGGACGCAGACGTTGGAAATCAAAGAAAAACTCGGAGCAATAGAGGCTGTCCTGTTTGCAAGCGGCGAACCTATAGAGCTGTATCGGCTTTCTCAGGCGACTGCCGTGGACGCAGGTACGCTGCCCTCGATGATAAGGCTGCTTAATGAGCGATACGAGGATCACGGCAGCGGTATCACAATAAAAAAGCTTGACAGCAGCTATCAGATGTGTACCCGTGAGGAGTACGCTCCACAGATACGGGCGGCTCTTGAAACCAAAAAAAACATTCCTTTGTCCAATGCGGCTATGGAGGTTCTTACGGTAATTGCCTATAATCAGCCTGTTTCAAAGGGATTTGTTGAAAACGTCAGGGGAGTGGACAGTTCCTCCGTTGTCAACAACCTTGTGGAAAAGGGACTTATCGAGGAGGCAGGGCGGCTTGACGTTCCCGGAAAGCCTGTGGTGTACCGTACAACCTCGGTATTTCTCCGAAGCTTCGGCATGACTTCCCTTGCAGAGCTGCCGCCGCTTTCGGACTTCAAAGAAAAAGATCAGTTGGAATTTGATTTGGAAAATTAATAAGAAGGGTGCGGTGAGAATGATCGTACTTAAAATTTTGATGTGGATACTTCTTGCCGTTCTGGGACTTATCCTGCTTGTGCTTATCCTGCCTGTGTCGGCTAAAATAAGCTATATCGGCGGCAAGCTTAACTACAGCGTGAAGTATTCCTTTCTGCCGATGCTTGATTCGGACGGCGGAGGACTTTTAAAAAAGTTTAAGGACAGGAAAAAGAAAGCTCCCGAAGAAAAAGAAGCTCCCGATGAGGACATGGAATCGGAGGAAGAAGAAACTTCTGCAAAAAGCGAAACGCCGACCTACGAATCGGAAACTTCTGCGGAAGTTCCCGAAAAAAACGAAACGCCGACCACCGAATCGGAGGAAGTTCCCGAAAATAACGATACTTTTTCCGAGGAAGCAGAGGACTCCGCTCCGAAAAAATCCAAAAAGAAGCGTTCGGAGGACGAGCCTGAAGAAAAAAAGTCCAAGCTTGAATCTATCCTTGAATTATGGGAGATAGCGGACAGACCTGCGCTGAAGATATTCAAGGGAATAAAGCTGAGCGAGCTTTACATCGACATTATCGTTGCCAATGAGGACGCATACAAGTGCGCCTTGAATTACGGCAGGGTCAGCGGAGCGATATATCAGCTTTTGGGCTGGTTAAGCGTTTTGTTCAACGTCAAGCTTAAAACGGTCGATATAAACCCGGGGTTCGCTTTGAGCGAAAGCCGCTGGGACGCTTCCGTTAAAATCAGCCTGAATCTTATGACTCCGGTTATTGCAGGAATATGGTTCCTGATAATATACATTTTTAAAATATTTATTCCGTCAAAAACAAGAAAAAAATCAGAAGTGAGGTAATAATATGGCTTCGGAAAAGAGAACAATAAATGAAATGCTCGGCGTTTCGCTGGAAAAAATCAAGGAAATGGCTGACACGAGCGCAATTATCGGCGACCCCATTACTACTCCCGACGGTACTACCGTTATTCCCATTTCTAAGGTATCATACGGATTTGCATCGGGCGGTTCCGACTTGCCCTCGAAATATGATAAGGAGCTTTTCGGCGGCGGCGCAGGCGCAGGCGTAAGCATCAAGCCCGAGGGATTTCTTGTT
This sequence comes from Ruminococcus sp., assembly GCA_017622925.1. Lineage (GTDB taxonomy): Bacteria > Bacillota > Clostridia > Oscillospirales > Ruminococcaceae > Ruminococcus. The sequence goes on from JAGAQC010000007.1 coordinate 64,239, forward strand.
ATTTCTCCTAACGGCGACGTTAAAATGGTGACTATGGATTCCGCCAACGACCCGATCAGCTCTGCTGTAAACGCAGTTCCCGGAATTGTCGAGAAGATACAGGGCATTATTGCAAAGAAAAAAGGCGCGTCCGCATCTCAGGCTGACGTTGAAATAAGCGACTGACCTGACCTGTTCAATAACCTTCAAAACGCAGCCTGACTTGTCTTTTTTGCGTTGTGCTTTGTCAGCTTTCCTTGCAATACATACAGTATTCCTGCGGAAACCTGACTTTGCACAGCACAAAAAATCCTGCGTCATTCAGCATTTCTCAGGTTACTGAACAGGTCTATAGAATAATAAGTACAACCTCCGCATAAAATGTAGAAAAACAAAGTATATATCGGAGGTTTGTATTATGAAGAAAATTTTAGCTGCTTCTGCGGCTTTATGCTGTTTTGCATTTGTTCGTTTACCGTCTGCCAATGCGGAAGATATTGAAGTCTCCGCAAAGGCGGCGGCTGTTATTTCCGCCGATACGGGGGAGCTTGTTTACTCAAAGAACAGCGATGAAAAGCTCCCAATGGCAAGCACCACAAAGATCATGACCGCTCTTATATGCCTTGAGAGCGGCGGTCTTTATGAGCCGTTTACGGTAGATTCCGACGCGATTCATGTTGAAGGCTCGTCTATGGGCTTGCAGGAGGGCGACACGGTAACAAAGTATGCTCTTGCCTGCGGAATGCTTCTTCCCTCGGGAAATGACGGCGCAAACGCTGCTGCTGTGGAAATAGCAGGAAGTATTGAAGCGTTCGCCGATATTATGAACGACCGCGCCGAGGCTATGGGACTTAATAAAACCTTTTTCGTCACTCCCTCGGGACTTGAGGGCGTGGGACACGGTTCTTCCGCAAGGGATATGGCTGTTCTGGCGGCGGAGGCTCTTAAAAACGAGACTTTTCGGAAAATATGCTCCTCTGAGACTTTAAAGCTTGAATACGGAAATCCGCCTTACACACGCTGGCTCAAAAACACAAATAAGCTTTTGACCCTGTACAGCGGAACATACGGCGTTAAAACAGGTTTTACTGACGAAGCGGGACGCTGCCTTGTGTCTGCGTGCGAGCGTGACGGCAAGCGGCTTATATGCGTGACCCTCAACGCTCCCGATGACTGGAACGACCATATGAAGCTGTATGAAAGCTGTTTCGGTAAGGTCACGACTGTTTCGCCGAATATTCCGCAGGAGATGTCGGCTGCGCTTGCAGGCTCGGACAGAGATTCGCTCAGGCTGACTGCCGGCGGCGAAGTTGAGGATATTACGGTATTGTCGGCTTCTCCCGAAAGCTTTGAGTATACTGTAGCTGCTCCGCCTTTCGTGTACGCTCCGATCAGAGAGGGCGACGAAGCGGCTGAGCTTATAATTTCCTCCGAGGGCAGGGAACTTCGCAGGATTCCGCTGTATGCTGCGGAAAATGCGGACTATAAGTCTGCCGCGGATAAAAAAGAAAAAAATAAATTGGATAAAATTATTGCGAAAGTAAAGGATATTTTTAATTAATGGAAAAAATCAGGATTCAGAAAATGATAGCCGACAGCGGATACTGTTCAAGGAGAAAGGCTGAGGAGCTTATTTCCAAAGGCAGGGTAAAGCTGAACGGTCACCCCGTGAAATTAGGGGATAAATGCGGTTTTCGCGACCTTGTTACCATTGACGGCGAGAGGATAGCTATGCCGCGCAAAAGAAATTTTGTGTATATTATGATGAATAAGCCGAGAGGGTATGTCACTACCGTTTCAGACGAGCTTGACCGCCGCTGCGTTATGGACCTGCTGGAGGGCGTGGAGGAGCGTGTATACCCTGTCGGACGCTTAGACAGAAATTCCGAGGGTCTGCTGCTTTTCACCAATGACGGCGAACTTGCCAACAGCATAATGCACCCGAGCCGTCATATTACCAAGACGTACCGTGTTACCGTTCGTCCCGATATAAGCGACGATCAGCTTGTGAAGCTCTCGGGAGGAGTGGAGATCGACGGCAGAATGACTATGCCTGCCAATATTGTGGTAAAGGAAAAGCAGCCCGGCAGAGTTGTGCTGCTTATCACGATTCGGGAGGGCAGAAATCGTCAGATACGCAAAATGTGCGAAGCTGTGGGACTTGAAGTCGCAAGACTGCGCCGTATAAGTATCGGACCTATTCGTCTCGGAATGCTCAAACCCGGCACATGGCGTGAGCTGACTGCCGATGAGCTGAGAGCGTTGAGAACTGCTATCGGCAAGGAGAAATAAGGTAAAATGCTGGAAATTCAGGAAAAATTCGATACCTCGGGCTACGAGCGTATCATCGAGGCGGCAGGAGTAAACAATGTCCATATAACCGAGGCTCTCGACTGCGGAAGGGCTGTCGGGTTTATTGCTTATGCCTATGAAGCCGAGCGGACGGTGGTTTACGGCTATGACGACGGCGGAGACCTTATGCTCTGCGACGGACTGGTGCGGTCGGTAATGTTTAAAAGCGTGCTGAAAGGCATAGAAACTATGGTTTTCGAGCTGCCCGACCAAGGCTTATACGCCGATCTTGTAAAGTTGAAATTTTTAACTCATGGTACTAACGTCTGCGATGATCTGAACAGCTTTATGAACGGCTGCGCTTCATGCAAAAACAGAAAAGACGACTGAAAAGGAGGCGTTTGATATGCCGATCAGAATTTCATCGGAGCTTCCTGCGTTCAAGACGCTCGGGGAAGAAAATATATTCGTAATGTCAAGGGAAATGGCTGAACATCAGGACATTCGTCCGCTTAAAGTCATTATACTTAATATAATGCCGAAAAAAATCGAAACGGAATGTCAGCTTCTGAGACTTCTCAGCAATACGCCGCTTCAGGTGGACATAGAACTGCTGCAAATGGCTTCTCACGTATCGAAACACACCTCCCGTCATCATCTTGAAAGCTTCTACAAGACCTTTGACGAGATCAAAGATCACCGTTATGACGGCATGATCGTCACGGGCGCGCCCGTTGAGCTTTTGGACTTTGAAGATGTGGACTACTGGGAGGAGATAACGCGTATTTTCGAGTGGTCAAAGACCCATGTTTTCTCTACTCTGCACATATGCTGGGCGGCGCAGGCAGGTCTTTATTATCACTTCGGAATACCCAAATATCCGTTGAAACAGAAGGTTTTCGGCATTTTTCCGCATAAGGCTGAGGTGGAGAACAGTCTGCTGCTCAGAGGATTTGACGATATTTTTTATGTTCCGCACAGCCGCAATACGGAGGTTCGCCGAGAGGATATTGAAAAAGAGCCGCAGCTTGAAATTCTCACAAGCTCGGAGCTGTCGGGGGTTCATATTATTGCAAACAAGAACGGCAGGCAGTATTTTATTATGGGACATTCCGAGTACGACCGTGATACTATTGGTTCGGAGTATTTCCGCGACCTCCAAAAGGGGATAGATATTCAGCTTCCGTACAACTATTTTCCGAATGACGACCCGAATAAAACGCCGTTTTTCTCATGGAGATGTACGGCTAACCTGATGTTCTCGAATTGGCTGAATTACTGTGTTTATCAGCGTACCCCCTATAATCTGGACGAGCTGGAGATACGGAGCTGGACATGGGAAACGGATTTTTAAAATAGATCGTACAAGGGGAAGTTCCCGTTAAAGTTGTAGAAAGTGATAAAAGGTGTTGAGCATGGAAGATTATAATCCCAATAATTACAGTCAGAATCAAAACGGCTTCAATAATGATCCCTATGGGCAGTTTTATAACATAAACGACGGTCAGAAGCCGATATGGGCGGCTATTGTCAGCTTTGTGGTGAGCATAGTCAATATTGTTTTCTGCTGTTGTTGTACATATTTTACTGCGCCTGTGTCGCTTGTGTTTGGAATAATTTCACTTGCGAAAAAGTGGCGAGGTACGGGGTTCGCGGTATCGGGAGTTGTTATTTCGGCTTTTACGATCGTTATTATGGCGGTTTCTCAGATCATGTTCGGAACGATGAGCCGTGACCTGAGCAATATTATCATCAATTCCGAACAGTACGCCGAGGAGTACCGTGAAACAGGTGAAATTCCTGAGGAGTTTGAAAAGTACAACGACGAAAAATACGATGCCTACTGGAGTATACTCGGCTACGATGATTTCGAGGACTTTTTCAGCGATATGATGGAATCCGACGATACATCGGACAGCGATGAAGATTCCATTGACGATGATGATTTCTCTAATGACGATGACTTTTATGACGGCAGAGATATTGACGATTTCGGTGAGACCCCGATTGATCTGTAAACACTGTCCACAACTTAGTGGATATTTTTTCCCGTATCTTTTGCCAAAAGGTAAACTCTTGAACCCTATATCGTAAATTCTCCTGCATAAAGCTATAAAAATACGGATTCGGATTTATATAGCAGGCTTTATGCAGGATAATTTACGACAACAGAGATTCCAAAGGGGTCACCCCTTTGGCAGGGGGTGTGGGGTGACTCCCTACAGTGTAGGGAGATGTCACGAAGTGACAGAGGGTACGGGGCGGTTAGCCCAGCGTCCCCCACTTATGTTGTAACAGTGAATAAAAAAACAGCGGACGACTTGTCCGCTGTTTCTTTTTTATTTAGTAAAGAAAGAATCAAACTATATTTCCGTACTGGTTGCATGAGATACGTACAGGTTTAGTCATTGTATCTACTACAACGCCTAAAACTTTTTTCTTCGCTGTAGCTGTACCTGATGCCAAGTTGCCGTCCTTTGTGCATGAATGGCTTGCCATGTACCAATTGTTGTCGTAAATCGAATATGAATCTGAAACGCTTGTACATTTTGAAGTCTTACCGTCATATGTAAATGTTGCGGTTACTGTGTACGCCCATAACGCATTGTTGTTTGCATCATAAGCAGTTGCTGTTTTAGAAGCTGATTTTGAAGATCTTGTCAATCCGTCAGGTAATGTGAGGGTGGTTACTATGTAAGAACCGTCATCAAGATATTCTACAGTAGAAGTTGTTTTGTCATCGGCGGCTGATGCAGACAGAGGGATAGCAAAGCATCCGATAAGCATAACGAGTGAGACAAGCAAAGATGTAATAAGGTTCTTCTTCATTATTGATTAACTCCTTTTACTATGTAATTATAAATTTTCTTCGGTAGAGAGGGCGTCTGTAAGCATCTGAATGTTATCGTTTTCGTATTCTTCTTCTACTGCAAGCGTTTCGACAAAATATCCCGTGGATGAATGTGCATCAATTACAGCAGCAGTTACACCAATGCCCCACATTAAGAGAGCGCAAAGGATTCCGAACACGATCCACAATTTAAAGCCCATACGCTTCTTGACGTACTCGATCGGTACTTCTGCGGCTGCCTCTGCCGCAGCCTCCGAAGGCGAACCGAAAAACTCAACGATGTTGTCATAGGTCGCATTTGGTTTTTCTTCGAGATACTCTTCGATCTCGTTTTGGTAGGCTTTTAAAGTATCGTTTTTCTTCTTAGAGTCGCCAATAAGAAGTTTCTTTGTCTCACGCAGGTACTTTTTTTCACTTTCGTTACTGATTTTCATTGTCGTTCTCCTGATAATTCATAAGGTAGTTAAAGCCTTCGGTGATGTAGTAATACTCTGATTTCAGTTCCTCATAGTATTCCTTTCCCATTTCCGTCAAATGGTAATAAACTCGGGTCCTTCTTTTGCCTACAAGTTTCTGGGTATCCGAGATTATTCCCTTGTCGATCAATCTGTAGAGAACAGGGTACAGGGAACTGTACTTCAGCACAAACTTATTTTGGCTTCTCTTTCCTATTTCTCTGAGCAGCTCATAGCCGTACATATCACGCTCGTTGAGCAAATGGAGAATGGCTATTTCTGAAACTCCTCGCTTAAAATGTTCACGAACTTGCACAATACTAATCTCACTTTCTATAATATATTTTTTTATTCTGATCAGAATTTTCTGTCGTTAATCGTATTATAACACATTTTTTTGGAAATGTAAAGGGTTTTTTAAAATTTTCTTGAAAAATTTGCTGGAAATTTTTTACAAATACTTGCTTTTTCAAAATGTTTGTGTTATAATAATAAGTAAACGGGGAGCTTGCATTACAGGCTGAGAGGAAGGTGTGACCTTCGACCCGTGGGCGGCATAGCCCGAACCTGATTTGGATAATGCCAACGTAGGGAACATAAAGCTTTTATGGGGGTCTGCGTTTGCAGGCTCTTTTTGATAAGGAGTGATGTTATGGTAAGGATAAACGGCGAAATGAATGACGCTTCGGGAAAAAGCATTGCGCAGCTTCTTGAAGCTTTGGGGTATCCTCCGCAGAGGGTGGCTGTCGAGCTTAACATGGAAATAGTGCCGAAAGCAGAATATTCCGAAACGTTCGTAAAGGACGGCGATTCCGTTGAGATAGTCCGCTTTGTCGGCGGAGGTTGATGCGATGATCCCGACATATGAGGAGATATACGCCGCTTTGGCGGAACGTCACGGAGCTGAGCTGCAAAAGAAGCTTTCCACGGCAAGAACGGCGGTCTGCGGACTTGGCGGACTTGGGTCTAATATAGCCGTGTGCCTTGTCCGCGCAGGCGTGGGGCATGTCAGAATAATTGATTTTGACCGTGTGGACATTTCAAATATTAATCGTCAGCAGTATTTTCTGGAACAGATAGGGCAGTACAAAACGGACGCTTTGTATGAAATCCTGAAAAAGATCAACCCGTACTGCGAAATAGTCAGAACCAACGTGAGACTTAACGGGGAGAATATTCCCGAAATACTCGGTTCTGAGGACATAATATGCGAAGCGTTCGACGACCCCGAAGCAAAGGCGGAGCTTGTGAACTGTGTACTTGAACGGCTGCCCGAAAAATATCTTATTGCCGCTTCGGGAATGGCAGGGCTGATTTCCGCAAACTTAATAAAAACGCGGAAAGTAGCGAAAAGATTTTACTTATCAGGGGACGGCGAAAGCGATGTTTCCGAGGGGACAGGACTTGTTTCCTCCCGTGTAATGGTATGCGCGGCTCATCAGGCTCATAAGGCAATACAAATAATTAATGCACTGTCTACAACCTAAGTGGGGGACTCTGGCTAACCGCCCCGTACCCTCTGTCACTTCGTGACATCTCCCTACACTGTAGGGAGTCACCCCACACCCCCTGCCAAAGGGGTGACCCCTTTGGAATCTCTGTTGTCGTAAATTTTCCTGCATAAAGCCGCCGTATACATCAGAATCCATATTTTTATGGCTTTATGCAGGGAAATTTACGATATAGGGTTCAAGAGTTTACCTTTTGGCAAAAGATACAGGAAACAATATCCACTAAGTTGTTGATAGCGATTATCAATGAGGAAATTCAGGAGGAACGAAAATGAACGAAAATGACAAGCTCATAATAGGCGGACATGAATTTAGTTCCCGATTTATTTTGGGTTCGGGAAAATATTCTCTGAAGCTTATAGAAGCGGCGGTGAAGTATGCTGGAGCGGAAATTATTACTCTCGCTGTACGCCGTGCGAATACTGCGGAAAGCGAGAATATTCTCGATTATATTCCGAAAGGGGTAACGCTCCTGCCCAATACCTCGGGCGCAAGAACAGCCGATGAAGCCGTGCGTATTGCCCGTCTTGCAAGGGAACTCGGCTGCGGCGATTTCGTTAAGATAGAGATAATGCGTGACACAAAATATCTTCTTCCCGACAACGCCGAAACGGTTCGCGCAACGGAGATACTTGCCAAAGAGGGCTTTGTGGTCATGCCGTATATGTACCCCGACCTTAACACTGCTCGTGACCTTGTGAATGCAGGAGCGGCTTCCGTAATGCCCCTTGCGTCGCCCATAGGTTCAAATAAGGGACTTGCCACAAAGGATTTCATACAGATACTCATAGACGAGATAGACCTGCCTATCATTGTTGACGCAGGTATCGGACGTCCCTCACAGGCATGCGAGGCTATGGAAATGGGCGCGGCGGCAGTCATGTCAAATACAGCACTTGCAACGGCAGGCGATCTTCCCGTTATGGCTGAGGCTTTCCGTCAAGCTGTTGAAGCAGGCAGAAAGGCGTATTTATCGGGATTGGGACGAGTTCTTACAAGAGGAGCTTCACCCTCCGATACGCTGACGGGATTCCTTCGTGACTGAGGTGTGAATATGGAAAATAATTATTTTGTGGACTCCGAAAAGCTTTCGGAGGCGGCTCTCAGACGCAAGCATGAGCTTGAAAATGATCCGTCCGCACGTACAGATCATATGCAATATATGGACGGCATGGAGCAGATCAAGTCCGATATTTTTGAAAAAGTTATTTCAGAAATGAAAAACTACGATTATAATAAGTATACAGCTACAGACGTTCGACGTGCGCTGGTTCACGAAAGTTGTACCGTGGAGGACTTCAAGGCGTTGCTGTCTCCTGCGGCAGAGCCGTTTCTGGAGAAAATGGCGGAACGGGCAAGGCTTGAAACACAAAAGCACTTCGGCAACACCGTTTATTTGTTTACACCGCTGTATATCGCCAATTACTGCGAAAATTACTGCGTTTACTGCGGCTTTAACTGCTACAACGACATACGCCGCATGAAGCTCACTATGGAGCAGATAGACCACGAAATGAAAGTAATAGCGGAAAGCGGCATGGAGGAAATTCTGATACTTACGGGGGAGAGCCGTTCAAAGTCAAGCATCGAGTACATTGGTGAAGCGTGTAAGCTTGCAAGAAAGTATTTCCGCATGGTCGGCATTGAAATATATCCTGTAAATACCGATGAATACCGTTATCTCCACGAATGCGGAGTTGACTATGTGACGGTTTTTCAGGAGACTTACGACAGCGACCGTTACGAACAGCTTCATCTGTTGGGACACAAACGTGTGTTCCCGTACCGCTTTGAATCTCAGGAACGCGCGTTAATGGCAGGAATGAGGGGGATAGCGTGTTCGGCTCTGCTGGGACTTTCCGATTTCCGTAAGGACGCTCTTGCAAGCGCGCTGCACGTATACTATTTGCAGAGAAAGTACCCTCATGCTGAAATTTCCTTATCTTGCCCGAGACTTCGCCCCATAATAAACAACGGCGAGATAAATCCGCTTGACGTTCACGAAAAGCAGCTTTGCCAGATACTCTGCGCATACAGAATATTCCTGCCGTTCTGCGGAATTACCGTATCATCAAGGGAGAGCGAGAGTTTCCGCAACGGCATTGTGAAAATAGCGGCTACGAAGGTGTCCGCCGGAGTTTCAACGGGTATCGGCGACCACGAGAGCAAGTATACGGGAAAGGAGTCCGATTCGGCAGAGGGCGACGAGCAGTTTGAAATAAGCGACGGCAGAAGTCTCGGAAAAATGTACTCCGATATGTCCGACGAGGGCTTACAGCCTGTGCTGAACGATTATCTCTATGTTTAAGATAGTTTGCGTTACGGACAGGAAGTCCTGCAAAGAGGATCTCTTGACGCGTATTGAGAAAATTGCCGCCGCAAAACCCGACAGGATAATGTTCCGTGACAAAGAATGCAATGATAAGGAATATGTTAAATTTGCAATGAAAGTTCTTGAAATAGGCAGTAAATACGGCGTTCCGTGCAGTATGTACTTTCACCCCGAAATTTTCAGCGATATTCACCGGACAATGCCGATGTTACAGCATATCCCTCTCAGCGAAATGAATCGCTGCCGTTTTGTTGGTGTTTCAGTTCATTCGGTGGAAGAGGCTATAGAAGCCGAACGGCAAGGAGCTGATTATGTAACGGCAGGGCATATTTTTGAAACTTCCTGCAAACCTGATTTAGCTCCACGGGGACTTGATTTTCTGCGTAAGGTTTGCCAAAGCGTGAAAATACCCGTGTACGCTATCGGCGGAATAAATGCCGATAATATAAAAAGTATCGCCGAAGCAGGCGCAGGCGGCGCTTGCATAATGAGCGGTTTTATGACGTGCGATGATCCTGCTGAATTTATAAAAGCTTTAAGAAAAGGAGCTGAAACAAATGAATTTTGACCCTGAAATGCTCAAAGTTTACGCAATAACCGACAGGGAGTGCTTAAAAGGCAAGGACATGAAGCTGCACGTTGAACTTGCGATACAGGGCGGAGCAACTATGATACAGCTTCGGGAAAAGAACATCGGTACGGAAGAACTTGCGAAAATTGCCGCCGAACTTGTCCCGATATGCCATAAGCACGGCGTTAAGCTTATAGTTAATGACGATTGGAAAGCGGCGGTATTAAGCGGTGCGGACGGCGTACACGTCGGGCTTGAAGATGAATCTGTAGCGAAAATACGCGCCAATACCGATACGGCTTTTATTATAGGCGCAACAGCAAAAACGGTGGAGCAGGCAAGAAAAGCCGCAAATCAGGGAGCAAGCTATATCGGCGTGGGAGCGGTTTTTCCGTCACCGACAAAGAAAAATGCTGTAAGAATTACGCCCGACGATCTGCGTGAGATATGCAGGAGCGTTAAAATCCCTGCGGTTGCCATAGGCGGTATCACAAAAGAAAATATGTGGGAACTGCGCGGCTGCGGAAACAGAGGTATTGCAGTAGTATCGTCTGTTTTCGGTACGGATAATCCGTATACAGCCGCAAAGGAACTTGCCGAAACATGGAAAAAGGTCTATAATACGCGAACTGCCCTTACTATAGCAGGAAGCGATTGCTCGGGCGGAGCAGGCATTCAGGCGGACATCAAGACGATGCAGGCGCATGGAGTTTATGCCATGAGCGCGATAACCGCTTTGACTGCTCAGAATACAACGGGAGTTTCGGGAATACATGAAGTTCCTGCGGAATTTACGGCTCAGCAGATAGATATGGTTTTCAGCGATATACGTCCCGATGCGGTGAAGATCGGCATGATCTCAAACGCTGAAACGGCTGAGGTAATTGCCGACCGCCTTAAATACTGGAAAGCCGAAAATATAGTCGTTGACCCTGTTGCCGTTGCGACAAGCGGCTCGGATTTGAGCAGTAAATCGGCTTATGAAGCGGTAAAAAATCTGCTTTTTCCTATGGCAGCTATTGTAACGCCAAATATACCCGAAGCTGAACTTATAACGGACATAAAAATCAAAGGCTTGGCAGATATGCAGGAATCGGCGAAAATCATTGCTGAAAAGTATGGCTGTAATGTACTTTGCAAAGGCGGTCATCTTAAAGACAGCGCGGACGACCTGCTCTACAAAAAAGACGGAAAGTATTTGTGGTTGGAGAGCGGAAAAATCAACAACCCCAATACCCACGGTACAGGGTGTACGCTGTCGAGTGCGATAGCCTCGAATCTTGCAAAGGGCTGTACGCTTGAAAAGGCGGTCAAGCTTGCTAAAGGCTATATTTCAGGGGCTTTGAGCGTTTCACTTGACTTGGGCAAGGGCAGCGGACCTCTTGCGCATAATTTTATCGAAAGGAATTTATAAAATGAGAGAATACGCAACACAAATGGAGGCGGCAAAAAAAGGGATAATTACTCCCGAAATGAAAATTGTCGCTCAGAAAGAATATATCAGCGAGCAGGAATTGTGCGGACTTGTTGCAAAGGGCGAAGTATGTATACCCTGCAACATCAACCACAAGTCGATCTCGCCCGAGGGTATCGGCACGAGAATGCGCACAAAGATAAACGTGAATCTTGGTATCTCGGGCGACTGCAACAATTACGAAAACGAAATGAAAAAAGTGGATATGTCCATAAAATACGGCGCAGAAGCTATTATGGACCTCAGCAACTACGGAAAGACAAACACTTTCCGCAGACAGCTTGTTGAAAAGTCCCCTGCAATGATAGGAACTGTTCCCATGTACGACGCTATCGGCTATCTTGAAAAAGATCTGCTTGAAATTACCGCTGAGGACTTTTTAAAGGTAGTCCGCGCTCACGCAGAGGAGGGCGTTGACTTTATGACGATCCATGCAGGCATAAATCGCCGCGCCGTGGAAGCGTTTATGCGTGACAAACGCAAAATGAACATTGTTTCGCGAGGAGGTTCGCTGCTTTTTGCGTGGATGATGATGACGGGCAATGAGAATCCTTTCTACGAGCATTATGACGAGGTACTGGAAATTCTCCGTGAATACGATGTGACTATAAGTCTCGGCGACGCTCTCAGACCCGGCTGTATTGACGATTCCACCGACGCAGGACAGGTTTCGGAGCTTATCGAGCTTGGCGCACTGACGGAACGCGCATGGGCAAAGGACGTTCAGGTCATGGTGGAGGGTCCGGGACATATGGCAATGAACGAGATAGCCGCCAATATGAAGCTGCAAAAGAGAATATGTCACAATGCGCCTTTCTACGTTTTAGGACCTCTGGTGACCGATATTGCTCCCGGCTACGACCATATCACATCGGCTATAGGTGGAGCTATTGCGGCGGCAAGCGGAGCGGATTTCCTCTGCTATGTTACGCCTGCCGAGCATCTCAGACTGCCTGATGTGGACGATGTTAAGGAGGGCATAATGGCAAGCAAAATAGCGGCTCATGCGGCGGATATTGCAAAGGGTATCCCTCATGCCACAGACGCCGATAATGCAATGGCAGAAGCGCGTCACGAAGTAGACTGGGAGAAGATGTTCTCCATAGCGATCGACCCCGATAAGGCAAGGGCATACTTTGAAAGCACTCCGCCGTCAGACAGGCACACATGCTCGATGTGCGGAAAGATGTGCGCAGTCAGAACAACCAATATGATCTTAAACGGCGAAAAAGTCGAGTTCTGTACAGAAAAATAAAAAAGTCCCGTCCGAATCATGTGACTTCATGAATCGGACGGGTTTTATTAGCTGATGATTTGATCGTTTAAATTAAAGTAATTATCCATTTTCCTGTAGATCGCTATATAGGCTGCGACGAACGACAGAAGTCCGAGCAGGGATATGATAAGTCCCTTATTTATATTGGAGCTTGCCGTAATATTGTCGATGACCCTGATATAGAGCGTTGTATCTGCCTCGGGAACGTCAATGCCGTCTATTGAAAGTTTTGGAGCAGTTATCTTAGAATCATAGTCCTCGGCGGACATGATCTTTGCGTGGAAATCAACACCCTCCTCACGGGAAACATATACGCTTTCTGTCTCGACGATCCTTTCTTTAAGTTCGTACTCCTCTGCGTATGTATTATACAGTTCCGCGAATGAGGGTTTATATCCGTCGGGAACGTCGAACAGTACCAGTTTGTTGCCGAATACGCCCCAATATCCGTCGGTGGTATTTTTTGAGGTTCCTACCACACAATTGTTATATAATTCGTGAACATTTCCGCTGATATTCATGCCGACAGCGAAGTTATCAAGCGATTCAACATTCACTGAATTATTGTATAAACTCGTCTCTCTGATACCGAAGTGCATAAAAACAAGTCCCACACATACTACAATAGCGCCGATCACCTTTACGAGCTGTATACGGACGCTGCAGCAGCTCTCTGCCACGGAGAATTTTATGATCGGGCGTGAAAGCAGTTCGTCATAGTCGGCTTTTACTGAATCTGCCATTAATGTATCTTTGGATAATTCATTTTTCATTAACAGAAAATTGAAATTCGGGTATCCGTAAACATCTTTGAGCTTTTTGTCAACATAGCAGCTTTTTATGCGTAGAATATGTACGATGTACGCCGCCAAACCAAGAGAAGCCAGTTCCAAGTCCAACGCCAGCGACATGATGATAAACAGCGTGTTGAGTAATATACCGATGAAATTACCTATGCTGTCACGTCTGAAAATGTGAAGAATTATTTTTGCCGCAACAACGAGCAATATCGACATTGCAAAACGTTCACGGCTTGTTGAGAGAGGGAAGATACATTCGTAGCCGATATAAATATCTGCAAAGAACTGTATGATATTAAGCGCTTTTTTTCTGTTAGTCGCTTTTCTGAATCCCATAGCTGCCGAAAAAAAGTACTCCTCTGAGTTCTTATCCAATACTTCACCTCCATAGGCAAGTATGCCTGCTGTTGGTACGCCTGACCGGAATCGAACCGGTGCGCACGGCGTCGGAGGCCGCTGCTCTATCCGCTGAGCTACAGGCGCATATATTATACTTCCTCGGGAGACTTATTATATTGCACAAGAAAAACAATAATAATTCCGACAACATTACCATATATTATTATACCAAAAGCTATTGAAATTTTCAAGTGTTTATGGTATAATTATTGAGGAAATAAATTGTTTTTTACATTTTGACGTATGGAGGTGAAAGTTTGAATTACATTTATATAATAGTTGCACAAACAGGCACGAGACCTGCTCGCTTTTTCAGATTTCTGACAAAAAAGCCGTATAATCATGTTTCACTTTCAAGCAGCGCCGATTTGTCGGAGATGTACAGCTTTTGCAGGACATATCGTCCCTTTATTCTGCCTGCGACCTTTAACAGAGAAATAGTCGGCAAGGGTACTCTCGGGAGGTTCAGTTTTATCCCGTGCGAGATATACCGCATAAGAGTTACCTCCGAGCAGAAAGCGGAGTACAATCGGATAATCCGTCATTTTGTCAACAATCGTAAAGACTACGCATATAATTTACTTGGACTAATTTCGCTTTATCTGAATATAAGCTGGACAAGGGACAAGAAATTTGTCTGCTCGCAGTTTGCGGCATATACTCTCGAAAAGATAGGAGTTACGCTTGAAAAGCCGTTTTCACTTTATACTCCCGATGATTTCCGAAACTTCCCCGGAGCGGACCTATACTATGCAGGGGAACTGAACTGCTTTTACGATGAAATAACCTCCCGCCCCGAGTATCTTTTTCCACGCACTTTCAGTACATAAAATACGCATTTCTTCGGGCATAAAAAGATACGCCCCGAAATACAGCTTGCTTTCGGGTTCAAAAGCTTCAAGGGAGGGCTTGAAGCTTTTCCCGATTATTTCAAGTTCTATGCCGTTCTCGTCCGTATGGAGAACGGCAGGAACTATTTTATCGTCTGTAAGCTTGTTGTAAGAGTTTGCGTAGGAAAATAAAAACATCCATATCCCGACGGTCGAAATGAGGTAGAATATTACCCATTTGACCGCCGTTTTTTTCTTTTTTCTCATTTTGTCACCTGTTTTCAGAGTTTAGAGCCTGTTCATAATCTCGGCGTGTGCGGATTTTCGAGCATAATTTTGTCGAAGTCAAGGAAAAAATTCGCAGGCATACTTTGTGTATGGCAAGGATTTTTGACGCAGGATTCGGCAAAATTTGCCGAAAAGACATGTGCGGTGAGATTATGAACAGGCTCTTAGTTCTTCGAGCAGCCTGCAAAGCGAACGTCCGATAAGCTGTCCCGAATACTGGACTTGTTCAAGCGTGTTTCCGTGAGAGCCTACCTCGATAAGCAGGCTGCCCGTAGTAAGGTCTTGATTGTAGTGGCGGTAATCGAAAAGTATCGGGCGCGTCAGTCCGGGATAGTCTCCCTCAAGCTGCTGCTGGAGACTGCTTGCAAAGTGAAAATTTTTCAGATAATTCGGCATATTTAGTGTGCCGTCATCGCAGCCGGAAATTATCATTATTTGCGCCGCTTCTCTGCCGTCTATTTCCGTATACGGCTGAGCTGCAAAATCTTCGCCAGCGATAGCATCGCGATGAATGTCAAGAGCAACTTTTATTTCGGGGTACTGCTCCAGAATGGGTACTATGCTTTCTCTGCTTCTGCCGTATGAACCGTTGTACGAGGGATAATCGTGGATTTCCGTTACATGTATCACGCCTATTCCTTTGGCTTCAAGTTCCGCTTGTATAGCGTTTCCGACCATTATCATGTTTTTTGTTTCGTCTGTGGTGCGGTAGTTGAATTCGGCGTCCATATTATCACGGACAAAGGGTTCAAAGCTTTCGGTCGTGTGGGTATGATAAATAAGCACCTGAGGCTCGTCTGTTTCCGAAATAGTAAAATCGGGGAGCAGTCTGCTTTCTTTAAGGAGCGTATCGTTTGAAATATCGCTTTTGTTGTTTACCTGACCGCATTTGTCAAGATCAAAATATGTCGTTCCATTGTATTCGCCATAAGTTGTCCGCACGACCTTGATGCCCTTTGACCAGTTCTCGGGATACGGCTTTTCTCCCGGGTCGTCCGATTCCATATCAAGCGGACTTTGCAGCCGCACCTCTGAACTGCTTATTTCGGCATATACGCCGTATCCGTGGGAAAGCATGGCTTCACCCGACAAAGTATCCGATCTCAGCAAATTATCCGTTTTGCTTTGTTTAGGAGCGTCTGCCGAAGTCTCTTTTACCGAGTCGGACATGCACATTTTTTCCGCAGCCGATCTCATCGTGGGGATAAGCTTAGCCGTTCCTGCCGCCGCTATCGGGAGCGTTAAAAGTACAGTCCACCTTATGATTCTCCAAGGCTTTTTTCGTTTAAACCTTATCATTTTTTCACCTGACCTTCTCTTATTATACTTGCCCTTCAATAAAATTATATTCGGCGCAGTATAAAATATTCTTTCGGCAGACAGGCATTTTCCCGAAAAATGAAGAATATGCTTTGAAAGAGGTGAGGAAAATGTACCGATGCTGTAATTTGAGGAATTTTCTGCGTCTGCTTGTATTAGACGCTGTAGCATTCGCTGTCGGAGGACTTCTTATAGTCTGCGGAAAGGCTTTGCTGACAAGGGCGGAAGAGCCTGTACGTCTGCCTGTGATAATGTATCACAGCATTTACACCGATACGCCGTCCGAGTATGCCGTATCTGCCGAACAGATCGAATCAGACCTGCGCTGGCTTTCGGAAAACGGTTATACCTCGGTAACAGCGGAACAGGTCATAGACTATACAAGAAACGTCGGAGGTCTACCCGAAAAGTCGGTGATGATAACTCTCGACGACGGCTTTTATAACAATATGTCGGTTCTTCTGCCGCTTCTTGAAAAATACGATATGACTGCCCTTGTGTCGGTAGTCGGCAGCTATACCGACAATAACGCCGTGAAAGACCCTCATGAACCCCGATATTCCTATCTGACGTGGGACGATATTTGTATACTTGCGGATTCGGGACGCATGGAGTTCGGAAATCATACCTACAATATGCACTCCCTGCACGGAGAAAGGGTCGGCTGTTCCCGAAACGAGGGGGAATCAGAGGAGACTTATCACGACACGCTTTCGGACGATATTCAGCGGCTTCAAAGCGAATTTTTGGAAAATATCGGCTATACTCCCGTAGTGTTTGCGTATCCGTTCGGCAAGGTCAGCCGTGAAAGTTTGCCTGTTATAAGGGACAGCGGCTTTCTTATGACGCTTACCTGCCGCGAACAGCCGAATTATATTACCCGTGACCCCGAGTGCCTTTACGGTATAGGTCGCTATAACCGCAGCGGACTTTATTCTACCGAGGAATTTATGAAACTGCTTTTTGATATGGGAGATTGATATTGTACTCGCCCTGTGCTGTTTCGGCACGGGGCTTTTATATATAATAATGTATATCAGACTTCCGAAGAAGTATCTACCTTTGCTGTAATAATACCAACTGTATAAAAAATATCTTAATTAACAGAAGCGATACCGATTTAATTGTAGGAAGTTACAATAATTAGGGTTTTGTTTATGCAAATTAAATAAAATTTACTAAAACGTATTGATTTTTTAGTCAGATAATGATATAATAGGAACATGGAATATTATAAATTAATCTTTACATATGTTATTTATATAGATCGGCGCAGACGGAGGAGAGAATTATGAAAGATATTCGTTATGTAGTTGAAGATTATATCAAGAAGCATAAAAGCGGCAAAAGGGCATTTGCGGCTCTTGTTTCTCTGTCTATGCTCGTGTCATTTGCCGTGCCTATGATACTTACCGAGCCTGCTGTAAGCCAGACAAAGGACTCCTTCGCTCCCGTTGGGGATTTTTTGGCTACTCCCATGGTTAATGATGCGGTGGAAAATGAAATTCCTATGATTTCAAATATGAAAAATGCTGACGGCTACGGCGGAGACAGTCCGCAGTTTCGTTCAGAGGTTGAACTCCTTATCGGTACGGGTCGTGACTGGACTAATGGCATGACAACTTCCTCGGAGGTTATTGAAGCTGCAAGAAAAAAATATCTCCTTGGCATAGCAAGCGATTTCTGCGTATTTGTTGAAAATGATTTTGTTGTTTCTGATTCCGATGCAGAGGGCAGAGTTGCTATAGGAGGGAATCTTGACGCTTCTGCTGTGAAATATACTGATAAGGATGGTGAACATAAATCCAACTATCAGGTATGTGCAGGCGACTATATTTCGTCCACTTCCCTTAAGCATACGGATAATTATGAGGGCATTGATAATTTTGCACACTTGATACTCGGCGGAGAGATGATGAAACAGGTTGCGCCGTTTTCAACAACAAACAAGGGTGCAAATATATGTTCGGTTGGTGAGGAAAGATATAAGAGATTTGTTGTTTCTAATAAGTTTGATTTAAATGCAAAAAATGGTGACGGTTATATCAATGTTCACGTGGGTGATGACGGAGGCTATATAAGATATAACATAGACCATAACCATTATGGTGACGGATCTGCTAATAACGGCGGCGGTGCTTTCAATGATGAAGAATCACAGATTTATCAGACATCTTCTGAAACTTCGCTTATAGATTTTGCGTCTGAATTCCAGTGGATCAGAGCACGTTCAGCGAAATTATCGAAAACACACGGTATACCGGGTGTTTATGATGAGTCAACGCAAACTCTTACTTTTGAGTATCCGCAAGGACTTAATCAGAATGTTGATACTGTTTATTTTGACATTGATACATGGAATCCAAATGTAAAAAATATAAATTTTGTGGGCATTCCGTCAACTGGTAAATTTTATTCTGACGGAACACCTGAATGTGCAAATATAGTCGTAAACTGTTCTGATTCTGGAACTGTACCGCAGGAAGTTGGTATAGGTGATGCTCCAAAGGAAACCGTCAAAGCAGTATGCTTTAATGGAACTAAGAGTTCTAACGGCATTCATAATTATATTTCTACCACAATTAATGGTACAGTTATATCAAATAACAATAATCAGAACGGCGAAGATGCAAGTAATCCTACATGGACCAATAACACCAAGGCATCTGAGAAAATTCTATATAATTTTCCGAATGCGCAAAACATTTTTCTGAATACAAATTTCAATGGAACTGTTCTTGCACCAAATGCTAATGTATATTCAGACGAAAAGGGTCGTGGACATCTTTCGGGCTCTCTTATTGCCAAGAGCTTCGAGGGTGGTCTTGAATTTGGTTACAGACCCTACCGCGGCGATTCCTCAATTATGCGTTTAACACCGGGATATGTCATTCCTGTTGATAAAGTATTTACCAAAGATAATCCCGCAGGCGTAACAGAAGAAGTTAAACTCGCAAACGCACATCTTAGCCTTTATGATGACGAGACAGGAGCTGTTGTTGACGCTATAATTACTAATGGTAATACTAATTTCGTCAGCATTCCGTCGGGTATAAATAATAAAGAAGAATACGCTGAAGGGCATGTTATTGAAAAAACATATACCCTGAAAGAGGATAAAGCCCCCGACGGATTTGAGAAAACAGATGCACAATATACTGTAACAGTTACAGAGACAATAAAGGACGTCGAGACAGATACAGGTATTCCGACAAAAATTAATACGGTTGTAAGTATTACCGGTCCGAATGATTACAGTGTAACATTAACGCTTGAAACCGAAGATGTATATTCGTATACAAATGGCGGTGTATACGGCGTTATTGCACGTAAAATTACCTTTAACGATGGCAGTGATTACTGTATAACACTTAACGGAAACGGACAAATTATGTGCGCCGGACCGACAGACGGTACTTTGGAGGGCGAAAATGTTGTTGCTACAAAGGTAAGTGTAGTTACTGTCCCTACTTCCGTATCGTATACGCAGACAGTTACTGTTACTGATGAAAGCGGCAACCCGGTAACACAAACAGAAACAATTTATGAATATAATCCTGATAATCTGAATTATTTCAAGTTGGGACAAATGGCATGGAATGAAAATGGAGATTGTCCTGTTGAAATTGAATCAATGACAATATACCGTGTAGTTGATAATCAAAGGCAAGAAGATGTAAAAGAAAATATTAAGTTTACCGAAGGTGGAAATTATCGGTATCCCTATCAATTTGCTGACGGAAGTACAAACCTTGAAAACGTTTATGGTATTAAAATTACATTTGTCGGAACAAAAAAGAGCAAGTTCAAATTTCAGTACTATAATGAACAAGGCAACGGTGTAAATGTTAATGGTTTTCCCGAAGAAGTATGGATAGATATGGATACTAATGGGACTAATATCGAAAATTCTGATAAGAAGTCTTACACTTGGTACTATCCTGAGACAATTCCGGAATTAACGATAAGCTCAACAGTAACAGAGATACCTGTAACGACAGAAACTGTCGTTTATGAGGATGCTGTAGTTTCGTCGCTTTCATTTTACACGCAGGAACACAATGTAAATGCTGTTGACCCGAATTTTTCGGACAATACGACAACCACAGCGGTTGATATTAATTCAGACGGTACAGACGATGCTTATTTCTCTCCCGAAAACATTATGTTTATGCCGGTGCTTACTAACATACCGACTTTTGAAAATAAACCGAATCTTAAATTCCAAAAGATCGACAGCGACGGCAATCCCCTTAAAGGTGCGGAAATTGTACTCGAATCAGGAACTATAAATGGCGATACAGAGAATTTCAGTGCGGTTCCATTTAGTGAGGGGGTCAACGGCTTTAACTGGAATGATAAGCCGTCATCTGATACTATAGATCCGGGACAGTTGAATACGAATACTCTTTACAGATTCCGTGAGGAGAATCCGCCCGCAAACTATGAAACGGCAAAACCGATATACTTTGTAAAAAGAACTAACAGCTACATAAGCTGGACAACAAACGAAGAGCTTGCGAAAGGCAGCGATTATGATAGCTGGAATAAGCTTGACTTGTCGGAAAATCAAACAATTCAGATGAAAGATGTATTTATCAGCGGTGCAAAAATACAGCTTAAAAAGGTTGAGTTAGGCACAACAGCACTGCTTAAAGGCGCGTCTTTCGTGCTGAAATGCGGAGAAGATGTTGTCTATCCCGTAGGCAATACGAATGGATTTGTGGTTACGGACGGCACAATTAATCTGTATAATGAATTCTGCGATCACTCCAATGATTGCAACCCGAAGTATGTCAAGGACGGCTATTTGCTCCCCGGAAACTATTCTCTTTTTGAAGTCAAAGCACCCGATAAGTATGACTGCCCTACAGAACCGTTCAGATTTAGGGTCGTAAAGGATAGTGCAGCAGGTGGGTATAAGGTTGAAGCTATTAATTCAGGTGACTCTTTGCCAATGGAAATACAGTGGGGTACAAACCATGTGAACAAGCATTTCTATCTGAAAATTGATGAGAATATTTATAACAATGAAGGTCTGGAATTGAAGAATGTTCAGTCAATTGAAATTGTGAGCAATCACAAAGTTGAAAATACTAAAACTTTTATTACTGATGCATATAATGGTGAAAGTATAACATACACATATGATGATTCTATAAAAGGTTGGAAATGGCATCACGATTTTAATTCTGCAAGTATAAAAGAATTTCAGTTTCAGAGTTGGAATGGAGATGATTCAAACTATTCTGATATTCGATATATTAAGCTTGTAACTGCTGATGCAACTTATGTTTATGAGGGCAATTCTGGAGGTTCTGGCGGAGAAACTGGTGACCCTGACCCTAATCCTCCCGATCAACCTGAGCCGGATAATGGAAAAACTATCAATCGGATTTATTGGAAGAGAGATTCATCTCCTGAATTTATGAAAGTTAAGTATTATCACAAGGACGGAAGCTTTACAGAAGAAGAAATCTCTCAAACCAATTGGTCTGTTGTTAATGGTAATGAATACTATTATTCCACTAATAAAGAAAATGTTGTTGGTGTTTGCGTTGCTGTAAGGTCTAATGGATTTTGGAATTTTGAATTTCAAAATGATGGGGAACAAGTCTTTCAAATTACTGGTGATAGTAACGGGAATAAAATATTCACATCTGGTGAATTTCCCGATAACGCAAAATATGACCAAAGTATTTTCCCGGCTAAAACGACACCAGATGTACCAACAGAAGAACCGACAGGAAAAACTATCAATCAAATTTGTTGGAATGAACATTCTGCTCCTAAGTATATGATAGTTAGATTTCTTTATAGCAATGACACAACTGAAGATAAAGTAATTACTGGTTGGTATAATGATAACCAAAATTGGTATTGCGATATTAATGAAAAAAATGTTGTTGGTGTTTGCGTTGCTGTAAGGTATAACGCTTCTCCTTGGAATTTTGATCTTAAATATGATGATGGTTCTTCTTTGAGTTTGGGTTATAGTGGAAAATTCCAAATTGTTACTGTAAACAGCAATGGAAATATATATATAGAGAAAACTATGCCTGAAAGTGTAAGATTTGATCAAAGTATATTTGACGAATTTCCAGTTTCAACATTCTCACTCTACAATATACCAAACCTTAAAACGGCGGCATTAAAACGCAGTTCATATCCGTTGCCTATGGTATTAGAAGCTAACAGTAAAGCGGAGGGCGAACAGGTTTCAGAGCCAACAGGAACAACTGAAACTACAGAAACACCTCTTGCAATTAACGTAACATCTAATGCAGAAACAGGCTATTACGATATAGAAGTACCAAATAAGCCTGCCGGCGACACAATGAACGTTACAGTCAAAAAGGTATGGGACGATACGGGCTATGAGTATCTCGAACAGGACGTTCAGGTTCAGCTCATGAAGGACGGCGTAAAATATGAAGCCGAAGGAGTTGAAAATTTTGAAAATCCTGTTACGCTGACTGCTGATACTGAATGGGCGTACACATGGAATAATCTTCCTCGTGATGAAAACACAGTCTACAGCGTTGTGGAAATTGGTGTTGATAGTACTAAATACGACGTAAAGTATAGTCCGGAAGAACTTTCAGTAGGCGGCGGTATAACCATAACAAATAAGCTGAATAAGATCAACATTACAGCGGAGAAAGAGTGGACTGGATTTGATCAGGAAAATGCTAATTATATTGATTATCCCGAAGTAACTGTTAAGGTTCAGTATAAGCAGAGTAATGAAAACGAATGGAGAGATGTTCCTAATACTTCCGCAAGGCTTACGGCTGCTGAACACTGGACGCACGAATTCAGCGGACTTCCGGCAGGATATGAATACCAAATAGTTGAAGTTGGCGAGTATCCCGGCTGGGAAAAGCTTAATAACGGCATAGGTGCAGTTACATTAGACAGCGAAACTAATATCAGAACAGGAACTGTAATAAACACTCTTGATTCGGGTTCGCTCGTAATCAATAAAGACTGGTTGGGTGATACCTCCGAACACGATTCAGTTAAAGTTAAGATTTACCGCGATGTTGACAGATATGCTGAAAAGTCTAATATAACAGCAGTTCCGGCTCAGAGTATATACGAGGATTATGGCAGACTTTTGCAGTACTCGCTTTTCCTGTATGATGAAAATATGTGCGGCAATGATGTAGGTGAACAATCTGCGCTCACGTGGCGTGATGACTGCCATACATTCGCCGGTATGGTTCAAGGCGGATATCATGACGCCGGCGACCATGTAATGTTCGGACTTCCGCAGGGATTCACGGCTTCAACGCTTGGCTGGACATTCTATGAATACAGTGCATCTTTCAACAGTCTCGGACTTACGGATCACTATCAGGCAATTATGAAGCGTTTCTGTGATTTCTTTGTTGCGGCATCACCAATGGAAAACGGAGAAGTTACAAGAGTTCTGTATCAGAGAGGTACAGGCGAAACAGACCATCAGCAGTGGATAACGCCGGAAAAACAGACAGATAAAAGCAAATTCGGCGATGAATACTGGGCGGACGGTACTAATGCAAAAGCAAGCGATATTGCGGCAGAATATGCGGCGGCACTTGCACTGTATGCTTTGAACTTCCCTGATGAAAACACTGATGAATATCTCAATCATGCAAAGGCACTCTATGAAGCTTCAACAAGGTGGAACGGACGTACTAACGTAGGTACGCGTGAGGGCGATAAAACAGATACAGGAAGCTTCTACTGGGTAGCTGACGGCGACGGCGGAACATATCTTGACGAGCAGTTCTGGGCGGCTGAATGGCTCTACCTTGCTACGGGCGATGAGAAATATAAGACTGCCTGCGATGAATTGCGTAATCAGAAAATTCAACTTGAAAATAGTCATACTGGAAACGACAGTTTCAGCTATATCAATAACCGTGGTCATTTTTGGGACGATGTAACGCTCGGCGCAGAGATCGTTTATCAGTCGCGTATCAATGAAAATGCCGACTGGAGATATGTAAACGAATTCCTCGGCGAAAACTGCAAGGATTCCTATACTTACAATGACAGTAAGTGCGATACGTCTTATCTGTATCTTGACCCTTGGGGAAATTCCCGTCACAACACGCTTACACAGCTTGCGGCGCTCACCACGTCAAAGTATACGGGTACGGATCACAGCAAGTGGGCTAAAACGCAGATGAACCATATTCTTGGTGAGAATCCTGCTAAAACTTGCTTTGTTGTAGGATTTGCAGATAATTCCGCAAAGCATCCTCAGCATAGAGCTGCGGCTTCTGCAAATGGCAACTGGGATAGAAACGATTATGAAGATAATAGTAAATACGCTGTCGGCGCACTTGTTGCCGGTGACGGTTGGTCTGAGAGCGGATTGCAGGGTGTTGAATATGGTGCGTCACATCATAACAATCAAAAATATATAGAATATACAGATAGTGTAAGAGATTATGTGTCAAATGAGGTTGCGCTTGACTACAACGCAGGTCTTGTAGGCGCGGCTGCTGCACTGTTCTATAATTTCAATACCGGCGTGCCGGAAAATGACACAACAACCGGTTTAAGTTCAAAGTCGCTTTCTGATTTCAAAGTTGACAAATATCTCGCTCCAGAGAATCCCATGAGTATGCCGAACCGCCAAAATGCAAAAGAATCTGAAATGCTGCATAATACAAATGATACGCTCTATGCACCTGTTGAGATTAACACGGCTGATATTGATGAAAAATATATGGTTGTTATGAATATCGGTCAGGAATCAGAGCTTAACATAACAGGCGGCACGTTTGCCGGATTTATGGACGAAGTTTTGAAAAAAGAAGATATTGTTGAAAATGGAAAAACTCAATATGCTTCTTATAATGAAACTACTGGAAAAATCAAAGCTGATGAAAACGGTACGACAAATATTATCCTGAAAAAACCGGATAACAGTTACGCTGTAGTTCCGCTTGTAATTCAGCTTCAGGCGGCAGTTCCGACTATACCAGAAGCGGTGCTTGTTGATGAAATTACTCTCAGCGAGAATAACTGGACACAAACGCTTGATCTTCCTCGTTGTGATTCTATGGGCAGACCATACAGATACTATGCTGTTGAGGTAGGTGACGGAACTTCCGGAAATATAACAAACAATGGCGCGGTATATGTTCCTACTTATATCAACAACGGTATAGAACTGTCGGAAAACAGTAATTCTATTACAATATCAAACCATAAAACAACAGAAAATGCAGGTATTTCGATGCCGTCAGCAGGCGGCGGAGGTACTCGCGGTTACTATGTCATAGGCATGGTGATCACATGTGCGGCAGGTGCGTTTATGTTCCTCAGACGCAGACGAACGGCAAAATAATTTAACATTAAATGAACTGCTGTGTTCTTCACACGAAGAATGCGGCAGTTCTTTTATCGCAAGTTTGAATTAAATTTTATAACTTGTAGAAAGGATTTATTTACATTAACCTTTTGTTAAAATAATGACTTTTTAACCTATGTCATATCTCTGAAATTTAAAACCACTTGCAAAACACGGTGAAATATGTTATAATAACATATATTATAAATTGGGAGTGTAATTATGGATCTGAAAGAAACGGTTTTTGCCCTGTCTGAGGCGAACGGAGCTTCGGGCAGCGAGACAGCGGCGGCGGAGCTTGCGCTCGGAATGCTGAGGAAGTATTGTCCCGAAGCCGAGATATGTAACGGAAACGTTATCGGAAAATTCGGCGTACACAAGGACGGTCTGCCGAGTCTTGTTCTTGACGCGCACATAGATCAGATAGGTATGATCGTTACATACATAACAGACGACGGCTTTATAAAAGTCGGAAATTTAGGCGGTATCGACCGTAGATTGCTGCCGGCGCAGCAGGTCGTTATCCATGGAAAACGGGATATAAGGGGCGTTATCTGCTCAGTTCCGCCGCATCTTTCAAAGGGGGAAAGCAAAGTTCTGCCCTTTGACGATATTGCGATAGATACGGGATCAACAAAGTCCGAGGCAGAAAAGATCGTTTCCCTCGGGGACAGTGTGACCTTTGACGTGAAGTGCCGCTCGCTTATAGGAGAACGCATTACAGGCGGCGCGCTGGACGACCGCTCGGGCGTTGCCGCGATACTGTACGCTTTGGAGCTTCTTAAAAACCGTGAGACTGCATACAATGTTACTGTCGTCTTTTCAACTCAGGAGGAGCTTGGGGAACGTGGGGCAAAGCTCGGCGCATACAGTCTTGCTCCCGATATTGCAATAGCAGTTGACGTAAGCTTCGCCTACGCAGAGGGGGAGGACGAGAAGAAGTGCGGCTATCTCGGAAAAGGCGCAATGATAGGCATTTCCCCGAGTTTGTCAGGAGAAATTTCGGACGGACTTATAAATGCTGCTCGATCTGCGGGACTGCCTTATCAGCTTGAAGTTATGAACGGTTTGACTTCCACAAACGCCGACCAATACTCCGTATCACGCAGCGGAGCAAAGGCGTGTACTTTGTCTGTACCGCTGAGAAATATGCACACTCCCGTTGAGGTGATTGATCTTTCGGACGTGCGAAATACGGCGGAAATACTTGCGGAATTTATCGGGAGGAAGTCGGAATGAAGAATTTGTTAAAAGAATTGTGTCTTGTGAACGGTACTTCGGGAGATGAAGCAGCCGTCCGTGAAGCGATAACGGAAAAAATAAAAGACTACTGCGAATATAGCGTAGACGCTCTCGGAAACCTTATCTGTTTTTGCAGGGGGAAGAAGTCGTCGGGTAAAAAGGTAATGGTAGCCGCCCATATGGACGAGGTAGGCTTTATAGTGACCTATATCCGCGACGACGGCACGCTTTGTTTCGGAGAAGTTGGCGGCGTTGACGCGTCTGTGGCGATCGGCAGACAGGTGACAGTCGGCAGAAACGGGATAAGCGGCGTTATAGGTTCAACAGCCGTTCATAATCTTTCAAAGGAGGAGCGTGAAACTCCGCCTAAGTTTGAAAGTCTGTATATCGACATCGGCGCGGCTTCAAGGGAAGAAGCCGAGCAATATGTACACCTCGGAGACTGTGTTTATTTTGATTCCGATTTTACGGAATTGGGCGGAAATTGCCTGAAAGCCAAAGCGATAGACGACCGTGCAGGCTGTGCGGTGATGATAGAGCTTATACGTCAAGGCGTTGAATACGATACATATTTTGTGTTCAATGTACAGGAGGAAATAGGTCTGAGAGGAGCAAGAGTGTCGGCGTATTCCGTAGCTCCCGATTTTGCGGTAGTTCTTGAAGCTACAACGGCGTCTGATATTGACGGCGTAAGCGGCGCAAAAAAAGTCTGCTCTCTCGGAAGCGGACCTGTAGTCGGATTTATGGACAGAAGCACCGTTTACGATAAGGAGCTTTACCGTCTGGCGTTCGATACTGCGGCGGAACTCGGCATTCCCTGTCAGACCAAAACCATGATTGCCGGTGGAAACGACAGCGGCGTGATACATCTTAGCCGCGGCGGAGTGCGTACAATAGCCATTTCCCTACCATGCCGATATATTCACAGTCCCTCATGCACGGCAAATTCCGCGGACTTGGAGAACATGCCCCTGCTTGCAGGCGAGCTTGTCAAAAGGGTGCATGAGCTATGATAAAAATTATCCAAAGCGAAAGCGAGCTTAACCGTGAGCTGCTGCTCAAAACCCTTTCGGGTCGGAAAATGCTTGCCTACATGAAGGCTTACGGAGCAGGCTATGATTTCTGCCGCTTTTATAAGATAACGGACGAATCGGGGGAGGGGTTCATGTTTATCATCAACTCCACCCTTATAATCTGCGGCGACGACGGTCTTGAGGTTACTGACGAACTCCGTTTTTTTATAGGTATGAATCTGCCGTTCCGCGTAGAGGGAGACAGCCGTATTTTGCGTAATATAGGGTTGGAGGAACATTATCAGACGCTTAACAGAACGATTTTTGAGCTTGTTCCCGATGAAAGCTGCGCAAGCTTTGTTGAGGAATATGTTGACTTTGACCCCAGTCTCCCCGAGGTGTATAAGATATTAAGCGAGGGTTTTCCGAATATTGCGGATTTTTCCCTGTGGTACACCGATACGTCCCACCGCTGCCGACACGGTATAAGCAGAGTTTTTACATATCGAGACTGTACGACGGCTTCGGTCATTTTCGATATTGACAATTCAGTCCTTATCGGTCAGGTGGCGACTAAGCTTTCATGCCGTGGGAGCGGTTATGCGCGGCAGTTCTTGAAATGGCTCGCATACTTTTTTAACAATCTCGGAAAACGGGCGTTTCTTTTGGCTCTCGATATTCGTGTGGGATTTTACCGTGAGATAGGTTTTAAGGAAATAGAAAGGGAGATAGTTCTCGAACGCAGGGACGTTGAAAAGGAAAGTTTAAGCAAGGGCAAATTGCAGAATTGAGAGGATAGGAATATGAATATAGACGGAATTTACAATTTTGATGAAAAACTGCTGAAAATCGCTGAGCAGGCGGAAAAGGAATGCTCCTCGGCATTCGGCAGAATAGAGCGGAATGCGGAATACTGCGGAGCAAAGGTACTCAAAGCCTTTTCCGATAATCGCATAAGCGAGCCGTGTTTTTACGGTTCAACGGGTTACGGCTACGGAGATATAGGCAGAGAAGCGATAGATAAGGTTTTTGCGCAGGTTCTCGGCGCAGAGGACGCGCTTGTCCGCTTCAACTTTGTATCGGGAACTCATGCACTTTCTACGGCTCTTTTCGGCGTTCTCAGAACAGGCGACAAAATAGTTTCCATTACGGGCAAGCCTTACGATACCCTTGAAGAAGTCATCGGCATCGCAGGAGAGAAAGGAAAGGGTTCTCTTATGGATTACGGCGTTGAGTACGCTCAGGTCGATCTCTTGGCGGACGGCTCTCCCGATCTTGACTGGATAACCGAAGCTGCAAAGGGCGCAAAGGTGGCGTATATTCAGCGTTCGAGGGGGTACTCTCTTAGGCGTGCATTTACGGTCAATGACATAGAACAAATGGTCAAGGCTGTAAAAAAAGGAAATCCCGACGCGATAATTATGGTAGACAACTGTTACGGCGAATTTGTGGAATCATGTGAACCTACCGCTGTCGGAGCTGATATTATAGTCGGCTCTCTTATAAAAAATGCAGGCGGCGGAATTGCCCGTACAGGCGGATATATTGCAGGACGTGCCGACCTTGTGGAGCTTTGTTCTTATCGTCTGACATGTGTCGGAATGGGCAAGGAGGTCGGCTGTACTCTCGGCATGAACCGTGAAATGCTTCTCGGACTTTTCTTTGCGCCCGACGTTGTGGCGGCGGCTTTGAAAACATCTGCTTTTGCAAGCGAAGTTTTCAGCCTTTTGGGATTCAGATGTTCCCCGAAAAAGGACGAACCGAGAGGGGACATAATCACCGCTATAGAGCTTGGCGATGAAGAAAAGCTTTGCGCATTCTGCCGTGGTATACAAAAGGGCGCGCCGATAGATTCGTTTGTCGCTCCCGAGCCGTGGGATATGCCCGGCTACACAAGCAAGGTCATTATGGCGGCAGGAGCTTTCACAATGGGCGCGTCTATAGAGCTTTCCGCAGACGCTCCTATCCGTGAGCCTTATGCGGTATGGATGCAGGGGGGCATCACTTTTACAAGCGGCAAGCTCGGCGTACTGCTTGCGGCTCAGGAAATGCTTGATTCGGGAATACTAAAGTTACAAGAAAGTTGCTAAAAGGTTACAAAATGACTACAAATAATCCCGAATAGTATCATATTTGCTTTTTTGGTTGACTTTTTTGTAAATTTCTGATACAATTAAATATGAATGCAAATCTACCCGATCTATTACAAGTCATGTAATATCTTCAGCGTGCATTTAATTATAAAGGTCAAGATGAAAAGCGACGGGTACGCGTACTCGCCCTTTGATTTGTTGACTTTAAACTTCTAAAAGGAGGAGCTGCTTTGGGAGAACGTAGATTCTGTTACAGATGTATGGAAAAGTACGATTCGGATCAGCATATCTGCCCTTACTGCGGATTTGATGAGACCACTCCGCACAATGCGAATTATATCACTCCCGGAACCGTGCTTCGGGACAGATACCTCGTTGGCGTACTTCTTGAATACAACGGAGAGGGAGCTGCCTATATAGGTCACGATCTTTCGACAGACTGCAAGGTCATGCTCAGAGAGTATATGCCTGTAAATTTCTGCACCCGTGTGAAAAATAAGGCGACTATCAGCGTAAATTACAACAATCTTGCCAAGTATAAGGCGTTTATGGCGGAATATACCGAGCTTAACAAATCCCTTGCAAGACTCAGGAACAATTCCAATATCGAGCAGGTGCTTGATATGTTTGCGGATAATAACACTACTTATACGGTTTTTGAATATATCGAGGGACAGAAAATGCTCGATTACCTCAAAGACAATGCAGGCGAACTGAGCTGGGAGCAGGTTTCGAGACTGTTTCCGCCGTTGTTTACGACTATCGGTATACTCCACAATACAGGAATTATCCATCGTGCGATAAGTCCCGAGACTATTTTTATCAACAGCAGGGGAGAGCTTAAACTTTCGGGATTCTGCGTGTCTGCCGCAAGAACTGTGGGCGCAGGACTTGAACACGAGCTTTTCAAGGGTTATGCTGCTCCCGAGCAATATTCCGCAAGCAGCAGCAGCCGTCAGGGAACGTGGACCGATGTTTACGGAGTCTGCGCTGTGCTATACCGTGCGCTTACAGGCTGTATGCCCGTGGATTCTCTGAGCCGTCTTAAACATGACGACCTTTGCGAGCCTGCAATGCTGAATCCTTCCATTCCGCACCATGTCTCAAAGGCTATTATCGAGGGTATGGAGCTTTCAGGCAGCGACCGTATACAGACTATCACGGAGCTTGTCACACGGCTTTTTGAACAGCCTGCCGCTCCGCTTAAACCTGTTGCCGACCCTGTTCCGATACCGCAGCAGGTAAAGCATTCCGAGCCTGCCGCAGAACCCGATATGTATGAAGCTCCGTATGAGCCTCAGCAGGGTTATTATGATGACAGGGCAAACTACCCTCCGCCTGTGAACGAGCGTTATTACCGTGACCCCGACGATGACGACGAGTACAGAGTTGAAAAGGTCAATATGGTGGACAGACTGAAAGTCCCTGTTATTATAGGTATACTTCTTTTGGCGATATTGCTTATTATAGTGGTATTTCTTATGCCTGTTTTCATGCCGTCCGAGCCGGGCGAGGAATCGTCTGTGTCAAGACGTAGTTCGTCTTCGGAGGAGGTCACGGAAGCTTCCGAGGATTCCGACGAGCCGAAGCCCGATACCGAAATGCCCGAGCTGGTAGGAAAGTTCTTTAGTCTTTCAGAGGAAAAATACAAAGATTATTTCCGATTTGAAGCGGAATATGTGTACGACAACGAGCATGAAGCGGACATGATACTTGAACAGGACATTGAAGCGGGTACTCTTGTACCGCAGGGCAAGCTTGTCAAGCTGAAAGTCAGCAAGGGCAAGGAGGGCGCGAATATACCTCAATTCAGCGGACTTACCGTTTCGCAGTATGAGAATGCGCTCAGAGAAGCCGGAATTTCCAATTACTCGCTGATCGAATCTGCAAACACATACGGAACTCCCGACAGCGTTACGCAGCTTCAGGTTGACGGAAAACAGGTCAATCCGGGAGAATATTTCAGCAATAAGGAAGGCAAGAAGCTTATAATTTATTATCTGCCCAAGGATGCCGAAGTTTCTCAGCAGCCTACTCAGGCAGCCACTTCTGCTCCGACAGCCGCTCCTGCTACGGAAGCGCCGACAGCCGCTCCGAAGCCTACCGATCCGCCTGTTATCGCCACAGAACCACCACCGCCGCCGGCGACAGATCCTCCTCCTGTTGAAGAGCCTCCGATAGACCCGAATCAGGGCGAATACGGCCACGAGGGCGAGATAGGCGTATGGTAAAATAATATAATCTTATAATTATAACTGCTGCACAGTACAAACGGTGCGGCAGTTTTTTTTAAACGATTTGTTAAAACGACAAAATACGCCTGTAAATTGTGGTATAATAGACCTGTTCAATAACCTTCAAAACGCTGCCTGACTTGTCTTTTTTGCGCTGTGCTTTGCCGGCTTTCCTTGAAATACATACAGTATTCCTGCGGAAACCCGACTTTGCACAGCACAAAAAATTCTGCGTCATTCAGCATTTTTCAGGTTACTGAACAGGTCTAATATACTATCAATTGGACGGGTGATATAAATGATAAAGAAAACTTTAGGCGGCAAAGCGTTTACTGCTGCGGCAGGACTTCTTTTTTCTTTCGGAGGAGGGTTTGCCTTTTCGGGAACGACCATTGCGGGAGTTGCCTCGTTCGCTGACATTTCACTTGCAGGAGCATTGAGTCTGCCTTTTTCAATAGCCGTTTTCATGGGAGCAATAATACGCTGCATTCTAACCGATTCCGTGGGGAAATGTATCGTAAAATTGGGAGCGATGTCCGTTATAGTTATCGGAAAAATGTTTTCCAAAAAGCTTAGTCTGCCGATCGGGTGCGGCATTATTACGGCTGTGTCCGTAGCGCTTTCGGGTGCGGCGGTGTCGGGACTTATCGGAGAGTTCCCCGAAAAACTGCTTTTTTACGGTCTTTACGGCATAATATCGGGCTTTACATCGTTTTCGGCGGCTGAGCTGTTTGACGGATTTTCTAAAAAAAGGGTCATTGACATAAGCGGTTCGGGGGGCTGCCTGTGGGGTGTAGTCTATATCGTTTTTTCGGCGTCGCTGTGCGCTATCGACACTCCTGCGGTCGATGTAGGACTTGTTATTATTTCGGCTGTAACTGCTTTGGCGGCGTACTTTTACCGCAGCTTGGGCGGCGTGGTCTGCGGAGCTTTGGGGGCAAGCGGAGCGTTTCTCGCTTCGGCGCATATTGGAACGGCTGCCGCTGTTCTGCCTGTTGCAGGACTTCTCACAGGCTTTATCGGAAGGGGCAGGATATTTCTTTCCGCCGTATTTTTTGCCCTTTCCTGCTTTATGTTCAGCGTTCTTATCGGGGAATCCGCATCTCCCGAGCTTACTCTGAGCATCGTCTGCGGAGGTGCGCTGTTTGTCATAGCAGCTCCCCATTATTCGGAAAAATGGCTCGCTGTTTCGGGTGAAGCTCCTAAAAATTCAATTGACGTAAACGCTGTAAGACAAAATTTTCTTTCTGACGCTATCGAGGCTGTCCGCCGTGATTCGGGACGTATATCCGAAGCTTTGGCAGCGTCCGCAGATGAAAAGAACAGAGAAGCTATCCAAAAGAACAAGGTGTGCGGTACGTGTTACCGACGAAGCATATGTCGGGGGGAGCTGTCGGAAACGGCAGATGAGGTTATCCCGATACTCCCCGAGGACTGCATACGCAAAAAGGAAGCGGCTGACGAGCTTGAAAGGGAGCTGAGACTGCGCACGGCAAGACGTCTTATGGACTTGCGGTATTCTGATGAAAGACGGCTGCTCACCGAGCAGCTTAAAATAACCGCCGAGCTTGTCCGAAGTTCGGGAGAACAGGGGAAAGTCCGCCATTCGCCGTCTATTTCGTCACGCATTGAGGAAACTCTCAGAAATCACGGTATAAAGCCGCTCAGGACGACTGCCGGTTACACTGAATCGAATCGGCTGACGGCGGAGATATTTTTTGAGACCGGAGAAATACCCGAATCGTCCGAAAGAATATGCGGACTTCTGTCCGATACCCTCGGGACAAGGCTTGCGTCCGCAGCGTCTGTAAGTTCCGCCAAAGAATTGAAAATGGGATTGTATGAACCTCCAACCTTTGACCTTGAAGTGTATTCGGCGGCTGTATGCGCGGCAGGCTCGCAGTTGAGCGGCGACAGTTCGTCTGCATTTTCAGATAGTCTCGGCGTTCGGTATATCGTGCTTTCGGACGGCATGGGCAGCGGAAAATCTGCGGCAGTGGATTCTCACATGGTAATAGGCTTGTTCAGGAGACTTGTTTGCAGCGGAATGAAGCCCGAATCGGCGGTCAGAATGGTCAATTCGGTCATGGTGACGAAGTCTCGTGAGGAATCCTTTGCAACCCTTGACGCCGTAATGATAGATTTGGACAAATGCGTTATGACTTCGGTAAAATCGGGAGCTGCGCCAACCATAATCCGCAAAGGGGACGACGTTGTAAAGCTGTCATCGCCTGTTTTTCCGATAGGAATTGTGGAGGAAGCGGAGCTTTGCGTGTCCGAGCAGAATTTGTCCGAGGGGGACATTATTATTATGTTTTCGGACGGCATAACAGAAAACGCTTACCTTTACATAAAGGAGCTTCTTCTGCGCGGCGGCAGCGTTCAGGATATTGTCCGCGAGATAACCGTTAAGGCTGATGTGTTCAATCCTAATCCTCGTTCTGACGATGTTACGGTGATCGGTGTAAAAATTATAAAAAAATAAATTATTTCTCCCCGGGAGTGCGCTTTTCGGGGAGCATGCTTAATCACTATCCATAACTTAGTTGGATATTGTTTCCTGTATCTTTTGTCAAAAGGTTATTTCTTGAACCCTATATCGTAAATTCTCCTGCATAAAGCCATAAAAATATTGATTTGGATTTATATGGCAGGCTTTATGCAGGAGAATTTACGACAACAGAGATTCCAAAGGGGTCACCCCTTTGGCAGGGGGTGTGGGGGACAGAGTCCCATATGCACTAACCTAACATAAAAGCAGACATTTGCATTCTAATGCCATCTGAACGTTTTTCAACACAACAATTAGCGGAAATACGAGAAAAATCTCGTTTAAAATCAAACGCCTGAAGGTTCAAAAAGCAAGCCGA
>JAGAQC010000038.1 GCA_017622925.1 Ruminococcus sp.
CGGCTTGCTTTTTGAACCTTCAGGCGTTTGATTTTAAACGAGATTTTTCTCGTATTTCCGCTAATTGTTGTGTTGAAAAACGTTCAGATGGCATTAGAATGCAAATGTCTGTTTTTATGTTAGGTTAGTGCATATGGGACTCTGTCCCCCACACCCCCTGCCAAAGGGGTGACCCCTTTGGAATCTCTGTTGTCGTGAATTGGACTGTGAAAATCCCCAAATCTTCACAATGCTGTTAGTCTCCATGATTTCCACAGTCCAATTCACGATAATGGACGCCAAGAGTTACATCTTTAACAGAAAGTAAAGGATAACGAACTCCACTTAAATTTCAAACAGTGCTTACAGATTTTTTGTTGACTTTTTCCGAATGAAATGATATAATTAGTAAAGAATAAACAGTATTATGGTCAGACGGTTTACGGAATTCGCTGACCAAATTATCGGGAGGTCATATGAAAGTTTTCAGAAAATTAGTCAGCCTGCTCCTGTGCGGCGCGCTGACAGCGGTATCGCCGTTATATGCGGCAGCTTCAAACACGCCTGATATTTCCGTTTCCGACTCAGCTTCGTCGCTCACGGGAAGCATGAAAGGAAGAAACGGCGTATACATAAGGTGGATATATAATTCATCGGAAACCTACGCACGCAACGGTCAGAGAGCTATTTATGACGTTCATGTAAAATATGACACGGGAAAATTCGATTCCTCCGACTATACTTCCGTAATAACTCCCCTATCGGGCAAGATCGAAAACGTCCGCTGTGTTCTTGAACATGACGACGGCTCTTATACGTGTCCGAACATAGTCGGCTTTGAATCGGGGCAGATCGACTCGCTGTACATCGAATTCGCCCAGAACGGCGTGTACACTTTTTATGCAACCGCTTCTTCGGGAACAACTGCCAAATCTCAAATAGACGTTGTGGAGGTCAGCGACCCGAGAGACTCCTCTGATACGACCGCTCCCGAAATTACCGATAAAATTGTAAGCCGACAGCCCGGCGAAAGCGTTACCGTCAACGTTGAATCAAACGAGCTGTGCCGACTTGAAATAAACGACTCCGTTTACCCCGAATGCACGGGAGTAAACTACACTATATCCGAACCCGGTCAGTACAAGGTCACGGCAACCGATATAAACGGCAATACATCTACAAAAATCATTGTTATAAGCGATCTCGGGGGAACTATTGCCACGACCGCTCCCCCCGTTCCAACCACAACCACAACGACAACAACTACCGAACCTACTACCACAACTACAACTTCAACTACTTCGACAACCTCGACTACTTCAACTACTTCGACTACTTCAACCACTTCGACAACGTCAACTACACCGACAACAACAACTACGACCACTCCCCCATTGTCACCGGAATACAGCATAGCTCCCATTGACGAAAGCGAGCTTTACGCAGGAAATACCGTTAAGCTGGACTATATAAGCTCCAACGGTCAGTTTCCGCAGATATGGTGGGTCGAGCTCTCAAATTACGATGTCGCAAGCTGTCAGAACGGCTATGAAGTGACCTTGATAAGCGAGGGTACTGTTACTTTGACCGCTCACTGCGAAAACAATATAACCGTTTCCATAACTCTAAACGTCAAAGCTGCAAAACCGACCGAAACTACCGCTCCCCCTGTCACTACCGTAACAACTACCGTTACCACTGTTCAAACGGAAACCACTACTACAACTCCTCCCGTTACAGAGCCTGTATACACCCTCGGCGACGTCAATAACGACGGTACTGTCGATTCCTCCGACGCTTCCGACGTTCTTGTTGAATATGCCAAAAAACAAACTGGCAGTCCCTCCGTACTTTCGGACACTCAGAAAAAAGCAGCCGATGTAAACCGTGACGGCTCAATAGATTCTACAGACGCTTCTATGATACTTACATACTATTCTAAAGCTTCTACAGGAAAGAATCCCTCGTTTGACTGAGAATATCAAAAAAGTGCGGCAGACCGATCTGCCGCACTTTTTATGCTCAACTTTAGCATAAATATTCTTCCAACGTGATCTGCTTTGTGTAAATCTCCAAAGCCGCTTCAGTTCCCACATATCTGTAATGCCACGGCTCGTAATCAATACCCGTTATGTGTTCGCCGTTTTGCGGATACCTGAGTATAAATCCGTATTTATAGGCGTTTTCGGCAAGCCAACTGTATACTTCTTCATCTGACGACAGCGATGTGTCAGCGTTTATATCAAGCGCAAGACCAAGCTCATGCTCGCTTTTTCCCGGCTCTGCGACCCAATCCTGCGCAAGCTTTTTTGCCTCCTTTTCGGAATACCCCTCGCTGATAAAGCTGTCTATTTTATTCTGCATTATATTTTGCTGTTCCTCATGAGTTCGATAACCCTCCCCGACTATCGGATATATCCCCTCGCTTCTTGCATCATCGAACATCTGCTGCAAATCAGGATAAATTCTTGAATCCACGCATATTCCGTTTGAAAGCTGAGTCAATTCAAGCTGATAATTTTTTGGAACAGCATGACTATCGTTCACCAGAATCAACCGCCAATCGTTCTGCGTATCATCTTCCGTATCCCAAACCGATACCGAAATCTTTTTTTCAGCCCTGCATTTATTAATTACAAATGTTCCTGTTATCATGACAGATACAAAAAAGAATAATAAAATCATTTTTCGTTTCATTACTTTTCTCCCTGCGCAAATATTTTTTTGACAGTTTTAATGTTATCATAATAACCTTATAGAATTTGTAATGAAAGTCTTAATATTGCCTTAAACCGAGCCGAAAAACTGCAGATAATGTGTTTGTACTCTCCGCCATTGCAAAAAACTTATCCCGTCAAAGCCTAAATACCGTGGCTTTGACGGGATAATTTATATTTTCAGGTAATCTCTAAAAACCTGTTTTGTCAGGCAAAAATCAGGGGTTCATAATTGATACAGAGACCAGCTTATCTTCTCCCATGGAGTTAAATATAAAATCATATTGTCTTTTACTGTCAGGCTCACAATACTTAACATTATCGTTTAAGCCTCTGACCGTGTAGCTGTCGCCCAAGGCTTCATACAAAGTCTCATGTGTGTCGTTTAATGTCACACCGTATACTGATATTTTGGGAACATCAAATTTATCTGTATCACTGTTTTGTATAAGGATACCGAATATTTCCGAATCCTCTGTGATATGATCGACACTTTCACAATCCTTAAAGGTGATAACACCCAGATATTGCCCTTTATAATTAACATCGCATGAAAGATTTCCCGATTGTGGGGAAAGACTTGCTCCCTCAGGCTCAACTGAAAAATCCTCCCCGAGCATACCAAAGGTCAGATCGGGAGCAAGCTGCACTCCGCACAGATAAGTATTTTCCAAAGTTTTATCCATATCGAAAGAGTTTGTGCTTTCTTCCGTTAAAGGTTCAGTTGTTGCTTCAATAGTTTCCGATTCTGTCGTTTCATTTTGTTCAGACAATGTTGTGCTTGTATTATTTGAACTACTTGCTTCGGGCGAATCATTTTCACACCCAACGAAAGCGGGTGAAGCCAATAACACGCATAAAATAACAATTAAAAATTTCCCCTTCATTCTAACCCCTTTATATACTTCATAATCCATAACATGAACGTCTGCTATGTTAGAGCCTCCATTGCAAAATGGGCATGTTTTTAAGAATAAACCAATTTGAGTTTTAACGTGTGCATAGAGATATTAAACAAGTTTTAAGGCGCGGCGTAAAGGTTAGTTTCCCACGCCGGAATGTAAAGCTGATGACGGATATACAGCTTATAATTCGGATTGAGCATTTTTATCAGCAAAGGAAGCTCAAATATATCCTCGTTGCGATGATAAAGCGAGATCATAAGCTTCGGCGTATAGCGAGCTATTGTCTGCGCTGCGCCCCATATAGCTTCACGCTCGAAGCCCTCAACGTCCATTTTGATTATAGTTGCCGCTTTTCGTCCGAGGATACTGTCAACGGAACGAGCGGCTATAAAGCTTTCCGAACTTGCCGAGATCGCCGACTGCCGTCCCGCTTTCGCCGCAAAGGGCAGCTCGGTATCTACGCACCAAGCCGCTGCATTATACGGGTACACGTATTTCATGCCGTCTACAAATTTTGACAGCTTCTTATAATTCTTTTTATCAGGCTCAAGAGCGTAGATCCCTGCATATCTGCCACGGGTAAATTCCAAAAGCTCC
Organism: Ruminococcus sp.; assembly: GCA_017622925.1. Taxonomy (GTDB): domain Bacteria; phylum Bacillota; class Clostridia; order Oscillospirales; family Ruminococcaceae; genus Ruminococcus. The sequence goes on from JAGAQC010000038.1 coordinate 4,199, forward strand.
CTGATAGTGTCTCCGTTGTAAGCGCCGAGGTCAACGTATGTCTCGCCCATATTCGGCTTGATTATTTCACGGTATATCTCGGCTTTCGGCGTAGTTACAGAGTCAAGATAACTTATATCGCCGCATATCTTGAAATTTATAATATTTGAATAAACCTTTCGCGAGTAGTCGTCGTAAAGGCTGTCATAGACCTGCTGAAGCTTTTCGGCATTCTTTATGCAGTATTCATAAGTAAACAGACCGCCGCCCGTTACGGGAACATCGGGTACGTAAAGAGTATGCTTTTCCGCAATTTCATGAATTTTGTCCACAATAGACTGATAACCTGCCGCAAATGCAAGAACAACCACAAAGTCGTCCACCATTTCCTCGACCTCCGAGAGCTTATGGACCTTATAGCCCTCAAACGAATGCCCCCGAACAAAATCATCGCTGGCAAAAATTCCCGAAAGAGTTATCCCCTTTTCACGGAAAACCGACATTATCTTCAGCGCGCCGTCGCCCATGCCGTATATAAAAATAGGTCTTTTCTCCGCCTTTAACTTATCCCAGACGGACTGCTTTTCTTTTATAAAAGAGATCATAAAATACTCCGAAATTAAAATATATCTGCGTCAACGGAAACATCATCATTAATATCTCCGGGAATAACTCCGACCATGTCCCGACCTCGTATGCCGTATCTGTCACGCATTTGATTCATGTACTTGTCTATCAAGTTCGCCACCTGACGGACGCACTTGATGCTCTTGACCTCCTTGGTAGGAGTATCCGCGTCTTTGCTGTGGATTATGATAGTTCCGCAGCCGAAAAGCCTCTGCATAAGCGGTCGGCTGACGCTTTTGTCAATTATCTTGTAGAGGTCGATCTCGTCCTCCTCAACGTTGATAAACCCTACGCGCGTAATGAACTTTGTAGGAGTCAGGTAATATCTTGTAAAGGACAGCGGCAGACCGAACAGGGTCCGCTTTTTATCCGTCCAAACGTAATTTATCTCGTCTTTTGCCATACAGCTCCTCCTTTCAATATCGGGAAACCTCTCTTACATAATATTTTACCACAATTTCCGATATAAGTCAATAACCATTTTTATGAAAACACGAAAATCAATTTTTAAAGTTTTTACGGGAAACTTACGCAGGGGGACGCCGTCCCCCTGCACCCCCTGCCAAAGGGGTGACCCCTTTGGAATCTCTGTTGTCGTGTAGTTGTCCGCATAATGCCCTTATTATTTTCTGAGACTTTTTTTAAACATGGCATTATGCGGGCAACTACACGAGAATGGACACCAAGAGTTACACCTTTAACAGAAAGTAAAGTGAAACAATATCCACTGTATAAGTATACTGTAAATCTTAAAATTGATTTCAGCCTGTTCAGTATCTCATAACTATCCGCCGCATTTTTTCTTAATTTTCCGCATATTTTTTAATACGATATTTTTTCAAGGAGAACTGCAATGAGAAATGCCAAACGTAAAATTATAGCAGGAACTGTGTTTTTCTGCTGTATCGCTGCCGCTATCGGAGGCGGAACGATCATAAGTCAAAAGTCCGAATCAGTCCCCACGGCTGTTACATCCTTTGAGGAAGAACCGCCCGTTATTATTTTAGACGCTGGACACGGCGGCTTTGACGGCGGATGCGTGTCTGCCGAGGGAGTCCCCGAAAAAGGAATAAACCTCAGTATACTTCTGAGACTGCGCGATCTTCTGCAAATCAGCGGCTACAAGGTCGAGGTCACACGAGACAGCGACGTTTCAATACATGACTCCGGCATCGAGGGTCTTGCCAATCAGAAAAGCTCCGATATGGACAATCGCCTTGCGCTGTTCAACAAATACGATAACGCCGTATGTATTTCTATACATCAGAATCAGTTCACTGACCCTGTTTACAACGGCGCACAGATGTTTTACTCGGCAACCGACAGCAGAAGTGAAATGCTGGCGAAAAGTCTACAGAAAAGCTTTTCGGATATTCTTCAGCCCGACAACAGCCGAGAGATAAAGCTGTGCGGAAAGGAACTGTTCTTGTGCTATTTCAGCGAAAATCCCACGGTAATGGCAGAATGCGGATTTTTATCGAATCCCGAAGAAGCGTCCTTGCTTAACACCGAGGAATATCAGCAAAAGGTCGCTATGACGATTTTTGCCGGTCTCAGCAATTATCTCAACAACCAATAAATTATACACTGTCTGCAACTTAGCAGATATTGTTTCCTGTATCTTTTGCCAAAAGGTTATCTCTTGAACCCTATATCGTAAATTTTTCTGCATAAAGCTATAAGAATACGGATTCTGATGTATACAGTAGGCTTTATGCAGGAAAATTTACGACAACAGAGATTCCAAAGGGGTCACCCCTTTGGCAGGGGGTCAGGGGTGACTCCCTACAGTGTAGGGAGATGTCACGAAGTGACAGAGGGTACGGGGCGGTTAGCCCGGCGTCCCCCGCTAAAGTTGTAGATAGTGATAAATTATGGGCTGCCGCATAATTGACTGCGGCAGCCCGTTTTATTAGAACTGTTTATTTTTCGTGAATCTCGCCTGTGTAAACCGTACCGTCCGCAATAACAGTTACCTCGATCGTCCCCGAACCGTATACATCTTTCTTTGAAAGTCCGTAATACGTGTAAAAGCTGTCATTGGGTATACTGTAATTTGCTCCGTTGACCTCATTGCCGTACCACCTGACTGAACGAACGTCAACGTGAGTTGCGGTGTAGGTACTGTCAATATTTGCAATGCCGCCGAAGCCGATGTCCTGAGCGGCGCAGCATACGATCTTGGAGCTTATTTTCTTTCCGCTCTTATCGTAGCATACGATGTCCGCGGCAGTTCCTTTAGTGTGCTGACCGCTGCCGTTTCCGCCGACATTCTTATCATGCTTACTGCACCTGTATCCGCTGTTTACGATTATCTTAGAGCATTTCAAAGCCTTGTGGAGCTTCTCCAGCTTGTTCACAAGTTCCGTGTCGAGCAGAATGCTATGACCTCCGCCGCACTTGCACCTGAACTCGCTGACGTTGAAATGCTCGGTAAGCTGAGTTTTATCAGTCGAATTGTAAGTTTTCATATTGTTTCCTCCATGTCGGCGTAAACGTCCGCGTCATTGATCTCCAGCGTATTAGCGGCAGGCGATTCCAGAGCCGCAAGTCGCTCGTCTATAGAAGGCTTGTACGGCTCGTATGTATCGTCGGTTATATCGGCATAACGAAGCATAGGATAAAACGTGAGATTTTCGGCAGTATATCCCCCATAGATCGTGATCAGGAAGCGAATTCTTGAAACGCTTCGGCTCAGAGTCAGATCTGCGCCGTTTCCGTTATCAATGGCTAAAGTAACATATTCCGACGTCATATCCTGAATAAATGTCCTGTAGGTTTCCGCCGAACCATTCTGAGGACAGCCCGATAATGTCAGGACTGCATCATACATTGATTCGGCAGGCGCGCCGATAAACACCACAAAGTCCGTCTTTGCAGCCGCTTTTCCGTTTACGGTAATGCTCCCGTCTGCATTTACCGTAAAGGTCACGCCGTTTTTCGTCAGCGATGCGGCGGTATTTTTAAGAAGATTTTTGGCGGTATAGCCTAACGTGCTGCGGTTGAGCATGGCAGCCGACTTGCATTCCGAAAGCTTACCGTACTTGCTTGCCACAAGCTGCGCCGCTGAATATATCTCGTGCAGATTCATTTTATCACCTCCCCGTCAGCGTACCATTTCCCGTTTCCTGCAAGCACTGCAAGCTTATTTTCGGTAATTATAAGCGCAGTAGAACCTTGAAGAAGCATTTTTCCGTTAATGCCCTTAGCAGCAGGCAGCTCGGCAGATGTGTCGGCGTCAAGCTCCGCAATGACCGCCGAACGCTTTCCGCCGTCGGGGTCGGTTACAAATTTAATGAATTCCTCGTTTCTGATAGTGATCATATTCAATCCTCCATATTATATTATTATAATTTAGAGCGACATTCAGCGGATATTTTCCCCTCCCGTGTCACCGCTGTAAATGTCTCTCTATATAAGGGTCGGAATGGCGGTTTTTTCAACGAAAAACCATTGAATATTAAAAAAGTTCACAAAAAGTTTATAATTTCATACGCAAAAGGCTTTTTTTTAAGTATGTTTTTGACCGTCCGTGAGCATAATATTTTATAAGCAAAAAGCGTAAAATCGACCAAAATGACAAAAAACAGCCAATATTACGACGAATCGCTTTAGTCTCTCAAAATAATAAACAAATTTCCCATTAAAAATTGTTCACATTTCACATATAAAAAAGTAATTATATTCTTTTTTTTTCAAAATAAGGACTTGAAATTCGTAATTATTTATGTTATAATAAAAAAGAACATAGGTGCAATGCCTTGCAATAGAATCGCTTTTAACATTTCTGCACACGTTCACTGTGAAAACAGGTTATTATACATGGCACGATCGAATTTTGAATCAGCCGCTTTTTTTCTGCGGCTGAACATAATATACAAGGAGAACTATATTAATGAAAGTAGTGCTGTTAGCGGGAGGATTCGGAACAAGAATTTCCGAAGAATCCCAGTTTAAACCGAAGCCAATGGTCGAGATCGGCGGCAAACCGATACTCTGGCATATTATGAAAGGCTATTCAGCTTACGGCTTCAATGAATTTGTTATCTGCGCAGGCTATAAGCAGCACGTTATCAAGGAATGGTTTGCCGACTATTTTCTGCATAACAGCGATATTACATTCGATTTTACCAAAGGCAGAAACGACATGCTTATCCACAACCAATACTGCGAACCCTGGAGAGTAACGGTAGTCGATACGGGTCTGAATACCATGACGGGCGGTAGGATCAAACGCATACAGTCGTATGTCGGAAAAGAACCCTTTCTCATGACCTACGGTGACGGCGTATGCGACGTCAATATCAAAAAGCTCGTGGAATTCCATAAGATCCACGGCAAGATCGCTACGCTTACCGCTGTGATACAGGAACAGGAAAAGGGCGTTCTCGATGTGGGCGGCGATAATGCAGTACGCGCTTTCAGAGAAAAAAGCCACAACGACGGCGCGCTTATAAACGCCGGTTATATGGTGCTTGAACCGCAGATATTCGATTATCTCGACGGCGATGACTGCATTCTGGAAAAAGCTCCCCTACAGTCTCTTGCTCAGGAGGGTCAGCTCATGTCTTACAAGCATAAGGGCTTCTGGCAGTGCATGGATACCAAAAGAGAAAAGGATATACTCGAAAAAATGTGGAATAACGGCACAGCTCCGTGGAAAGTGTGGGAAAATTAATGTTCAATATGAACTTCTATGCAGGAAAAAGAGTTCTCGTAACGGGACATACGGGATTTAAAGGCACTTGGCTCTGCAAAATACTGATAAATGCAGGGGCGTCGGTCACAGGCTACAGCCTTGAACCTCCCACGGAGCCGAACCTTTTCAGCATATCGGGCATAAGCTCCGCCATGAACAGCGTTATCGGCGATATACGTGACTTTGACAAGCTTAAACAGGTGTTTGACGAAACAAAGCCCGATATCGTATTTCATCTTGCCGCTCAGCCGATCGTTCGCGATAGCTACAAAGACCCGAGATATACCTACGATACCAATGTTATGGGTACTGTAAACGTACTTGAATGCGTGAGACTCTCGGACTGCGTAAAGAGCGTTCTGAACGTTACTACCGACAAAGTATACAATAACCGTGAGTGGTGCTGGGGCTACAGAGAGGACGAGCCTCTCGACGGCTTCGACCCCTACTCCAACAGCAAAAGCTGCTCGGAGCTTGTTACTCACAGCTATATAAACAGCTTTTTCAGCGGCGGTCCTGTTGCTGTTTCAACTGCCCGCGCCGGAAATGTTATCGGCGGCGGAGATTTTGCTAACGACAGAATAATTCCCGACTGCATAAGAGCTATGCAGAACGGCAAGGATATTATCGTCCGCAATCCGCTCTCTACAAGACCTTATCAGCACGTCCTCGAACCGCTTTTCGTATATCTTATGATAGCCGCCAAACAGTACGAGGATAAGCGATTCGCAGGCTTCTACAACGTCGGTCCCGATGACTGCGACTGCGTTACTACGGGCGAATTGGCTGACCTTTTCTGCGAATACTGGGGCGCAGACGCAAAATGGATAAACGTTTCCGAGGATAACGCCGTTCATGAGGCTAACTTCCTGAAGCTTGACTGCAACAAGCTTAAATCCGTGTTCGGCTGGAGACCGAGATGGCATATCCGCGAATGTATGGATATGACCTGCCGCTTCGGCAAAATACTGCTCGGCGGCGGCAATATCCCAGAGGAAATGGACGCTGAGATAAACGAGTTCCTCAAGCTGAACGACAGATCATGAAATTACTGACAGCAGGCAGCTTTAAATTAAACGACGAGCGGACGGCTTTTTTCAATTCGCTCGGATTCGATGTGGTAACTCTGCCAAGAGAAGATTCCGTATTTGATATCGACGTTTCGGATATTGACGCCGTTATCTGCAACTGGCTTTTCGTCCACCATGACATAAAACAGTTCCGCAGTCTGAAATATATACAGCTTCTCAGCGCAGGGCTTGACCGTGTTCCCCTCGACTATATAAAAGAAAAAAATATTACGCTGAACAACGCTCGGGGAGTGTACAGCATTCCTATGGCAGAATATGCTGTCGGCGGCGTTTTGCAGCTTTACAAAAAGAGCCGTTTCTTCTTTCATAATCAGAAAGAACACATCTGGCAGAAGAACCGCAGTATCCTTGAATTGTCCGACTGCGCCGTTGCCGTTATCGGCTGCGGAAGCGTCGGTCAGGAGACTGCCAAGCGTTTCGGCGCTTTTACAGAAAATATATACGGCGTTGACCTCTACCCTAACGATTCGACCTTCTTCAAGAAAGTCTATCCGCTGGAGCAGCTTGATACGGTGATCTCCGAGAGCGATATTGTCGTCCTTACGCTTCCGCTGACGGAACAGACAAAAGGCATGTTCGGAAAAGAAAGATTCGCTATAATGAAGAACGATGCAGTCATTGTTAATATTTCAAGGGGAGGCATTGTTGACGAGGAGGCTCTTGCAGACGCGCTTGAAAACCGTCTTGGCGGAGCTGTGCTGGACGTTTTCGAGGAAGAACCGCTTTCACCCGAAAGCAGACTGTGGGAAGCCGAAAACGCCGTCATAACGCCCCATATATCGTTCCAATCGAATAAAAACGACGCCCGTATGTGGCGGACAATATCTGAAAATCTTAAACGCTTCGCAGGTGAAAGGAATAAATCGGAATGAATAAAGTCAGCGTTCTTGACTGCACATTGAGAGACGGAGGATATGTTAATAACTGGGAATTCGGAGAGGAAAATATCCGCTTCATAAGAAAAAAGCTCGACGAGGTAAAGGCAGACGTCATTGAACTCGGATTCATGCGCAATGAACCCTATCAGGCTCATCGCTCTATTTTTAATTCAACTCGGCAGGCGGCGGACGTTATAGGTCAGAAGCGTAACGGCGCGCTTTACGCCGTTTTGGTCGAAATGGCAAATTATTTTCCGCCCGAAATGCTCTCCCCACGCACGGAAGAAGGACCTGATTTTGTGCGTTATTCTTTTTGGATGCGCTGCATTGACGAGGCATATGAATACGCTTCGCAGATAGTGGACAAGGGCTATCATCTCGGCGTACAGCCTACAAGAGTCGAGCAGTATTCCGAAAAGCAGTTTGCCGATATGTGCGAACGTTTCAGCAAAATAAAGCCGTATGCGATATATATTGTCGATACTTTCGGTCTGCTCACAAAAGAGCAGCTCGTCAAATATGCCCGTATAGCCGACGAATACGTTGACAGCGGTATAAAGATCGGCTATCACGCTCACAATAACATGCAGCAGGCGTTCTCAAACGCTACCTCTTTTGCGGAGCTTGACCTTAAACACGATATTATCATTGACGCAAGCGTTTACGGAATGGGCAGAGGCGCAGGCAATCTTAATCTCGAAATGCTCTGCAATTACCTTAATACTTTCAGAGGCAGTTCATATAATTTAGACCCCGTTTTTGATATATGGGACAAGTCCTTAAAGGAGATACACAGCCGACTGCCTTGGGGATATGCTCTTGAATACTTTATCACAGCAGCGAATCAGTGCAACCCCAATTACGCTTCCTACCTTATGGAAAAGAAGCTGAGTATTGCCGATTTCAGCAGGGTCATAAAGTCAATAACAGGCGACGACAAGTTCCTGTACAAGAACGAAAAGGCGGAGGAATTCTGCCGCAGATGCTTGTCGGGAGAACTCTAAGAATATGCAGAAAACCGAGAAAAACGGGGTATACTCCCTCGTAGACATTATTAAAGTGCTGTTGGCTCTGCTTATTCTGTTCAGCCACTTCATCAACGAACATGCCGCAGGAAAACTGCCTCGCATCGTCGATCTGTCCGTGTCTGTATATATTATCGCCGTCCCCATGTTTTTTACGTACAGCGGATATTTTTTGTTTAAAAAGCTTTATACCGTTGACGAAAAAGAGCAAAAGCTGTTCTTGAAGAACTACTGCTTCAAAATACTGCGGCTTTACGGCGTATGGTCGGCAGTTTATGTGTGCTTCAAAATCATTACATGGATAAGATTCACACCCGAAGACGGAGAAATACTTTCTTATATTCACAAAGCTCTTGTGTACTCAACGTATAATACGATATGGTATCTCCCCGCTTCGGCTGTCGGCGCGGTCATGGCGTACTTCTTCATGAAAAAGCTCGGAAACCGCGGTATGCTTGTCTCCGCTGTCGTTTTCTGTGTTCTCGGAGCAATGGGAGACTGCTATTTCAATATTACAGACAGTATTCCCGTTGTCGGAAAAATTTTTGAAGCATACCTCAAAGTCTTTATCACTTCAAGAAACGGCATATTCAACGGTTTCCCGTATATTGCGCTGGGAGCTTTCATTGCACACCTTATGCAAAACGACGACAAAACTCACCGAGGATTTTTCAACAGGTACTTTTTTGCGACTGTTGTTTCGGGTGCGGTATTCGTCGGAGAAGCTTTATTTGCCAAGACGATCGTTAAATCAAATAACTCCAATACGATCATATCTTTGTTTATATTTACATTTTTCGCCGTTTACTGGAGCCTTACAAGCGTTCAGCCTGCCATAAACAGAAAGCTTTCGGGAAATCTGAGAAAAATGAGTACGGCGATATTCCTGTCACAGCGGCTTTTCCTCAGCGCGCTTCCGGGACTTTTGCCGAATACAATTTTTACCGTTATGCTTGATGAAAAGGGTTGTATGGTCGGACTTCTTTGGGTAACGGCATGTACGCTCCTGTTCTCGGCATTACTGATATTTCTTTCAGGCAAGATCAAATTTTTAAAATATTTTTATCAATAAGAACCTTTTCGGCAGTTTTTCACTTCGGCGGAAAACTGCCGTACAGGTCTACTGTCACTTTCGGCGAACACAAGACACCCTTATCGCTTCTTCCCTTGCAAATCGGAAAACAAAATTTACAGTTAAAACAATGAAATAATTCCTTTTCTTCTTGACAAAATGTCCATTTTATAGTATAATATTATATGGATTTGTTGTAAAATAATTTCGAGGTGTGGCTCAGTTTGGTAGAGTACTACGTTCGGGACGTAGGGGCCGCAGGTTCAAATCCTGTCACCTCGACCAGCGGCGAGTCGCTGCGGACGGTTCACGTGACCGCTCGCAGGGTTCGCTTGTTTTTTTGTATTTGAGGTCATATTCCGCGTACAAAGATAAAATAGTTACATAATTATTCGGCTTGAATACGTAAATTACGTATTCAAGCTTTTTTTGATGAAGAAGCTCTTTTCACTAATAACGATTGCAGATACTTTTCGACAGTTTGACGCGATGTGTAACAAGATATGCTTATTTTATTATATTTTTAACATTAACTTGTTTATTTCCAACAAAAACGCCGCAGTTTTTTGTTATTAAAAACAGAAATATCACATATGAGTTGACAAAATCTATTATAAATGGTATAATTATATAGAGGTATATAAAAAACAAAAGAATACTGAACGCCCTTTAAGAAAGAAGGCAGAAATATGATTTCCCGAAAAAATAAGTCTGTTTTTGTTATAACAATTATCCTAAGTATACTGGTCTTTCTTGCAACAACCTATAGTTTTGTAGCTCCTGCACAATCACGGACAGCTCAGGACGCTTTGAGCTGCCAACTTGATGAGCATATCCATACATCTGAATGCTTCGCTCCCTATGCCGACGATTACGGCGATAAGATCATCGTCTGCGGCATTATGGCTGAAAACGGCGATATTTCGCATATTCATGATTCCTTTTGCTATGACGGCATGAACGATCTTATTTGCCCTTTAGAAGAATTTGTCCATACTCACGAGCAGTCCTGCTTTAATGAAAATAATGAACAAATCTGCGGAATTACCGTTCATCAGCACAGCGAACAGTGCTTCAGCGATACGGTAAACAGGGAGGATCACCAAAGGCTTGTATGTTCGCAGGAAGCGCACTCTCACAGGGACGGCTGCTATGAACTGCATACGCAGGAGGAAATCGTCCCCTCAGAGGACGTACAGTCGGAGGATATTCAGAATGAAGATGTACGGTCGGAGGACGTACAGAACGAAATTTACGATATTCAACCGCTGAACGCCGAATTTGAAGTTCAAGAGGAGGTATACAGCGCGGAAAATACCGTGGCAATGTACACCCTCGATACTTCGGGAGCTATTAATTTGAGCCAGACAGAGAACGGCTCTTACAAATATATTGACAATATCAAAGTAAGCTATCAGGAATCCGATCACTGGATTCAAATTAATAGCGGAAATAATCAAAGTCTGCCTGCTGATGCCGATTATAGACTTGAGGTTTCATACAAAGGCATATCCGTATCTGAATTGAAGGCGCACAGCGGCAAACTTACGCTCAGCGGTATACCCAACTGGCTTAACCCCGATCAAAACGGCAATATTATGTATGATTCAGTGCCTGTCGGTACAATGAAGGTGGAGAACGGCACGCTTCTTATTACCTTTGATAATAAATTTATGACTGACCACCCAACAGATACCCTCGACGGAACTTTCTTTGTAAGGGGAAGCGTTGACTGGCATGAGCTGGGTAATAACCATACAGGCAATATTCACCTGCCGACTATTGACATGAGCATTGATTTTGAAGATAACCTTTTACCGAAATATGGACAGCTTAGCTTTTCAAAATCGAATCCTGAATATATTCACGGCGATGACGGAAATTATTATTTAAAATATGTACTGACTGTTAAATCGGGTGAATCAAATGTTGCAATTCCGAATGTTACGGTCAAGGATTCATTTACAAGAAATGCCGAATATATTGAGGAATATTGCGGAATAAACGAAACGTCAACCACTCTTGGCACTTCCCAAAACGGCTATAACCCCTTTGAAACAAAGACAGGTGACGTTGCCGGAACTGTCAAAAAAACTGCTGATTCTATGGAGTGGAATATAGGTGAGCTGCAAGCAAATGAAGAACGCAAGCTTACATATTATGCAAAAATCAGGTCGTCATATATCGGCTCTTTCAGCAAGGGAAGCATAAAAAATTCTGCGGAAGTTTTTTCCTCGGACATTTCAAAGGGCAACGCTTCAAGCGTATTTATTCCGAAAGCCACTGCTTCGATAAATAAAACTCTTGACGAAAGCCGAACACATGTTGACGAATACGGCACAGGTACTCTTACTTATTCGGTTATAATAAAAGCAGATCAAAACAACAGCTATGATTTGGAAAATTTAATACTTCATGACTATGTTGACAGCAGTTTCGACGGATTTATAGAAGAAGGAAAATATCCCGAAAGTATTACGGCTGTAAGCGATAAGACTACGGGAACTCAGAATTGTACTGTTACTAAGCCCGATAATCACTCTTTTAATGCAGCTATCCCCACCTTAGAACCCGGCGAAACAATAACCGTCACCTACACGGTGAAAGTTAAAAATATTTATCTTTACGGACCGGGAACTATTGATTTTCTCAATACAGCGGAATTACTCCCCGGCGATAGTTCAAAAAACGTTATTCCGGGTTACGCTTTCCATACTTCGCAGAATACTCATACTTTCACGCAAAGTCAGTGGATGCGAAAGATCAACGGCGGAAATCTTGACGCAGATACCGAAGTTACGATTGATCCTAATGATAAAGCTTTTGAATACAACGGTGAGTCCATAATCGCTGCAACAACTCCTCACGAAAAATTCACAGTTCCCAAAGGCGACAAAAAATATCAGGTCGTTCTCAATGAGGAGGGACGGTGGGATATGTCCTCCACAACTATGAAGGATTACTTCGATGACGGTTCGGGTATTATCTATAAGGGTTGGCTTTGCATTCAGGAATTCAATATCAACCACGAAATTGAATCCGATACGGAAATTACTGATGCACAAGCCCTCGAAAATATAACCGGTTTGACTCCCACCAATACCGTATGGCTGAATATAGACGGCAGAAAGGAATTTTCGTTTATCCCTGCTAATATTGGACTGGAACATAATTCTAAATCCACATATCTTCTGACGTATTATGCCGGAATTGAAAACGTCGCAGACGCTGGAACTGTTTCGATCACAAACAACTTTGAAGTATACGGCACTATCGGCGTAAACGGAACGCCGTACAATCTCCAAGGCATCAGGGTAAGCGTTTCGAGCATTGTTCAGGGAAACATTCATTACAACGTTCACAAGGATTCGTGGTATTATTCGCAGCACCCCAACGAGAAGGACGACGTAAATGCGGACGATTACGAACACGGCGCGATTTACTGGGTTATCCGCGCTGACGGCAATATAAATAAGGGATTCAGAATCAAGGATGTTGTTCATCATAGCAACGACAACGATACTCATTTAATACGCAACGATTCCGTTGCAGGAATTTACAAAGGAAGCAAAGACCTTGATTTTACAAAAACGTTCCATTCATACAGCGAAATGCTTGAAAGTGTAGGCGACGGTAAGGCTCTTGAAAAACTCAACGGCAACCCTACCAACCTCGGATATGACCCCGGCGTGGTTTATAAACAATTTTATGTAGACAATATATCAGACCTTGACGGAAAAAGCCTTGTAATTGCCAATTTTAATACTCGCCCAGCCGCTGTTAGCAATGAAAAATCTCAAGATGACAAAGGACTTATAGGAAATAAAGATATCACCTGTCAAAATAACGAACCTCCGGCAACATCTGCTGACGAGCTTACACAATGGACATTTCAAAAGGTTGTTGACAATGAAAACAACACATTTTATATTTATTCAAATGTTGGCAATGAACGGAAATATATCAGCATATCCGGCGGTGAAGGAACTTCAAATGTAGGCGGAAATGTTACCCTGTCTGATACACCTGTCAAGTTGTATATAAAACAGAGCGAAGCAAAAGACTATTTGGGAAAAATCAAGATTACAAATGAACATGGCATGGCAATCAACTGGTACGGATGGGATGGGCAATATCCTAAATTCAGCGGCTGGAAAGCTCGAAATGAAGAGGACGACGTAAACGACTACCACACCCTTTTAAAGAAAGAAGACGGCGAGGAAAGCACTAATAATTATGATTACGCATGGTTCGCTAAAAACCAAAACGACAATATCGAAGTATGCTTCCAGAAAAATATGAATCTTACCGAAGATGAAGCGTTGTATATTGTTGTAAGAACAGCTTTGACAAAAAACCACGGTGAATTCGACAATGATACCCAATTCACAAACGGAGTGGAAACAAAGCAGAACAGCTCGTCTTCCACAAACTGGGTTCATGTAAATGATGCTGATTTTATTCTGAAAACCGCTACTCCTGTATTTAAGGAGGGAATGAGGGCATACAGATTTAAAGGAGGAGACAAATCTAACAGCGAAAATTGGGATTATTATGATTATGCCCATCTTGGGAATTGGGTAAACAGTGGTTTTGACATAGAACCGGGAACATATGCGGAATGGCTTATCAATATCAACTGGGACGGCTCTATGAGCGGTTCTGCGGAGGTATCAGATATAATTCCGAAGAACCTCACGCCTGTTTTCGCCTGTCAGCACTGGTTATCGGATAGTATAAATAATTCAGAAATGCGTCCCACTTCTCCTGATATACCAACTCTTGAAGCGGACGCTAACTGGAAAAAAACTGTAACTCATAATACTATACATTCTAACTATAACACTCTGACGTATTACTACAATTCCACCACTAATGAGCTGCGATTTAATGTTGAAAATCTGCAAAAAGAAACGACTCCCAATGTACATAACACAAAAACGGTAAATGTTCAGCTTATCTGTAAAGTCAACGACCCAAATATTCTCCTCAGCGGCGGAACAGAAAGCATTGATAATACCGTAACTGTTAGAAACAGAGGGCAGGTACACAAAAATACGGGTACTGTAAATATTTCGCCTAATTGTTCTTTGGATAAAAAATTCATCGGTAATCACTATGAAAATAATAATGACAAAACAACTGACAGAAGACTTAAATTTGAGATCACAGTGAATCCGTACAAGGAAACTCTCAGCAAAGATGGTCATCTGCCGCCGCTTATTGACGAGTTCAACAATAAGCTTATAATTATTGAAAGCAGTCTCAAAGTCCAAAAAGAGGACGGTACAATAATTTCAGAATACACGTATGATATTGAAGGTAACAGGCTGACTATTAACAAACTGCCTGATAATCAGAAGCTTATCATAACTTATGCGGCGAGGTTAATAAAAGCTCCCACCGAACAAGAAGATGTTAGTGTATCAAATAGGGCTTACTGGGAAAATCATACACAGCCGCAGAACTGGCAGGTAAATAATCTTCAAGTAGTTTACGACATGAGCGGAAATGTTAATTTATCAGGAAAGCTGACTCCTCCGACGGTTTCCATACTTAAAGTTGACAGCGAAGACCGAACGGTAGGTCTTAACGGAGCTGATTTTAAACTCTATGAACATAAAGGCAATGATGACGAAACTGATAAGCTTATCGCAAACGGTACGACAGGTAATGACGGAAAGCTTGTTTTCAAAAACAACGATGCCGAAATCAGAATCGAATATGATAAAGTATATTATATTAAGGAAACAAAAGCGCCGAACGGCTATCAGCTCAGCAACGAAAATCATTATTTCGTGGTTCTCAAGGATAAAGCAGCTAATCATTCGGATTTCAATGGTATTTCTAAATTGGATACATTTGATGCACTGTCCTTTGAAACAGATCCAAATTCCTCAAACGGTAACTACATTTGTGCATACGAATGTATTATCGAAAACAGCAAGGAAAAAATTCGGGTAGTAAAACGCTTTACAGATGAAAAAACAGGAGCATTTACTCCGCTGTCGGGTAAATACAGATTCGGCATTTTTGACGAAAATCCTGTAGAACACCATGATGCAGTACCGCTTCAGATACTGGAAATTGAATACAAAAACGGAGACTCTGAGTACCCTAAGTGTACGCTGGACGGCAAACCAGAAATATACCCTGAATTTACTACAGCCAAGCCTAATGTGACTTATTATGTATTTGAACTGGACGAATCGAAGAAGCCGATATTCAACGGCGATTATCTCAGCGCAAATGGCCATACATTCAAAGTCAGCTATACATCTAATTTACAAAACAATAAAGTTACTATTTCGTCTGATTCTAAGGAAATAACGATCGTAAATCAGGTTACATATTTTGAATTGCCCAATGCAGGCGGAATGGGTCTGAAAAAGTATTACTTATTTGCAGGCTTGATTTCTGTCACAGCTATTTTAATTGCATTGATTATCAAGAGAAAGTCTCTTTCAGACACTCGAAACAGCCGTTAATAAACTTATCCCCCAAGATTCGATAAACATCGGGTCTTGGGGGATATTATTATACATTTCGAGAATTATAAAATCATCAAACTATACCGCACGCAAGTTTGGTGACCTTAAACCGCGCAAGAATATATTTTATTATAAGATATGAAACAAATAAGTCGACCGCCATATTGATCGCCACAATTACTGCCGGTATTGAACAATGCAGTATTTTTATTGTAAACGTTCTTGACGCCACCAATGTAAAGCCGTTAAGCAGATAGAGCTGCAAAGAATACTTTCCAAATCCTGCGAACAGCTTGCGGACACGTCCCTTTAGCACAAGCACAGTTATCAGGTAACTCCATGTAATACCTATAAACGCTAATGGGATTCCCAGATACTGTACGTGTTCCACTACATAGAAAGGAATAACCGCCACCCATATACATGAAAGTCCGATAATTGCAATGCCGAATGCAGCCTTTTTGGATTCAATTACCTTTATTGAACCTTCAATGCTGAAATACTGCTTCAACACGTATCCGATAACAAAATAGAGTAAATGATAACAGGTGCGTTTTATCAGGAACATCTCGGGCAATACGGGAACAAATTTCAATACAACGCATAACGCTACAACTACGACCTGCACCGTTTTATTCTTCATAATGCCTGACAAAGCGGGAAAGAACAGGAAAATCAGGAACAGCGCATACAAAAACCAGTATTCGCCGCCGTACAGAACAATATCGAGAATGCTCTCCGATATAGGCTTCGGTCGGTTCACAAGGGACGGCAATATGCTTCTGGGAACGCAGTCGATCAGATTAAATAACAAAAACGGTATCAATATTCGTTTTATTTTCTTTATTATGTACTCGCCGTACTTGCCTCTGTAACTGAAACAAAAGCCCGACACCATAAAGAACAGCGGCATATGAGTGGTCTCGACCCAATCATACAGCGCATTTGTCCACGCGACCTCATGCAGGTTTATCGGAAATCTTATGATAGCATGTCCGAGAATGACCATTGCGATCGCTATTCCCTTTAATATATCTATCTCTTCGTAATACTTTTTACCCATTGCGATCACCTTGACCTATTACTTGTTATCAACCATGCTCTTTATCATGCGTCTGTATGATTCTTCCATATCAACGCTCGGAGTCCAACCGAGCGATCGTATTTTGGAAGTATTCAGCTTCATTTTCGTATCAGGAGCATAGCCCGATCTGTTATCCTCGTCTATATCAAATACTACTTTGATTCTTCCGTCAGCGATCTTTTGGGCGACCAGTTCCGCCATATCCGCAATATTGGTATGATTAGCTTCGTTTGCTATATTATATGCCTCGCCGTCTTTTCCTTTTACTATCAGATAAAGCAATGCGGTGATCGTGTCCCTTGTGTAGCAATAATTACCCTCGGATAGTCCTTTGGTACGCAACACAATATCCTTATTTTCTATCGCGCTGCGTGCAAACTGCGCAAATACCCGATTTTCCCACGGCAGGATACCCGCTCCGAACGTCTGAGAAAGACGCGCTATTCTTACAGGTACTCCATATTCAGAATAATATGCTATGCACATATTTTCGCACATTCTCTTGCAAAGCGAATAATTGCTTCTTATTTTGACAGGATCAATATATCCCATGTCGTCCTCGCTTACATAAACGCTCTCTTTAAAAGTACCGTAAGCCTCCATTGAAGAAACATAAACAAATAAAGATACCTTTTTTTCCTCTGCAAGTTTAAGCATATTTTCCGTACCGATAAGAGCAGTACGGATAGTTTCTACCGGCTTTTCGACCATAATTTTTGAAGTCGTAACACTTGCGGCATGGATTATAATATCTATATGCTCGTCGGAGATATAATTGTGATGATCGTCATTTATATCGCTTTCTATAAATCTTATAGCAGGATCGTCGTAAAAAGCTCCATATATGGTTTTAGCTTTTTCAATGTTCCTTACAAGGGCAAGAATATTAATGTTCAGTTTTTTCAGCTCATTGCAAAACGCCATAGCTCTTATAAAATAAGACCCGATAAGACCTGTTGCGCCTGTAACTAAAACTGTTTTACCTGCCAAAGCTGAAAAATCTATACCGCATTCGGCTATATATTCAAAATCCTCATTAAGAATGCTATCTTCTATAACCATAATTCCGATCTCCTTAAAGTATCTCCGCTTCTGCCCTTTCGAGCGCAGCTGCGATCACGGCGTCCATGTCGTAATACTTGTACTCACCGAGACGACCGCCGAAAATAACGTTTTTCTCCTGCTCGGCAAGCTTCTTGTATTCCATATAAAGCGCGCTGTTTTTCTCGTCGTTCACAGGATAATACGGCTCGTCGCCGGGCTTCCATTCGGAACTGAACTCACGGCTGATAACTGTCTTGGGCAGATCGTTTCCGTCCGTGTCCTTTCCGAACTCGAACCACTTATGCTCTATAATACGAGTCCACGGCGTTTCGCGGTCGGTATAGTTTACGGCAGCGTTTCCTTGGAAATTCGGAATATCCAGCAGTTCGTTCTCAAAACGGACAGAACGGTATTCCAGCGTTCCGAGACTGAAATTGAAGTATGCGTCAATAGGTCCTGTATATACGACCTTATCCGCAAGAGAATCAAGCTCCGCTTTGTTTTCAAGGTAATTTGTATTCAGGCGGACTTCAATTCCGTCAAGCATGTTTTCAACCATTTTAGTATATCCGCCGATCGGGATACCCTGATAAAGAGCGTTGAAATAGTTATTGTCAAAAGTCAAGCGTACAGGCAGGCGTTTGATTATGAAGCTGGGAAGCTCCTTGCAGTCACGTCCCCACTGTTTTTCAGTATATCCCTTGATAAGCTTCTCGTAAATATCACGTCCGACAAGGCTTATTGCCTGTTCTTCGAGGTTTTTAGGTTCGCCTGTGATCTCTTTGCGCTGCTCGGCGATTTTTTCGGCAGCTTCCTCGGGAGTAACAACTCCCCACATTTTATTGAAAGTATACATATTGAACGGCAGCGAATACAGCTCACCCTTATAATTTGCAACGGGACTGTTGGTGAACCTGTTAAATTCGGCAAACTGAGTAATATATTCCCATACTTCTTTGTTATTCGTGTGGAATATATGCGCGCCGTACTTGTGGACGTTTATTCCCTCGATCTTTTCGGTAAAGATATTTCCTGCAATATTCGGACGCTTATCTATAACAAGAACCTGCTTGCCTTTTTTCGTCGCTTCATGCGCAAATACCGCTCCGTATAAGCCGGAGCCGACTATCAAATAATCATATTTCATAATTATACCTCCAAACGGTCGGGCTGTTTCTTTTTCTTTACTATCGCATTGGTTACTTTGTTTAAGATAACGCTCAATACAACTGAAATTGCAATACATATAATATAGTTGTATATTTTATAGGTTGGCAGACCCGACAGATTCATTATCGTTCTTACGGTTACATGAGTCATGTAAAGCTCAAGCGAATACATTCCCGCTAACGAAAGAAATGAGTTCAGCTTTTTCAAACGACATAATTTTATCAGATAAGCAAGAACAAAAACAACAGGCAATGAAAAAAATCCCACTGAAACACGAGGAGGGATATAGTCTCCCACACCGCCTACAACTCTTGCTCCTCTTAATACAACGCAGAAAGCCATAAGAATAATATCCGCTTTATCCAAAGCCTTTTTCTTCATGATCTTGTCTCCGAAGTAGAGACCAAGCGCAAACACAGGTATTCGATAAACGGCTATTTCTATGTTATCATATATATTATGAGAAAACAAATCAATTATCCCTAAAAAGCAAATTGGTAATAAAACCAAAAGGATAACATTTATTATTCTGAATCTATTATTGCCATTCAGCAGCTTATATAATATCGGGCATATCAAATATAGAATAATGATAAGCGCTATGTACCATAGATTTTTATTTCCGTTTATCCAGAACGACAGCAGCGTATAGTCCATAACAAACGAATAAAAGGACGTATGCAGTATGATAATATCCTTCACAAACCAAAATATCGCTCCATACAGCATATACGGGATAACTACTCGCTTTATTCTTTTTCTGTAGAACTGTAAAACCGAATCGTCCTTATTCAATGAAAAGTACAGACCGATTCCCGAAAGGAAAAGAAATATCTCAACTCCGATGCTTCCGAAAGAGCTGTTGTATAGAGAAGCTGTTTTGGCTATAATTCCCGAATCGACATTATTCTGAATATCTTCAAAAAAATGAAATACTATGATACTTATAATTGATAACCCGAATAATTCTTTCCTGTACTCGCTTAACAGATACCAATTTATGGACAAACCGTTCTTTTTTTTCATAATACGCTCCCTACCGAAACGAATTTAAAGCCTCTCTAAAATGGCGTTATCTGCAAATTGCAATATCCTCGTCAGGACGTCTGTCAGCGCATATACACTTCCGTATAAGCCGGAGCCGACTATCAAATAATCATATTTCATAATTATACTCACTATTTTTTGATGAATTTTAATAAAGCTCGAGGAATAAAGCGCTTAATATGATCTTTATATTTTTTCAGACGATATGCTCTAAATCCCTTGCTATTAACACAAGCGTATTTAAGACCATGCGACTCAAAATCCTTTTTAAATTTGTCGTAAATCTCTTTGTTAGGTGTTCTTGCTTTATAAAAATTTGAATTATGTCGTATTGCAAAATCCGTGTCAGTGGTGTTTATTCTAAAGTCACTACTGTTTTTAAGCATTTCAATTAGTCTTGCTCCTTTACTGCTTCGGGAAAAAATAATGGAAACGCCAAGCGGATTATAATCGCTATGTTTTTTATTGCAGCCCCAAAAATCCCCAATTGTTAAGTCAGACACATGGTGGTCTCCCTTAAATTGGCAATTATAACACGAAGATCTTGAATATTTAACAAATGCATATCCAAAATAGGAACGATAGAACTCCTCTTTAAAAACTCGTCCGTTTTCAAACTCTGCATAAACAAATGGCGGTTCCCATCCTTTTTTCTTATATCTAACAGAAAACGAAGAAACCTTTGATTGAAATTTATCTTCTAAGAGTTCAATATATGCTTCTTGTATCTTTGGATATGTTGGACCATGACAAATAAGATCAACAGTGTATAGATTTGTACTGTCTACATTATATTTTTTGATATAATTGCTCAAAGCGGCAACATCACATCCTAAGCCAATAAACAATACGATCCTACCATTTTCCAGAAATTGCTTAACTATTTTAAATATTGATATTTCTTCACCATTCAAGATAATTTTTTTTGAGGCGTATATATACTTTGAAGATTTTAATTGCTCTAATTCCTCTATTTTTTCTGCGAAATCATAAACCGCACCTTTAAAATCATCTGTATACCGAACACCGAACACAACACCATTATTTCTGATTATTATTTCAGATAAAGCTGAGGCACATCCACCTGAAGCACTGTTGAACAACTTAGTATCATCAGTATAATAGCCGGAGAAAGTTTTAATAGTCTTGGTATCCGGATATAAATACTCCATAAGTTACTTCCTCCTAATTTTACCTCGCAATTTTTGAACGATTTTTTTAATTAGCACTCGATTCAACATAAATGCAACTACACAACACAGCACAAAATTTAGTATATTTATGTATGTATTCTTTTGATAACAAAGAAACAATTCGAGTATCATCAGAATATTTACAACAATAAATTGCTTTATATTTAATGTGATTTTTGATAATTTTTGCACATTATATAGTCTATATGAAAATAATGCTATGTAACTTACAAGCGTGGATATTGATGCAGCATAGATACCAATAAACTTGATAAGTGACAGGTTAACTATTATGTTCAACAAAGCTGCCAATACTGAAGTGATACCTACATTTTTTGTCGCTTTTTTTGCAACATAAATACCGCCCAGAAAAAGGGATAATCCTTGGAAAAAGATAGCATAACACAATATAGGGATGTGATTGTATGATGCAGCATAATCTCCCTTGATCAGGATCCGAAATAATAGCGGTACAACAGCAATGATACCTGTAAACGCTGTTGTCTGTAAATTTACCATAACACCGAGCATATCTGTGTAATACAAATCGGAATCCTTATCCTTTTCAGATATAGAAGCATTTTCTGTCCATGCCATATTGAGAGCATTTTGTGCTAAATTAATGAGTGAAGGAATCTTTGTAGCGGCAGCATAAATAGCATTAGCTCCTAAACCCAAAATACCTGAAACAATAAATCTATCTGATGCACTGATCACCCACATTGACATATGATTAGGAACCATTGGCCATGAATACCCTAAAAGATTTTTCAGTTCCTGAAAACTTAATTGTTTAAAATCAATATATCTCCAGATGTGAAAACTAAAGGAAATGTAAATCAGCGATATAAAAGAAGCTCCAAACAGTGCCAGAGTTCCTCCCAGTAGTCCCATTTTAAGATAGAGAACAAAAACGATCGCAAGCAATAGTTTGCATATAGAACTTATAACCGCACTTATAGAATATGAAAAGTTGTTTCCAACTCCACGCGATATTTGTCTAACAGAATTAACAAGAATATCAGCAATATAATATCCGCAAATTGCCAACCTGATACCGATGCTGCCGGGTAATAAAAACATCAGCAGCAAAAGAGATAAAATAGATGTAATTAGTGTAAAAACAAGAATAGTGGTGATTATAGATTTTTGTCTTTCTTTATTTTCTCTTTTGTCAAGTAAAAAACGAAAAGCGGCAGTATGGATCTGAACGGTCATAATAGGCAAATAAAGTGATACCAGTACCGTAATCAAATCATAAGTACCATACTCTTCTTTTGTCAAATAACCTGTTAGGATCGGTAATGTAAAAAACGATGCAAGCTTGGGTAGAAATGTACCTATTGAAAGAATTAATGTGTTTTTTGCAAGATTACTTTGTCTACTCATAAAAATCCTTTCCATTGAAGTGATCTGCAGTATTCTGTCTCATGCAGACAAATTTCAGATAAATTGTTATGCAAATATATAAGCCTTCAGTTGTGATTTTTACGTCACTGTCCAGAATTCACAGCCTGTAAAAGATATGCCTTGGCTTTCTTTCGATCCTCCTCCAGTGTTAGCAGACCAGCAGAATAATCTGTATCTGTATTACGCTCAAAAATTTTTTCATTTGTTATGACTCTTGATTTAAGGTAATATTTATTTACCAGATCGTTGAACTTTTCGTCCTCATCGGAACGGGCTCTTTTCAATACGTAAAATTCCTTCTCGTAAAGAAAAGAGAAAACTGCCGCATGGAATGAATCCGTAACGATAAATTCGGATTTCTTTATCAACGAAAGAAATTCGCATGGAGTTCCGTCCGTTACTATTCTATATTCTGATCTTTCATCACTTTTATGCATAGGCAGTACGACTATTTCGTATTCGCCGCATTTTTCACGGGCAAGCTTTACGTAATCCCAATATCTGTTATCTTCCATTACAAAATAACAGAGTATGAATTTCTTTTCGGGTATATCGTCGGGATTTGCTTTTTTGGCTATCTTGTCCCAAAAAACAGTATCGTGAAGGAGCGTGGGGTCGATCACTTTTTCGACCTCTCTGCCAAGCAATCCGCTGAAAAAGTCAGCCGTATTCTGTTCTCTTACACTGATCGCGCTAAAGCCGCTCATTACTCTCTTGTAATCGCTGTAATACTTTTTTGGGAGTTCCTTGGCTCCTGTACTGGAGGCATACGAAAACCGTTTAAGGTCCTCATACATGGCAAAATCAAGGAAAAATCTTCCCGGCGCGCCAAGAGCGGGCTGCCAGATAATATCGCTTCCCGAAACAAATATTACCTTATCTCTTATTATCCTTTTCCACATTCCCATGCTGTTGATACTCAGCGGATGAAAGGTTTCGGCAACGTATCCTTCGATCCTTTTTTTACGCTCGTCTGTAATATCATATGTTACGGGATTAAAGAATTTTTTTGTTTTTTTGTTGTTCAGCTTCGCCATGACTCTTGTTTTAAGAAGCCGAGGATGCTTTAACACATATTCCTTAACCCTGAAATTTTTAAGAACGTATGTCTTATAGCCGCATTCTTCAAAATACTTACAGAGTGAAGTAGCTTGAAGCTGTGTGCCGTAATTAGTTGAATTATACCAAGTAACAACGCATATACGTTTCATCGAAACAGTCTCCTTATACATCTTAGTATCTGTCAGGCATTGCGGCGAAGCAAACCTAATTTTTTCAGATAACGTCTGAGATTATCCATGCTCATCGACAAATTGCCTTTGTAGAACAGTTTATAGCTTATCATAAACAAAAATGTATTATAATACAATTGGAACGAAAGATGATCTATAATACACCTCAGCGCTATGACCGTAAGTATTATCAAACAATACAGATCTTTGGATTTCTTTGCTTTTCTCAACGCTAAAGTATTGGCTGCAATAAACAGACCCATAAGTATAACGCCGTATCTCTGCATTATCTGTATGTACATATTATCGACGTAGAAGTAATTCTCCGAATTTACGGCTATACTTTTTCCTTCTTCATTAGTACCCCAGCCTACCCACGGAATTTTCTCTCCAAAAAGGGACACCCCGTATTTCTCCAGAGAATAGCTTGCAAAATACAGTCTGTCCTCAACCAATTCGTTGGCAGTTCTCATCCATTTAATATCGTTATCATATGCTAATGCCATTGCTATAGAAAAAACGAATGAAAGAACAAAAGAATAAACCATCAAGGTCGTAAGTATCTTACTTCTGCACATACGATCGTAAAAGAATTTGACCGCCCAACAAAATACGATCATCATTACACTCAGAACAAACGACAGCTTTGAGTCTGTCCTTAAAAATAAATATATATTCAACAGAAGCAAAACTACCGCGCTGATAAGTTTGAACGAGTCTTTTTTTATGTAGATATAGAGAGAGGTTATATTAAATAACATCGCCGGCGCATTTAAAGGGAATCTGAAGCCGAGAAATTCGCGTCTTCTTCCAGAACTCGATATAATGACAATGTTTCTTATAATGTGCATATCGGCGGATACAACAATGAATATGACCGCAGCCGACATGAGTATCAAAGAAAAGCGAGCTATCTTCATAAAATCTATTCTTCTTGATGACATTATAAGAAGCGGTATCACGCCTACCCCGGTGAAAAGCGAGCGATTTGCATATGTTATTATCAGATACAAGCCAAATAAAACCGTTATTCCGATCAAACTCTTCTTGTTGAAT
Organism: Ruminococcus sp.; assembly: GCA_017622925.1. Lineage (GTDB taxonomy): Bacteria > Bacillota > Clostridia > Oscillospirales > Ruminococcaceae > Ruminococcus. Next base: position 29,297 of record JAGAQC010000038.1, read on the forward strand.
GTTACATTACATAATATTTCGATCACAAAAGACGTTCCGACACATATCAGAAGAATAAGTGTATAGATCGATCCGATAAAATACTGATAATACAATGACGTTCTCAATACGGAAAATAATAAGAATAATCCGTATGAGAAAAAAAACAACAATTCATCTACTCTGATATTACTCGGCAATCGAATACCTTTCATTAAAAACCTCTCTTTTTGTCAACATAACTCACATTGCGCTGCCCAAAACTACGCCTTAACACGGATATTTTTCTCATTTTACCGATTTTCTGTACCGTTTATCAATATATTCGATCTTAGGTGAGAAGAACCAGCCGCTGACTGTGCTTGTCAAAGCGATCATGATCCTTTTTAATTTTTTATCTTTAGATTTGAGAATTATTTTTGCAATAGTTGTAAACAGGAAAACATAGTATTTGATGTGCGCCTTGATACCATGATCTTTGCACAAATAGTATCTGTTCCTGAAAGCATATTTGTATCTTTCAAGTCTTTCGCCGTTTTCGCTGACTATATCAACACAATTGTTGTTATTCATTTTGTGAACGACCTTGCTCTCCGATACCAGATAACCTGTTTTTCCGCTCTCGATTATTCTTCTTGAATATTCGGAATCGTCAAACCAGATAAAGAACTCCTTTATCGGCAAGCCGACCTGCTTTATTGTATCGGCTGAAACAAAAAACGACACGAATGAGCCTTTTGAAATAGCAAGATATCCGTCGCGTATGGCATTGCCCTTGTCCCACCATTTATCGGAAACAAGGGGCTTATTCATGAGACACATGCTTCCGTCCGTCCACTCGACAAGACTGCTGAGAAATCCGAATTTTCCGCTGAGCGCATTCTTTGCATCGACCAGCTTTTCCAAAGCCTGCTTCTGAGGGATAGTATCGTCGTCCATAAGCCAAACGTAGTCGTATCCCATTTCAACAGCTTTTCTCATGCCGAATGCAAAGCCTCCGGCTCCGCCAAGATTTGCGCCCGTATTGATATACTTTATATTAGCCCTGCTTCTGTTATTGCCGATAAATTCTTTTACCATTTTTGAAGTATCGTCTGTACTTGCATTATCAACAACAAGTATATCACATTTGGCAGTCTGCGCAACGAGATTTTCCAAACACTCGCGAAGTAACTGCATTCGATTATAAGTCAGAACCAATGCAACTATCTTATCCATTTTTATTACCTTCCTATTATTCAAGACCATATATCTGCGCGTTCTCCTTTGCGTCAAGCAAGGCGCGCATAGTATAAAAGTCATCAGGCGTAGTGATCTTAATATTTTCCAACGGACCGTCTACAAGATATAACTCTTTCCCATAATACTTCATCATAGAACAGGAATCTATAAAATCAAGTTTATTCTCATCCAAGGACTTCCTGTGAAGTTCAAGAATATCGTCCAGCCAAAAGCTCTGCGGCGCTCTTGCAATACGCAGATCATCTCTTGTCGGTATATAATCAACGCTTTTTCCGTCCTGATTAAGCGAAACAATTGTCTCCTTTACAGGAACGCATGTTATTGCAGAGCCGTTTTCATGGACGCAATTGATATTATCGCTTATCAGTTCTTCACTGATAAGAGGTCTTACGCCGTCGTGAATAAGAACAACGGATCTCTCTCCGTTGGCGACCTCCTCAGCGGCAAGCAGTCCGTTATATATAGATTCCTGCCCCGAACTGCCGCCCGGAACTATCTTTTTGAGCTTGTTGATACCGCAGCGCATAGCTGTTTTTTCAAGATAAGGTATCCATGATTCAATACACGAGACAACTATAGCGTCTATGTCTTTATGCTCCTCAAATTTCCTCAATGTATGGATAATGATCGGGTCTCCGTGCATCAAAAGGAACTGCTTCGGACGTTCTTTTGAGTGCATACGCGATCCGACCCCACCGGCAAAAATGACAGCTATATTCATATATTTGCTCCTTTTCCAATAAACTGTATATTAAGGAATCACTGATCAAATAACGCTTTCAGCTTGGCACGTCATCTGCTTGCATATTTTCTGTCATATTACACAAAAACTCCTTGCCATACACAAAGTATGCCTGTGTCGTTTTTATGCAATCTGACAAAAAATCTGACTGCGCATCTGACGCACCATATTTA
>JAGAQC010000039.1 GCA_017622925.1 Ruminococcus sp.
AAAGTCAAGGGTAAATTTCTGCTTTATAACATCGGTATATCCGCCGAACAAGAGCTGATACTCTTCCGATGAAAACACAATTTTCACCTTTGAATCATCATTGATAACGTTGAAGGTCATTTTATAATAACCGCCCTCAATGATCTTGACCTTTTTGGGAATAATAGTGATTGTAGCACCAAGAGGGTTGATTCCATAGAACTTCCAATCGCCTTCAATTTTAAGATTAACATAGTTTTTCATAATTTTCTTCCTTTCTGCCACAGTAACTGCTGTACAGCTACTGTGGACTTTCAAAATAGTTTAGGATTTAGGGATTTAGCTGTGTCTGAGTCAACGAAAGCATTTAACTTCGATTTTCATATTCAATTGTCAAGATGCTGGTAGGGTTGCCCCATGCATATAGTATATCACAGCCTTTTTCATACATCTATGGTATACTTTTGCCGAAAAAATTTGCATGGGCAGCGACATCTGAGATTTTCTCTTCTGAACATGGTATTTTCCCTCCGATACAATGAGATAGGTGACAGGACTTTCTCTAAGAAACGTCTAAAAAGCACTTAACTCCTTTTTCATATTCAATTGTCAAGATGCTGGTAGGGTTGCCCCATGCATATAGTATATCACAGCCTTTTTCGTACTTCTATGGTATACTTTTGCCGAAATTTTTTGCAATAAAAAAAGCAACCGATATATTCCGGTTGCTTTATAGTATTATTATTCTTCTTTTAAGCATTTTGCCAATCCGAGATTTTCCAGTTTCTTTTCTTCAAATTCTTTATTGATTACGGATAATTGTAGAATTCTTATCAACCCATTTTCAGTATCGCCAAATACTGTTACTCCCATTTCGGCGTTAAGCTTTAGCACAGATACAAATGATTCTGATCTTTCGCTGTAGTAATTGAATTGGTCAGCAATTTTCCCTGCAAGCTTTTGCAGAGTGGCTTTTCCCTCATGCAACAGCCGTGTCAGCAAGGTACTACGTTCTATTTTGACAATTTTCATGTTATTGGTAGATGAATTGATCATTTCAAGAAATTGTGCTTCGGTAACATTGGGTTCGCTGATACTCATTATGATATTCCTGATATGTCTGTACATAAAATAGCTCGCAATTTGTGCATCCATGAAATTATGATACAGCATCAGTGCTTCGACTATATCGTTTATCATATTTCTGATGTCTTTGAGTTTCTCTACGCAGTCTGCACCGCCGATATTTACTAAGAATCTGTAATGCAGCCGACTGGAGAGGATTGCTTTCACCATTTCATCTGCCGTTTCTGGTTTGGCAATGATTGCTGAGAATGTCTTTTTATCATCATGCCCATTATATTGGTATTCATATTTGAGCTTTGTATTATAGAGATAGGCAAGTTCCTGCATTGCAGTAACAGCAGCGATCACATTTACATATTCTTCATTTCGCATATCCGGCAGCCACCAGTCTATTGCTGTTTTCAGATGCTTAATTGCAAATCTCATATCTGCATCGGTAATTTCATTATGTACTCCCGACTGAACTAACGACTGTATCTTTGAAAAAGCATAAGCTTCTTCAAACTCCGCTTTTTTTGCCCTGCCTGCAAGTACCTTTGTCATTTTATCCAAAGTGTTGAATTTTACAGCACGGTCTGCGTATTCAGAGAAAAACTTCTGAACAATCGCTGATACTCTGCACGCAGTATCATTTGCATACACTGTATCAGTATTGCTGAATACACATCTTACGCTATATTGGTTTATCAGACCGTAGAACGTCCCGAATACTCCGTCTTGATATTCCAGTGTACTAATTGTCTCTCTATCGATTTTGTTCAGAAATTCAGAAATGGATTGGTGTAGATAGTCAACAATATTATCCAATATTGCTTCAACATTCGTTTCTTCTCTTGCCTCTTGTATGATAGATTTGATTCTTTCCTCATCAGTTTTCTCTATCAGGTCATTGATTGCAAAAATGATAGCGTTAGCTGATTCAAGCAGTGTGTGGTACAATGAATTTATCTCGCTGTAGATTTTCTCTTCTATTGGATCTTTGTCATCGATCTGCCGTATTTGTGTAACAAGTCTTTCATAGACTTTTCGGATATTCTCTGCAAAGCTGTCGAGATTTTCTCCATACTTCATAACATATGGATCAATACTTATTTTGTAGTCTTCTTCATCGGTCAATTCGTCTATATTGAAAGATGATGTCAATGCTGTAAGGCTCTGCATCGCACTCTTCAAATCGTAGTACATTGTTCGCCGGAGCGTTTTCTGGGATATGCCAGCATATTCCAAAACCTCTTTTATTTCACTGTCAGCATTCAATTCAAAACTATTATGATAAACAGAAGTCAAATCAGTAACGGCTTCATCGGCATATTCCACATAGGTTCGCATTGTTTCAACAAAGCTGTCATACTCCGTTTCTGTTCCTTCTTCTGACAATTCTGACGATGCAGTTACAAGTTTTTCGGCTTCTTCATTGATAGATGATTGGTTTTTATTATCAGGTATTGTTGTTTTGATTATGTCCAGAGCTTTTTTGCCAACTGACTCAGAGTTCATGTTCTCTCCAGTTTCGCTTGACAACTGCCTGAAAAAATCTTCTCTATCAGCTTGGCGTATCTTTCCTATTTTCTGATTTTCACGGAAATAAGCATCAACAATCAGATTCAGCAGTTCTGAGCGTATTTCCATCCAATCCTTCGCAATCTCATTATAGCATTTGTCACAGTTATCCGCATATTCATTCGGAGTCTTTGCTCTTATTCCCTCTGCGATCTTTTCCAATTCTTCTTTATAATTGTAGTCTCCCTTTTTACTATGGATACTGATATCTGAAAGTCCGGGCTTTGACAAGATTTTTAACAGTGGAAAATCATATTCAACCAAATACAGATATTTTATAAGACACAGCATATCTGACTTTTCCCTCAGTCCATGCTTTTTGAAATCATCCATGCGGATTCCGGTATATTTTTCAACCCTGTCGAGCAATCCGGTCTTTTTGGGATTTTTGAAGGTGTGATATATGGCATTCTTTTCGTTGACGTCTATATCATTCTCTTCACTTCCGTTATATATTTGTATCACACCTTCATGAACCAATTCGTCAATCACTTCACTTAGCTTTGATCTGAATCGATTATCCAGCGCATAGGTAATCTTGTCAAGTCTGTTTTCTGACATATTCTTACCTCCATTAAATGTTATTTACTCTCAATTATTATACCATATACTTAGCTTGATTGCAACATAGTGAATACGTCAACTTTTTCTAAAAAATAATCCCTGAATACCGCTGCTTTACGGTATTCAGAGATTTTTGTAACCTTTAAGATTACACATTTATATAACAGAGCAGAAGCTTCATCATGCAGAGTTTTTTCACGCAGTCTTGTACGTTCTCTTAAAGCAGTATCAGCACTCATGTCGAATATGACCTGTACCGCCTGTTCTATTGCTGGAATATTTGTATTTTTAATCATAAATCTATACCAAGAATCCTCTTTGCATCTTTTTCACTCATTCCACTTGCTGTAAGTTTTTCAAGAGCCTGCATAAGTCCTTTTTCAATTCCTTCCTTTAAGCCTTCTTCTTTTGCACTCTGTAAAGCAGAAGCTTCATCATGCAGAGCTTTTTCACGCAGTCTTGCACGTTCTCTTAAAGCAGTATCAGCACTCATGTCGAATATGACCTGTACTGCCTGTTCCATTGCAGGAATGTTTGTATTTTTAATCATAAATCTATACCAAGAATCCTCTTTGCATCTTTTTCACTCATTCCACTTGCTGTAAGTTTTTCAAGAGCCTGCATAAGTCCTTTTTGCATTCCTTTAGCTTCACCTATAGCGATTCCTTCTTCTTTTGCACTCTGTAAAGCAGAAGCTTCATCATGCAGAGCTTTTTCACGCAGTCTTGCACGTTCTCTTAAAGCAGTATCAGCACTCATGTCGAATATGACCTGTACTGCCTGTTCCATTGCTGGAATATTTGTATTTTTAATCATATTCAGTTCCTCCTCCGTATCAGCTCTGATAAGCTGCATCCACATAGCTTTTCGGTCGTTCACATCAAGGGAATTTGTAACTTTTCTCAGTTCAAAGAAATGAATACTCATCAGATCTGTGAATTGTTCGCCTGTTTCTTTATCCGTTGGTATAATTTCTGTATGATAATTTTGTTTGTCATTAATATTGAAGTCGAGAATATTGATACATATTGCTCTCTTTAAATTACTGTATGGCTCACCGCTTTGCAGTTCCGATGTGTAAAGTTTTGACCAGTAAAACAGCGTCCTCTTTTTGAAATAACTCTGACTGTTCACCTGTAATTCAACATTTATCAAAGTTTCTGAATTGTCGTATTTTTTGAGTCTTATGCTTAAATCCAGTCTTACAAGTTTTCCGTCAGAATAGTCCGACGGCATTTCAGGATTTGTAAGAGTTATATCAAGTATGTTTTCAAACGGTATATCAAGAACGTCAGAAATAAAATTTTTCAGCAGACTTCTTTCCCTTATAAATAATTCTTTGAAAACCACATCAATCTTTGCTGATACTATTTTTCTATCCATTGGAATATCCCACCTTCAACATTTTCGTTCAGTTCTTCTAAAATTATTATACTACATTTTCACGAAAAAAGCAATAGTATCTTTATAGTCTTGTAAAAAAATTAAGATAACCTCATACAAATCAGTCGTACAACTTACTTATTATTTTATCATACTTTTTACCAAAACGCTATACCATTCCCAAATTATTTTAGTAATTAAATTAAAAAACGCCCGAATTCCCGAATGTTTTCACAGATAACGATACCCTTTTTTATTTCATCAATATCACTTATTTTGTACTATGATCATATTGAACACACCAACTTTTTCAGAAAAAAAGAAGCCCTAAAACACGAAATCACCGTGTTTTAGGGACTTTTCGCAACCTTTGCAGGTACGCATTTTCAAATGGTGGACCAACCTTATCCATAAACAAACCCTCTGCCTTTTTTGCGTTATCCTCAATTTCGGATAAAAGCATATCATTGATTGTAACTGGATTATCCCCCGAATTGAAAATTAGCGTAATTTTATCATCATACAGATAAATTCTATTGACAAAAACATTAATTAGGGTACGTCTGTATTTTATATCGTCTGCATCGCCGTCTTTTAGCTTTTTAAGGAAAAAATGCACCATTGGTACTGTAAGCACCGGGAAATTCTTTTCTTCCAAAGCAATTTGTTTTGTAAGTTCGGAATGTTCTTTTTCCAAAATCGGTATCTGCTCATATAATGACTTTCTTACTGATTCAATATCACATTCCATAATTGCATTCAGAGCATTTTGACGTTTTCTTTCATTTTCGGATAAAACCTTTTTCAGATATTTCAGATTGCTTGTATCTTTTTCAGCTTCACTTATTGCAGCAACGTCCTTTGCAATTTTTTTGATATTTTCATTTGTCAGCAGTTTACGGCATTCGGCAACGACCAAATCTTCAATGTATTCCTTATTGACTTTCTTCTTTTTGCAAAGTTTTTTCTTTGTACCGTTGCATACATAGTATCTGTAAACTTTACCCGACTTGCCAGTACCCGAAAAACCAGTCATCATTTCTTTGCAATAACCGCAAAATAATTTTGTTGTAAGTAAATATTCGACCTTAGCTCTCGCTCTTGCGGGAGCTTTTTTATTTTTGTTCATTATCTCCGTGACTTTTGCAAACAATTCATCTGAAATAATTCTCGGAATACCACCGGGCTTTTCAGTACCTTTATATGTATATATGCCGATATACCGTTTATTTTTCAGCATTGTGTGCAGAGAGTTTTTATTGAACTTAGCCCCTCTTGATGTCCTTATTCCTTGTGCATTCAGTTGATTTGTTATTTCGGTTACGGTTTTTCCGCTTGCATAGCTTTCAAAAATAAATTGGACGATAGGGGCGGTTTCCGGGTCAATCTGAAATCGTTTGTCTTTGTCCACCTTATACCCTAACGCAATGTTACCACCCGTAGAAAGGCATTTCTCAGCGTTTATATCCATACCTCTGTGAATTTTCACAGATAACTCATCAGTATAGTATTGAGCTTGAGCCATCATCATATTTCGGTAAAATCTGCCTGCTGGATCGTTCGTAAAATGCTCTGTTGCGGAAAAAAGAGCAACTCCGTTTTGCTGTAGCTTACTTTCATTTACCAAGGTCTGCATTAAATTACGTCCAAAACGGTCTATGGAATATACGATAACAGCGTCAAAAATATTCTTCTTACTGTCTGCTAACAGCCTTTTCAAACTTGGTCTGTTGTCATTCTTGCCAGTCATTGCTCTGTCAATATAGGTATCTATAATAGTATAGTTATTTCTTTCCGAATATTCCGTACAGACCTTGACCTGTCCTTCGATACTTTCCTCACGCTGTCCGCTTGAACTAAAGCGAGCATATATTACCACATTCATTTTTTAATTCCTTTCAGAAAATATTTTGTTGATGTATTTAATTATATGATGTTTCAGCACAGAAGTCAACTGTTGTCTGATATTTCATTCCGTATCATAAATTTCAGAATTTCATTGAACATTTTATCCGACTTTTTATTACGTCTGTTGAACTTATAACAGCATTCAGATAAATAGCGTTCACTATGAGCAAGAGAACAACTGCCTTGATGAACGTTAATCAGTTGTCTGTCTTTCAAATAGGTGAGAATTTTCTTTGTTATAGGCAGTCTATTATCCGCACCTATTTTATCAGAAGCTTTGTATCTGTAATTATGAGGAAGTCTTTTATTAAACTCGCCGTAATATCCCAAAAAATTCACCTTTGCAGAAACAACGGTGCTTTCCTCTGCAATGCAGTTTTCTATAAATTCGCCTATATCCTCTGTGGTATGGGCTTTTTTTAATTTCATTTTTATCCTCATAAAATTATTATCATCTTTTGCAATTGCAATATAAGCGTCCTTTAATTCTTTTTTTGTCCTCGTAAATATGCGAAAGTAATCTACATATACAATTCCGCTGAGTTTTTCTTTTTCAATCTGTCCCATAACATCTCGTATTTTGTTCAGAACACTGAGAGCCGTTCGGTTACTGCCAATATTGACAGCTTTTTGAAACTCTGTAGCGTCAACAGCACCCCTACAAGATACGATATACCAAATTGCACGAAACCATTGCAAAAGCGGTAAGTGTGAATTCTGAAACATTGTTCCAGTCGTTAGTGTAGATTGATACCCACAGTTTTTACATTTGAATTTTATTTCGGATATGCTCCAGCATTCGTTACAGCCACACCTTGAACACAAAAATCCATTTCCCCATTTCAGCCTTTGGAAGTATTCGATACATTGTCTGTCAGTCGGAAAAGCTTTAATGAATGTATTCCAGTCAATTTCATATTTTTTCATATATTCATTATATCACTTTTTCTTAGGTTCGTCAAGTGCATAATCATACTTATACCAAATTTTCGGTAGTTAAGAACTCTGCGGCACGGCAAGCTATAAAAATTTTTAAAAGTGTCGCAGAAAGTGTGATAAAAATGAAAGAATTTTTTATGAGTAGCGAACAAACAAAGTTATTTGCAGAGGAAATATTGTCTGAGATAGAAGCGTTTGTGCTTGCAAACCAAGATGAATACGAAAAGTTTCTCAAAGAAGAAGGATACGAGGAGGTATAAAAATGTTTGAAGTAACGATTTATCGAGATTACTATAATAACAATACGTTCATCTGTTCATTCTGTCCTACAGACAAATACATAGCCCCAAAGTATAAAAGTCCACAGATAGAGTGCAATCTGACCATTTTGAAACTGCCAAATTTGGCGAGGGCACCTCCTCTGATAAAATGATTTCACTTTTTACGCCTTTGCCGAACTTTTGAAAGGAGATGAGCAAAATTAACATAAATAATATGTGTGCCTCTTCTGACACAATTGACTGTTGGGGCAAAATTGATTTTGACTTAGCAGAAAAGAGCGTTAAAAAGCTGCAAAAGCGTATTGCTACAGCTTACCTCAATGATGATAATAGACAAGTGATGAATCTGCAAAATAAGCTGATACATTCATTCTATGCCAAAGCATTATCCGTATACTCTGTTACATCTAATAGGGGAAAACATACCACAGGTATTGATAATACTCTATGGACTACACCTATGGATAAATTCAAAGCTATAGATAATATGAAACGCAGAGGTTATAGGCACAGACCATTAAAGCGGATATATATTCCAAAATACAATGGACATTTACGTCCATTGGGAATACCGACTATGAATGACAGAGCAATGCAAACTCTATATAGATTTGCGTTAGAACCTATTGCGGAAATAACTGCTGACAGAAATTCCTTTGGATTTCGACAAAACAGAAGTGCAAGGGACGCTATTTTGAAAACAGTTGAGATATTATCTAAATATCCCAAATATGAATGGGTGCTGAAAGCTGATATTAAGTCATGCTTTGATAACATAAGTCATGAATGGCTTATGGATAATATACCTATTGATAAAGAGATATTAAAGCAATTCCTTAAATGCGGCTATGTGTATGATTCTGTCTTTTACCCTACTGATAAAGGAATCCCCCAAGGGTCTTGTATATCTGGTGTTCTATGTAATATGACACTTGACGGACTGGAAAGAGTCCTCAAAGACAGATTTTGCAATAAAATAGAAGTTGTACGCTATGCGGATGATTTCATTATCATAGGAATGAGTAAAGCTGTTTCCCTGCAAGTTGTTGTCCCTGTGGTTGAATGCTTCTTGTCCGAACGTGGATTAAGTCTTTCTGATGATAAAACAAAAATTTCTCATGTTGAAAAAGGCTTTACGTTCCTCGGATATAGAATTTATAAGGAACACAATGACATAATCTCTGTACCGACAAGGGAAAATATAGATTCTTTGATAGGAAAAGTTGAGGGTGTTTTTAATGCTATGCCTCAAATATCTGTCGAGTATCTATATAAATTGTTAAAAATGAAGATAAAGGGGTGGTTGAATTACTATAAAGGTATTGCTGCAATTCAATCCCTGCATGGTGCAGAATATGAAATTGTTTCCTATACATTTCAACGCACAGGGAACAAACAAATTGCTAAATTCATTGGAAAGTTATTTGCCCAATATGACTTACAATAAAGGAGTTTTTAATATGAATATGAATAATAAGAAATCTTTTGTATACTATGAACCGAATACAATCGAAATACTCGGATATGCGAAGAATAACATCGTTGATGTTAAAGAAAAGGAGAGGAAACTTCCTGCTAAATACAGAACCAAGCTTTCAAAAGCGTATGCACTGTTTGATGAAGTGCAGAACTATCTGTTTGAAAGATAAAATCAAAAGCCATTGACTTTTGGTTTTAAGGTCAATGGCTTTCCTTTATATATAAAGTACACAGAATGTTTCTGCAACGATACTGACAGATAAATCAATCAAAGATTCTCTGACAGCTTGAAGTCAAAAAGCAGTGATTTTCTTGACCTCATTTATATATAAGGTTTTTCTAAAAATTTATCTGTTATCATTCGTCAAACTATGCAAAATCAAGGCTTGATTTAGTCAGAGCCTTTGACAGTTATAAAAAGTGAAAGCAAAAATTTTTTCGAGGGATAATATAAAAAGCTTTTAGGCTTAATCATTTAACCCAAGAAGAATATTTACTGCTTTCTGGAGGTCAGTTTTGGTGCGGTATGCCATAATCACCTTTCGCTCTTGTTCGCTTAATTCATCGGGAGATAATCTGACATCAAGCATTTCACTGGGAGATACATTCAATGCTTTGCAGATGTCCGAAAGAATATCCACGTCTGGACGGTTGATTCCTTGCTCCCAGTTGGAAACTCTGCTGTTGCTGACACCGATTTTATCAGCCAATTCCTTTTGGCTCAAACCTCGCATTTCCCTGAATTTACAGATTCTTGCACCAATTTCGTATTTCATACAAACACCTCCCCATAAATTATACACCATATTTTCTGGTATGTCAACAAATAATTTAAGAAATTCTGTAAAAAAGGCTTGACTTTACAGCATTTCTGTGATATTATAATAGTACATCCAGAAATTCTTGAAAGGAGTATTTCCGATGAGAATTTACGAAAAAATTAGTAACTACATAAAGAAGAACAAGCTAAGTTCAGAAAGTATCGCAAGAAGGTCAGGTATTTCGCAAAAGGATTTTCAAGCGATTATGAACGGCAAGCAGACACTCTACCCGGAGGAACTGAGAGCGATTTGCTATGCTTTGAACGTTAAGCCCGAAAAATTTATGTAAATCTAAAATAAGACGAGAGCGAAAGGTGAAAATATGGTAAATGAATTTTTAATGTATGCTTATTTCGGTATCACAAAAGCAGACCCGAAAGACATTATCCTCAAAAAATCTGCCGAAAGAGCGTATCTCGACTTATGCAGAACGATAAAATTCAAAACAGAGAACGAGGACGTTAAAACAGAGTACAAAGCTAAAATCTGCGGAATGCTCGTCAAGGAGTATGAAGTTTTGCTGAATGATGTTGAAAGCTCTGATGATAAACAGAATGCCTTTGACAGTGAGCATAAAAGAATTTGTGAAGAAATCATAAAAGCATATTCCGAAATCAGCGAATTTACATATGGACAGGCTCAGAAATGGCTGAATATGATGCTGAAATATGTGCTTTTAGTTGAGGGGGATTCTGTACTGAAAAGTTATCTGCATATCCCAGTTGACAGCTACATTATGCAGACGGTCGGTTCAGATAATCCAAAGCTGAAATATCGTCTGAAACTGGAGTGCGTTCCGAAAAAGGACGGTACTGTCGGAAAGTACAGTGAAAGCAGTTCCAAGCCTTGGAGCAAGTGGAATTATGACGAATATATCGCTTTTCAGAATGCTGTACGAACCGCTGTTTCCGAAAGTGATTACAATTCTCCTATTGAATGGGAGAATGGGGCTTGGATCGAAGTTGCGGAATTTAGAAAGTAATCAGGGAGAAAAATGCCTATGAAGCCTATCGTAAAAATCACCTATCAAAAAGAATTAAACGAACTGAAAATCTCCTGTGCTGATAAAACTTTTGACACTTCTCGTATCAAAGATATGTCAATTGAACAATGGATATTTCCATTTTGCTCAAAAGGCATTAAATGGAACGGTCTTTATGAAGAATTAAAGGCATTTACAGAAAGTGAAGATTATATACTTCATTTTGACAGTGATGAAACATCTTTTGAAATCGTAAAATATGCTTTTTCTGAAACACCTGTCAGACTTGTCGGTACAAATAATATTGTCACAATTATTTACAATGAGAATCCATTTACAACGAAAATTACAGTAAACGGAAATGTGTTTAATACTACTCGCATTCAGAACCGTTCCATTGATGAATGGCTTAAGCCAATTCAAATAAGAGATTTACAATGGAACGGTATCTTTGAAGAACTGGAAACATTTATAGGTACGGACGTATTTACAGTTTATTTTGTCGGCAAACAGGAATTTATGAAACTACTGATTGACAAGTGTCCGAAAAGTGTTGACGTATTTTTCCGTGACCCTAAAATTGCAGAAAAAATCAACAAGGGTAAACAAACGATGAAATCGTCACCTAATTCCACTTCGACTTCTCTTCCAAAGGTAAATATGGACAGCGTTTCACTTGCGGCGATGAAAACTGCTGAAAAATTGAAAAACACTGCTTCTGATTCTGAAACAAATGAAAATCTGAACAGCATTCCAATCAAAAATACTTTCATCAGAAATAATATTCTTTCCGTCTGTGCATTGATTTCCATTGTAATGGCATTTCTTCCCTTTGCAAGCTTTTGCGCCAAAGCAGGAGATGTAACCGGAAATAAAGTCAGCGTAAGCGGATTTGAAGCGTTATTTGGCATAAAAGATATTAAAGTCGGCTCTAACAATTCCATTTTTGCGTTGATTATGTTTCTTGTACCTGTAGCTATCATTGTAATGAATTACATCAAACCATTAAAACCGTTCAAAAAGTACATTGCCGTAGGCGCTCCCGTGATTGGAATTCTTGGTGAATTCATTACTTTCTTTGATTTGAAAGGCTTATTCAAGACATATATCGTAGAAGAAGGTACGGAACTAAAGTCATCTCTCGGAATCGGTTTCTTTCTTCTTTTAGCATCATTTATTCTGACTGCTGTTATAGGGCTTATGGTATATCATGGTATGGAACTGCCGAAAAAGAAAAAAGAATAAAGGAAGTGATTCACTATGATATGCCCAAATTGCGGTACGAATCTGGAAGATAATGCTGCTGAATGTTTTCTTTGTGGTTGTCACATTCAAAATAAACAGAACGATTTTGATAATACACCGAATTACAATACCAATACTTGCCCGACTTGCGGTTCTGAAATAAATGAACAAGATACTATCTGTCCTGTGTGCGGTACACCTATAGAATTATTGACATCAATCGAAAATACGGAAGAAGAATACAAATCAGAAGATGATTCGAACAATAAAAAGTTAGTACCTCAGAACAAATCTAATAAAAACCTGATTATTATTGCCGTTTCAGTAATTACATTAGTGATAATCGGCATTCTCGTATTTTTACTATTGAACGGCAATAAATCTGACGGTAAAAGCTCTGTAGCTCCTACAGAAACTACAACAAACACAATGACAACAACGAGCGCAACTACAGAATCAACAACAGAAACATCTATGGAAACAACAACAACTGCCACAACGACATCAACAAGCACCACTACTACAATTGCTACTACTATTCCGATTGTTGAAAATATTATTGATACAAAGTATTATACATTGAAATTGCCAACATCTTGGAAAGATAAATACGAATACGAAATCCATGATTCTGACGGATATGGATATACTCTTAGTGTATACCATTCAAATAGTAAACAGCAAAATTACGGTGGTTGGTTATTCTCCATTGATCTGCTCCCAACATTGGACGATATAAATGATTATCCGTCTGTAAAATATTTAGGCGATTTATCTGTCTATCGTATCAATAATTTTTATGTATGTGCAACATTTCCTACAGATTTACAATTTGCAACTTCTACTGCAAACGAATATCAGGAAATGTATAATGAGATCGATAATATTCTGAATTCCCTCAGTCAGTGTGGAGAAAGTGTATTCACACCAGCAAACGGCAGAGAATTACCAATTCAGCAAGATACATTTGAACCATATATCATTCAAGTTACAAATCCCAAATTGTATATCTATGATTCACCAAGCTACAGTGCAAATGTTGTCGGAGAAATTACTGATAAGGGAAGTTATACAATTATTGAAGATTATATTGAACCGGGACAAACTTCAATTGGATATGTTTGGGGAAAGTTAAAATCTGGTTTAGGTTGGATAAATATGTATGATGCAACCATTGTCGATGATTCTTTTTACATAGACGATTCACCAAATGTCTGGTGTCCTGAATGCGGTTATGGTTTTTATACAACAGGTGTCGGAACAGAGGGACTTAACTGCCCCATCTGTGGTAATAACTGGATGCCGTAATAAAATCACTATAAAAGAAAACATCTCTTTCCGCTTATATTTTTATACATAGAAAAATCAGCCGTAATCGTAAAAAATTACGGCTGAAAATATAAAAGAAACAGTTGACTTCTTTTCATTTATATCTTATAATATAATTGCACAAAATCCGTCTAAATCAGAAACGCTTTTTTAGATACAATCTACAGTTTCAAGGGGATATAAATTTAATGAAAAATAAAGTTGAAATTCAAGTATATAATGGTAAATATGGTATAATTGATATGGTAACTGGACAATTAATTATTCCTTTTGAATATGATAATATATTCAGATACCATGAGTTAGAAAAAAATTACATTTATTGCGAGTTAGACAAAGAATATATTCTTTGTAAATCTGGGAAATTCGGAGCAGTTTATATAAATAGTGATAATTCATACAAATGGATTGCTCCTTGTGAATATGATTCTATTGACGCTTTTGGTCTATATAGAGATTTAATTTTTTCTAAAAAAGGCGAAAAGCGATATTATTTCTGCGAAACGAAAGACTGTAAAACATATTTATCTATAAAACACTTTGGACAGTACCTTTTTTCAATAGATAATGATAACTATTATATTTTACGCATTAACACAGGTGAGGTATTGTGGAAGTGTTCCAGAGAAAAATCTTTGATTCAATTTCCTTGCGGAGACCCATGTCTTGTGTATATGGGAGATGTAAATGAACTTCCGTTATTTTACGATTGTTGCAATAACGGCTATATTATGCCCAAAGAAAAAAGTAAACTTGAATATCAATATAATATCCCTTCAACCATAAAGCCAATCATTGTAAATGGTATAAATATTGTAAATATAGTTGATGATTTACATGGCGTAAATGTCATAAAACATAATGATTATGACGAAAACAGCAAAACTGAATATGACTATGATAATGTTACTGTTGAATTAAAAATCACATTGAAAAAAGGCAAACATACAGAAGAACGAATTTTCCCAATACCAAATGGGAAATTTTCAGTAGGTGATGTTTGTGATTTAGGTGAATGGTAATAATTTTAAGCGAGGTATAGACTATGATTTACGGCTATGCAAGATGTTCAACAAACGAGAAAATGCAGGACATTAACCGTCAGGTTCGAGAATTAAAACAGCAAGGTGCAACTGATACAACAATCTATCTGGAATACGAAAGCGGAATGAAAGCTGACAGAGTGGAACTTAACAAACTGCTGAATATTGTGCAGTCGGGCGATACTATTATTTCAACAGAGGTCAGCCGAATCACCAGAAGTACCAAACAGCTTTGCGATATTATCGAGCTTGCTAAAAATAAACATATCAAGCTTGTACTGGGCAATTTTGTTGTAGATTGCAGTAGAGAGCTTGACCCTATGACAGAGGGTATGCTCAAAATGATGGGCGTATTCAGCGAACTGGAACGGAATATCATCAGTCAGAGAGTAAAAAGCGGTATGGAAAATGCTAAAGCCAAAGGCAAAACTATCGGCAGACCAGTTACCACCGCAGAAGATATTCCGAGTATCTTTTATAAGCATTATCCCAAATACAAAAATGGCGAGATAAATAAGAAAGAGTTTTCACGGCTCTGCAATTTGTCTTATCCGACGATTTATAAGTATTTGGGGATTGTTGAAAAATAACCTTACATATATAAAATGAAAAACGGAGGTATTACTATGGAAAATATTGATTCTATTATCGACAAATGGAGTATTTTATTCGACGAATTAAGCCAGCTTTCTTTCGGAGATGATGATTTAGATGAAGAGCTTTTCAAAGTTGCTGTAAAAGACGCTTATTACCACTTTAAGAACGTTGTCGAATCACAGCAAGAGAAAACAGAATGTATGCTGACAGTAAAAGAAAGCCAATTACTTTCTTTCATATACGCATATTCAATGCAAAGCACAGTCACTTCAAATCTATGCGAGGCTTTGCAACTTATCGCAGGAATGCTCTACGATGCAGTTTGCTTCCAAGACTTCTTCTGCTGTCCAGTATTATCGACAGAATTGACACGTACATATAGTAACGGAGAAGAAGAAAGTACAGATATCGAATATAATGTTGATAAGGGAAACTTACAAGACGTTATTGATATTTTGGCGGATTAGCATTATTTTTCAATAATATAAAGATAAAACCAAAAGTCGCATAAAATCCTCTCCAAGGAGAATTAAACTCCTCGGAGGGGATTTTTGTATATCAAATCAAAATTTGTTCTGTTACTTAGGCTCTCAATGGCTTAAACGTGGTTTATACTAATGGCAATGTTTAATGTGGTATAATTATTACCCCCTATTAATAATAAGATAGAACGGTTAGTACAACCGTTAAAACATTGGTCGATATACATAAAGAAAAACAGAGAGCTAAAAACCCTCTGTTTTTTGATTACAACCAAACCGTAACGGCAAAGCCGCCTACAAAGATGTAGGGTTTTGTGTAATATTGTATTGGTGGAGGCGATGCGTATCTCCTTGATGCTGCGTAATTTCAAATTTTGAAAATTCGGGCATGGCTATTTTTCGGCGTTTTTTGAGAGCTGACAGCTTACATCGGCAAACACGCATCGAATTGCTGACGCTCGAATGCCCGAATGTTTTGAGAGGAGAAAGAGATACTTAGAGCCGGGGAAGTATTACGCATTTTCACTCTGGTTTCACTTTCGCCACCATTTGTTTCTGATTACAATTCTTTGACCCGGCAAAATGTTCATCAGGTATTTTCTATGGGTATGCCATTCTGAGCGTTTTATACTATCGCTTCAAAAATCATCTTATCCCCAAGCTGGATCGTATGTGTACCGATCTGTTTATTCTGGTTAAAGCTGAAGCTCAGGAGATAGCCCCTGTTAATATGGTAGTAGTCCAGATAATCGGAAAGCTGCTTTTCTCCACGTTCGTTGTATTCCTTGCCGTGCCAGATCTTCATTTCGATCACAAACTGCTCACCGAGATAGTCCACGATCACATCTGTTCTTGTCAGGTCTCTGGTCTGCGCTTCGATATAGTAATTGCCGACACCGTTGATGATCGGTCTGAGATACAGCAGAAAGAGCTTTCTGCCGTCATCCTCAATGAAGCGCTCCGTCTTGTCACCGTAGATGTCATGGAAGTACTGCACGAATTTTTCCAGAACAAGCTCCATGTTCAGTTTTCCCTGAGAAACAAATTCAGGCTTCTGGCGCTCACCTGCAAGATAGATCGGAGAATTTAAGGCATTTGATTCAGTCAGGAGCATATCATAGAAACGTGTTTCAAAGATTCTGTTCGCTATGACTACTTCGCCGTTATGCTCTTTTGCAAACCCAAACATAATAAGCTGCTTGATCGCATCGTCGTCAGGGCGATAGGGAATCCGTTTGCCATTTACCAGAAGCAGTATCAATTGCTGTCTGAGTTCCGGGTACTGTTCCAGTTTGTTTGCCAGTGATTCAAATAACGGTGCCTGATATTTCAGAAGCTTTTTGACCGCAGATCTGACTCCTTCGGCATTCCAAGTCAATTTTGCATCTTCTACGATGAATTTACACAGATAGGAAACCAGAACAGGATAGCCGGAGGTATAGTCATAGATCATCTGCGCCATTGCCCTGATATCCATGCCGGTATGGTAGTCAGCTTCGTATTCAGCGAGCATTCCGGCAATGTCTTCGGGCGAAAAGCTCATGTCCAGCTCCAGTGCATTGGCAATATTCCAGGGACTGTTATGCTTATGCTCTGAATCCGGTCTGATTTTAATTTGCAGGTTGCGAATATCGTGAACACCGGCAAGTATCACAGACTGGAAAGTGGGGATCTTCTCCCTGCGGATATAGGCTCCTCTGAGCTGTGCCAGAAAATCCAGAAAAACCTGGTTATTGGAAGCTTGATCGACTTCGTCTATCAATAATACGATCGGTTTATCGGCTGCTTTGCAAATTCGGCTGAAATGCCTGAACAGCTTAATCATGTTCATTTGTGAATCATTCTGTAAAGCCGACAGCGGTTCTTCCAATTCGCCGCTTGTTTCTATCGCTTCAAACAAAAATATAAATGCATCTGCAAAAGCTCTCGAAAATGTGGTTTCATCTCTGAATTCTGATGTACTCATTTCAGACTGAAAATCCATATTCAACACATAGTATTCATCCGAAAGATACTGCTCCAGTGCCATCAGTGTAGTGGTCTTTCCATACTGTCTGCCACGGTTGATCGTGATGTACTGTCCGGCATCGACCATGCCCTTGATGGCTTCCAGTCTGCTGGTCAGGTTTACCATGTAATGCAGTCTCGGAATGCAGTTGCCTGTTACGTTAAACACCTTAGCCATGCTGCACACGCTCCCTTCGTTCGAGGTTCTATTGCTATTATACCACATCAGGCTTCAAATTGCAAGATGTAGAGTTTTTATTTTACTTAAAGCATCTCTGCTTAGGCGTTTTGAAAGTTTTTCTCCTATGCCGGAAAATTCTGACTTCTCCGTCAACATAGATCTTTACTGTAACCGTCTTGGGGCACACAGTAACACTGTGGATGTAGTCCTGGAGCCTATAGCGAAATGGGGGAGCATCATGCGGCATCTCAAAGAACGCTTCACCCAGTCCACAGTGCTTTTGTATCAGACTGACTACATAGTTTTCAAGACTTGCCTTCTCAATCTCCTTGGGATTGGAGCAGACTGCTTTCTTCGTATGGCAAGCGTACTTATAATAAGGTTCTGCACTACTCCTATACCTTATTGAGCCATACATTTTTGAACCGCACACGCCGCAGAAAATTTTACTACTAAGCAGGTACATCGGCTCCGATGTTTTCAGCTTTCCACTCTTGCACATTCGTTTATTCTGTGCCGCTTCCCAAACTTCTTTGCTTATGATCGCCGGGATCCCACCTTCGATCCTTATGATCTCTTCGGGTGGCTTGCTTCTGTGTGTATTGCGTTTATGGTCGTAGCCCTTGGATTCTGCACGGTTGAAAATATAGACACCTGTGTATTTTTCATTTATCAGGATCGTGTATACAGAAGCGGTTTGAAAGGGATTACCGGCTTTCGTGATATATCCTTCTTCGTTCAGCGTTTCGGCTATGACCTTGCAGCTATAGCCGCTGAGGTACATACTGTAGATCATGGCAACGATCTTAGCCTCTTCCTCGTTAATGACAATATGCTGCGTTTCATCGACGTCATACCCAAGCCCCGGAGTACCGCCATTATGCAGACATTGAAGGGCATTCTCCCTCATTCCCTTCATGCTTTCCCTTGCGAGGTTGGCTGAATAGAATTCGTTGATGGATTCCAAAAGACCTTCCAGAAGTATGGACTCCGGCGTGTTGTCAATTCGTTCAAGCACACTGCAAAGACGCACTCCATTTTTTCGGAGCTTCTGTTTGTAAAGGCTGGAATCGTATCTGTTTCGGGCAAATCTGTCGAGCTTATGCACCAGTACGATCTCAAATTCCTTATTGCAGGAATCGGAGATCATTTCCTGAAATTGTGGTCGTTTGTCGGTGGTAGCACTGTAAGCCTCATCGACATATCTCTTGACAATTACCCAGCCGTTGTCGTCGCAAAACTTCTTCATTGCCCTCATCTGGGCTGAGATGGATTCTTCTCTTTGCATACTGGTCGAGTATCGTGCGTAACAGGCTACTCGTATTTGCGTTTGATCCATTTCCTTGCCTCCGTTTCTTGCTATTGACCGGTCATCATTATTTTAGCAAGTTAGGGTGGGGAAGGCAATATTTTTGGGACAAGATTTGCGAAACTTACAAATGGCATCTATAACAATTCCATAATTCTTACAGAAAAATGCAGAACGGACCGCTTTTTTTCGATTGCTCGAATTCCCGAATGTTTTGAGAGGAGAAAGAGATACTTAGAGTAGGGGAAGTATTACGCATTTTACATCTTCTTTCACATCCATCACCATTCGATCCATATTAAAAAAAAACTCAGCCACATCAGTGTGGCTGAGTTTTTGAATTTTGGTGTTGTCGGTGCATAGCCGAATAGAATACCGCATCCCTCAGCTACCACTTTTTACAGCGTCTACTGCATCTGACATTGCTTTTACACTGATCTGTATCCTCTCCAGATCTTGCTTGTTATTCTCATATTCCAACCGTGACAGAGCATACATATAGTCCGAGAAATAGGTGTTTAGCGATTGCATACCCTTGCACAGTGAGGTAAGCTTACCATGCATCTCATAGAAGTAGTTCGGCTCTCCGAGTGCATCGAATTTACAGAATACAAGCTCGTTGTACAACATCTTTAGCTTATTGCAGAACAGGCGGTCAATCTCCTCAAAAAAACTATCCCTTTTCAGAGTTCCGTCCAGATTATCAAGCTTCTTTACGTTGACTCGGTAGGTTTGTATCTCTTTGCTCACATCGCTGCGGTACTGGGCGATCAGTGCAGGGAGTGAAGGCTTAGGCTGTGGATTCACCCAGTCCTTCAAGCGGCTGGCTATGCCTCTTTTCTCCTGACTTTCAGCGAATGGCAGCGGTATTCTTGACAGGTCAACAGCGCTTCCGGCATCATTTTTATAGGTAGTGTATCGGAAAGTAATAATGCTTTTCCCGGTCTGTCTGTCATATCTGTACCCGGTGCTTGCAAAATGCTCCTGCTCCCATTTTGTGAGCTTGTTGATAGCGGCTTCCGCTTCTGAGCCGAATACGAAGGTATTGAACAGGGTGGACAGCAGACCCATTATTCTTCCTCGTCATCATCAGCAGCGAATGCAGTAAAGGCAGCACCAGCCGCTCCTGTAACTGCGCCTCCAAGAACAGACAGGATACTTCCTCCTGCTAACCCACTGGCGGCACCACCTGCGGCTCCTTTACCAACTTTTTTAAGAATGTCTTTTCCTTTATCCGATCTTACGAAGTCATTCGCTGTGTTGATAAGCTTATCAAAGCCGCCTCCTGTACTGCTATTCGAGGCATTGTTATATGCTTCATCATAAGCTTCGTTATATGCGTCGATAAGCTCTGCGGCAAGCTCACTGCCTTCCTCAGCAGCTTCTTCGAGTAAGTCAGCGCCATATTCTTCATTCTGCGATATTCCTGTTCCACAAAGGTAGCAAAATCCTAACATTGCCTTTGCATTAGAAACACCTTTCTCAGCCGCTTTCCTGTAGTGTCTTACTGCCTCATCGCAGTCCTCACGCACATGCAATCCATCATAGTACATATTACCAATCGCATACTGTGCCTCTGCATTACCTTGACCCATTGCCTTTTTGAAGAAATCATAGGCACGCTGAAAGTTTTGCTTTACGGCATTTCCGTACAGATACATATATCCCAATGCAAGTAAGCCGCCGCAGAAATCGTTGTCAGCTGCCTTTTGCAGCCACTTGGTTGCTTCACTACCGTTGCCTTCGTCTCTGCAGACGATTCCGAGCCAGTACATGGCTTCTGCTGAATCACCTTCTGCTGCAGCTTTGAAATGTTCCTTTGCCTTTCTCAGATTCTCAGATGTACCCCAACCGTTATAATAGCATTTGCCAAGCAGCAGATGTGCATAAGGCAGTTCATCGTCATTTTCGACAGCATTTTGGAGATACTGAAAAGCTCGGTCATTATCCTCCGGAACATTGCCGTATGCAAAAAGACAAAACTGTCCCATCCGCATCATTGCTCCTGCATGACCGGCGTCAGCAGCTTTTTCGAACCATTCTCCAGCCTTCACAAGATCTTCAGATATGCCGAGATCTTCGTAATAATAGTCGTCGCCCAAGAAGTACGCATATGCAAGGTCAACCATTGCTAGCACATCCCCATTCCTTGCACCACGCTTCATAACCTCAAACGCTTCTTTATTCCTGCCTTCATCCAGTAAGAATGAATAATATGCCTCGTAATCAAAATCGCCTTTATCTACTGTTGCTTTTTCTGCTTTCCTAAACCATTCTTCTGCTTTTTTGGAGTTCTTTATTTTTTCACTGCCTTTCGTTTTACCGGAATAGATTTGCGCTACGGATTCCATGCATGAGCTATCGCCTTGCTCAGAAGCCTTCAGATACCATTTCAGGGCGGCAGACATATCAATGTCAACGCTCCAACCAAATTGATACATTAGTCCGAGATCGCACTGCGCTTCCATATTTCCGCTTTCAGCTGCAGAGCGAACTATCGGAAACAGTGTATCATACTCCTCGTTTCTCCACATTTCCAGAAATTGCTCTGAGCCATATTCAATGGAATTCGCAGTATTATCTGATGAATGAACTGATTTAACAGATACCTCATTAGCGCTTTTTGCAGGCTTGTCATTCTTTTTGAAGTTAATAGTCACCGTCTCCGGGCACTCCTCCATCAGCGCCTTCATTGCCGCTCTTGTACCTGAGAACTGGATCTCATACTCATCCGTACCAAGCGCAGCTTTCAGCTCATCGAAAATGCCGTCCCACTTGATCTTGCGCATCATGAACGGATAAACCCAGTCCTCGATCTCCTTGCCGTTAATTCGGGAGGTATCGAAAGGCTGACCATTCACAGTGATCTCAGTTGTCAGTGCATCCGCATCATAGACGATAGAAACCGAATTGCCCTTCTCACCGGAGACTACGTTGACAGGCGCATCCTCCAAAGCTTCTTTCAGCTCCGCAAGCGCCTCATCACTGCCCTCAAATACAAGATCAAAGGCTTTCTCACCGCCAAGTGCTGCTACCATTTCATCATAGAAACCGTCCCAGCGCACCTTACGCACCACGAAAGGATACGCCCAGTCAGCAATCTCCTTGCCGTTGATGCGTGATGTGTCAAAATCCTTGCCGTCAACAATGATTGTTGTTTCCAGTGTGTCGGCGTTATAGGTTACTTTAACGGTTTTACTCATGACTACTCCTCCTTAATATCTCGACTCAAATTTTGGACATGAAAAATTCGCCGCCGTTTGGCTTGTACGTTCATAGCAGGTTTGCTTTTCAGTTGCCTCTACCTGAAAATTGCCTCCGAGCTTCGGCTGAATCGTGGTACTGCCCATAGCTCCGTTCCACTTCCTGCACAGCGCACATTTCTTGTCCGTTTTTCTAAGCATTACTTTTGACATAATACCACCCTTTACATTGTTAAATTCTTAATATTTCAAGAATTTTTTGTTGAATTCTACTATTATTCTTATTATACTACAAATCCATTCTTATGTCAAGTGGAATTCTTACTTTTAATCTGTTTACTAAATCGCTGCCGTTTTGTATGCTTATAGTAGAGGTGAGTATTATGGAATTGGATTACCAACAGGTTGGTTTAAATATAGCAAGACGGCGTAAGGAGCTACACTTGAAGCAGGTAGAGGTTTGTGAGAAGGCTGGCCTGAATGATAAGTATCTTTCCTGTATTGAGACGGCACGTTCTATCCCAAGCCTTGAAGTGTTTTTGCGCATCTGTCAGGCTCTTGATACAACTCCTGACCACTTGTTGATCGGCGCTGTTCCAAGTCCGGACTACTCCGAAATGAGTTTTGCACTTCTTGACAAGTTTCAAACCTTGTCGCCTGAGAATCAGCGCCTATGTCTTGCTTTCATGGACTTGCTGCATGACGGCTTTAACGGCTGAGTTCTGACCGCCCGAATGTCCGAAGTTTTAGGGGCATACAGGCAGTTTATCTTACCGCCGAAATGGGACGGCAGAATCCATTTATCTTCACTTCCGTCACCGCTCGAAACGCATTACCTGCCGAAGCAGTCCCTATTGTAACTCATAGCCAGCGTAGGAAGATATAAAGGAAGAATGTGCCACAGTTAACCAATGATATTATATAGAATGCCTTCAAAAAGCTGCTGTAACCCCTCTAAAACCTGTTTCAAGTACTTGGAGCCTGTTTCTATCCCAAATCAGTTCAAACGACTCAGAAAGGGCGTATGATGCCTTATTTGAATCCCAGGTATTATTTGGCAGCATAGAGCGATAGTGTTATAATCATCAGCAAAAATGCCGGATGCACCAATTGGTACATCCGGCATCTTTTTCATTATCCGATATTGCCCTCTCGCAAAGAGCGGAACTAAGTTTGCAGGAGATTAGTCATTTATTTGATATATATTAGTGCCATCAATGAATCCGACAAAAGTTAAAGGGGAAAACGCACCGCAACGAACATCTTCGGCAAACCTCTTACCAATAGCACTTTCAAAGTGCTGATTGAGAATGTCTTTCCAAAGAGAATCGTACTGGTCTGTTACCCTTAGAATATCAGGCAGCTTATATACAGCTATCGGATAAAGCTGGCTGATAGCACTGGTAACGGCAGCTGCTACCTGATGATATAAAACATCAGTAAGAATTGCATTATTATTTTTCATTTTAAAACCTCCAAGTATAATCTGTCTTTGTTACGTTATATGTGAAATTCATTGGGATTTGCAAATAATTAAACCTCGGTTCAAAGGCGAGTGCGCCACGCATGACGCACTCTTTTTCAAAGTGATTGGATTATGAGAAGCTTATGACTGCTCCGTTGAGTTCCTCGGTTATCGGCTGCATCTTGTAGCTTCCGACCGGAGCGCTCATTGGTTCACCATTAGACTTTCTTGCCTTGAAGTCCACACCGGCAAGTTCTGCTAATTTCTTAGCAAGTCCAGTACCATAGATGTAACGTTTATCACCAACCGGTAAGGCGTTATCCGGGTTCTGAGCCTCGGTGATTACGACTTTGTCACCGAGCAGGAATACTTCAACCTGTTCGGGCTTTCCGAGATCTTTCCAAAGCTGAGACGAAAGTCTTGTTCTTACGCCCTGCTTTGTGTTAACAATCGTAATAGCCTTAGCTGCAACAGACTTGCTGAGTGAGATAGCTCCACTCAAATCTAAATATTTATTTGTAGTTTCCATAATAGGAACCTCTCTTTCTCCCTGTTTAGGGTAGTATAATCTGAACTTCGGAGTCTGCATTATGTACGCTTTCTCTTTCGTTCTGTCTCTATTATAGCCCCTTATACCAGTAAAATCAACGATTTGAGAAATGTTGCAGTAATTAGCCGATTTACTGCAAATTTCATTAAAAATTGTAGGTTAAGTGCGTTCTTATGAAAAAAATGCATACAAGGATAGTCCCGGCTGCGCATGGCAGCCGGGACCCAATTATTCATTCATCTCTGAGCATTTCCATCATCAATTGCGCCCCTGTGCGAAAGCCTGCGGCGAACATCTCATATTCTGCAGTGCTTTCAGCCGTTCCTTGAAGGTCATGCAACTGTTCGAGCTGCGATTCGATGTCGGGATACTGTTTCAAAATATTCTCTTCCAGTGCAGCAATTTTGCCGACGCTTTTGATATAGTCTGGGTTTGTGATCCGCTCTTCACCGAAGAAACCACTCTTTCCGTGGTACATATCGTACAGAATCCCCATCAGTACTCCTCCGCCAGCAGCATGGTGCAATACTCCTCGCTGTCTATGCAATAGATTTTCGCAGTAACAGCGCTCTCCACGGTGGGGAGAATATAGGTCATTTCATACTCTGGCTGCTCAGAGGTGTGGTGTATGCATTGCAGACCGTTCTCCACGGACAGGGTGAATACCTGGAGGTAGTCCTTCGGCTCAGGCATCTGGTCGATAGCCTGCCACATGAAAAGTTGTATTTCCACAGGTATAGTCTCATCAACGCCTCTTGTAAGATAGCGTTTCTTCTCTGGTTCAAACATTTTAGTCCTCCGTTCTCGATTCAAACAAGGCGTACAGGTCGCCCCGTCTGATGGTGATAGTTTCTTTCAGTTCATCGGTCACTCCAAATCCCACATCAAGTACGATCTCGATATGATAAGGATAGGTCACAACTTTATCAATGTAAATCTGCACAAATGTACGGAATTCAGCTGTGTTTCGCTTCATATTCTTATAATCGTCTATCAGGTGCAGATAGTTTTCAAGTTTCAACGGCTCAAATCTCCTGAGTTCCGCAAGCTGTGCCTGCAACGCATTTCGACGCTGTTCCAATGCTTCCGAACGCTCTATCAGTGCATCAGTAATGATGCCTTTTTCCACTGCAACAGTGAGGTTGGAAAGTGCCACGGTGACTTCGTCCAGTTCTGTTTTGATACTCTCATAGTGCTCATCGAATTCGGCATTATATGTCGCAATGTACTTGTTGACTGCATTGATTTTTCTTCTCATCGCAGCCTTGTTGAATATTTTCTGACTGAGCAGATCAGCAACGTAAGCATCAAGGTAGTCCTTGTTATTCTCCTTGTTTTTGCAGAGCTGCCTTGGCTCGTCACAGCGGTAGGTGCAATGCCTGTTCTTACGCTCACCTGAGAAACGAAGGTTGCCCTGTATGCGCTTACCGCACACGCCGCAGTAAACTTTTCCTGTCAGCAGATAGAACTCCTTGGAGTGATAACGACCTGTGTTACGGCGGTTAGAAGCCTTGATTCTCTGAACCTTTTCAAAGAGGGATTTGCTGATGATCGCAGGACAGCCGCCCGGAACTCTTATGATATTATCATTAGTCTTGTAGGCATGATTGTTGCGTCTGCTGTCTGACTTTGCAGCAGCTCTGTTAAACACAAATACACCTGTATACTTCTCGTTATTAAGAATTTCGTAAAGGCTATTCTTGCCGAAAATTCGTCCTCTTTTGGTAGTATAACCGTGTGCGTTCAGATAGTCAGCAATGGCACTGTAACCGTAGCCCTCTGCGAACATCTCAAAGATTGCTTTGACCGCCTCTGCCTCATGCTGATTGATGACAAGCCGCCTGTCTTCACCAACATCATAACCCAGCGGCGGACAGCCTCCCGTGTGTTTGCATTGCAGGGCAGTTTCCTTCATGCCCTTCATGACCTCACGCCCAAGATTTCGGCTGTAATACTCCGCCATGCCCTCTAAGACTGATTCCATCATAATTGACTCAGGAGAATCGTCTATCCTTTCCAGCACACTGCACAGCTGGACATTGTTTTTCTTCAAACGCTTTTTATAGATAGCGCTGTCGTACCTGTCACGGCTGAATCTGTCCAGCTTATGCACCAGAACGATATCGAAAATTCCTTTGCCGCTGTCGGCTATCATCTGTTGGAATTGTGGGCGGTTATCGGTGGTAGCCGACCTTGCTTCATCGGTATAGGTCGCCACGACCTGCCAGTGCTGTTGTTTACAAAATTGGTTCATTGCCCTCAGCTGTGCGTCTATGCTCTCAGTACGCTGATTGTCTGAGCTGAACCTTGCATACTGCGCTACTCGGTGTATCGTAATGCTCATTTTCTCAATACCTCAACAGGCAGATAAATGTCCTCGCCGTAGCTGTCACCAAGGATCCTTACACCGTGGAGATAGTATTTATCCCCGATTTCAAGCACTTCCACAAACTCCATTTCCGATATTGAAAAATCCGAAAATTCTTCCTTATCAAGCACAACAAAGCAGCCGATATCGTCGAGTGTGTCAACACTATATTCATTCATCAGTGCTGTTATTTTCTTTGCGATATATGCCCTCAGCATCAATGGAGAAATGTTGTCTGTTTCCCTAAGATTCGTTACTTTCAGCATGATTGACCTCCTCTATTTCATAAGGGACTAACTCCCAGCCGTTCCTGACCGCCGGCGTCAGAGGATGATACCCCTGCTCACCGATTTTGTATAGCTTGTTCCTGAACTTAGATAGCCTTCCGAGTATATCCGCCTGACGTTCACGCACACGCTCAGAAGTGTTTCCGAGACTTCCCCAAGCTATGATAATAGCATCACTTGTCACCGCATACTCCTCGATCATTTCATCGCAGCCCTTTGCGATCAGGTCATCGTCAGAATTAAATCTGAGACTAAGTTTCGGCGTAATGCGGCTATACAGATTGACGATGTTGACGCTGCCGAAACCGAGTTTATGCAGATTATTCAGCACAAGCATTGTTGTCATGTCCATGCAAAGGGTATCGGCAGTGTTGGGATTTATCATGATTATCATGGCGGACTTGCCGTTCTTGTCCCACTCACGGCGCAACAGAAGACGGTGTTCGACGTCGTCGGAAAACAGCGCCTTGCTTTTCATTACTGTGGTTTCAGTTTTCATAATTCACCTCTCAAAAAAATGTAGGGCGGAGCATTATACTCCGCCGCTGTGGTTATTTACGCTTTCTGAAAATGCCGATGATGTCGATGATAACGCCGACTGCTCTGACAAACACTTTCACGGTATTATTCATTCCTCGATCGCCTCCTTGATCTTGTCGCCTACGATTACTGTTATCGCAGCTCCCTCCACAATCAGCGTGAATACGATACCTGCAATAAAACCTCTCATAATATCTACCTCCTTAAAAATTAACGCTGATACAGCGTTTTTATCTCTTCCATAGCCTGTTCAAGCAGCTCCGGTTCAAACAACATTTCCTCGATCTCATCGCAAGAATAGCCGAATTCCAAAAGCAACTCAACATCCTCTCTGTCAACGCCGTAGCAGCCGCAGATAAGCAAAAGGTCATTGCTGTATTGCTCATCGGCAATATCAAATTCGTAGTCATACAAGCTGTACCAATTACGCATACTGTACTTCTGTATTTTCTTCTCGAAGGTGCTTACAGAAAGTTTACCGTCGCTGTCGATACGGATGATATCCCCGTCATTGACTGGCACTTCCTCACATCTCACTGCAAGCTTTACAGCTTTCATTGCGGCAGTGAGGATCGCAGTAGTGGAAGCATAGATGTATAAGCCAAGCTCATGGAAATGCAGCAGCGTGATTGGGTTATCTCCCTTGACAAGAAAGAGCGTGTTATCGTCCCGAAGAATCGTAAAGACAAAGCTGCCCTGCACCGTCTCCGCCATAGTTTTGATGCTGTTGCTATCAACGATGTTCTCGTGCTCGATAAGCTGAACGGCAATGTATGAGTCAGTTTCTATCGCAGTTTCTGGCAGTTGCTTCTCCTTGCGAAGTTCCTTGTCATTGTACAGTACGCCATTGTGAGCAAGGGCAAAAGTGTGGTTGTTTGTTGTACCCTCGAAAGGGTGATTGTTGTAGTTACTCTTTTCACTGCCTTGTGTTGTAAAACGAGTATGTCCGATAACAGCAGTTGTGTCCCTCGGAAAGTACAGCTTGACCCTGTGTGCAGGCTTTGCCTTCTTGAATGTAACGATGTTTCCATTGTTCACATAGCTGATACCTGTTGCATCGGTACCTCTGCTTTCTGCGGCAACAGATAATGCCCTGAGTAGCCGCTTTAGTGTACTTGCCGAAGCTTTCTTTCCATAGTCCAAAAATCCGAAAATTGCACACATTTCACTCAGCCTCCTTTCCGATGATCTCAAAAGAATCTACATCAGGACAGATACCGAGGCTTCTGCCATTATCCCACTTCATGTGCAGGGTTCCCATGTCGTCAACAGATGTAACTGTTCCTGTCATTCCGTCAGGTATAGGTGAATAAGGATCGTCCATATGCAGCAGACGGATTCTTGTGCCTACGGGGTAAGTCTTCTTGTAATACTCAGCCTTGTTCATCTCACATATCCTCCTCGACAGTTACTTCGTCATTGATGTACAGCCGACGCTCTTTCAGATATTGAATCAGTTCGGGATATTCTATCCTCTTCACAAGCTCAGACCATGATAGTTCCTCTAATTCATTCTGGGACATAGAAATAGCCACATCGCAGATCGTATCAACAAACTGCAATGTGGCTATAAATGTATTGTATTTCAGCGTACCCCTGAAAAGTCTGAACTCAATGGTGCTGTAATTGCAAAGATTGACCGCACTGTATCTGCCATGGTCACTGCACTTGGCTTTCTTCAAGATTTCCTGTCCCGTCTTTTCGTAACCATATCTGGCAGACCAACGGTTCATGTTATACTGACTCCTTCGGGAGAAGCAGAAGACCTCGTTCCAGTGCTTTTCTATCAGGAAAAGTATCTTGCCGATGACCTCTTCCTGCTCCGCCTGATTGTCACCGAAAGCGTTCCTGTTAACGTGGATGTGCAGACCGCAGGTGCTTGTCTGGTGGGAGCGGTAGCCCATTTTTATCGCTTCATGCAGGATTGCCTCCCAGTCCATATTGTTCATATGGTAGTCAAGCGTCATCGGATGCGACACGATCTCAAAGCCGTCGTCAATACTGCCGTCGCTCTTTATGTAGATATGCTCATGGATTGAATTTGCTATTTCTTTAAGTTTGCTCGCATTATCATCATCCTTACCGCCGCAGTCTACTTCAAGCTCAACTCCAAGATAGCGTTTACTGTCACCATAGAACACAGGATCAGGCTTGTAGCTGTACTCTTCTATCTCGTCATTGAAATCATCATAGCAGCTGTTGCAATAAGGATAGTCGCCTCGCCAGTTGATGTTGTTGTCATGGATAATTCTGTTGCAGCACTCACAGCGGTGGTAGTAGTCGTTGTAGCAGGTTTCGCAAAGTGTGGTATCATCGTCCTGTACTGCATCGTTAATCCAGATCGTTTCGCCGCAGTGGTCACAGGTGGTGCAGTGTTCGTCAACACACTCATGACAAAGGAACTGATCGTCTACCCATGTTCCTTCTTCCTCTTTGATCTCGCAGCCGCAGATGTCACAGACTCTTACGTTTTCTTCCATTTCAATTACCTCCAAAAAAACAAAAATTCCGATAAGGCTGGAAATAGACCTTATCGGTATTATAATATATATTTGAAATTGGAGGTCGCTGCGGGCGCTCGAATTCCCGAACATTTGCTGAGGAGAAAATGGGTATAACCTACAGTACGCAAAAAACGGACGGCAACACTTCCGTCACCGTCCGTTTCTTATTACGTTATTATCTTGCGTCAAGCTCCATGATACCGCAGAGTTGATCGTCTTTCAGCTTGATCTGCGCAGCTACCTTTGCGCCGACAAGCTCGAAAATATTTACCTCAGATTCGTTAGCCATTTTGTAAAGATACTCGGTCGGCATCTCAATGTCCACCACGTCATAGCTCCAGGGGCTTGCTATCATGAGCGCAAGCTTCACCTTGACTGTACCCTCATTTTCGGATTCGTAGAAGCCGAGAATCATTCCCTCGGTATTTTCATAGCGCACTTCCGGTGCAATATATGGTCTTCTTATCATATCATCATTTCCTTTCATAGTGATTTTGGTTGATTTGTCAATACTGATTCCGCATTTCAGCGTGATTCGTACCTGCTCTTCGTCAACATCGACTCTCTCAATGATCTTTCGCAGCAGGTACTTGTTGTTGATCGTGTTTTCTGTTATCATGTAGTGGTCAAAGCCTTCTTGAAGCTTCTGTAAGTCTGCTTCGTTGAACTGATGCGATCCTCTGGACAGCAGCTTGATCTTTGTGGTGATCTCGCCCTTCTGACGTTCTATTTTTTCAAGGCTGTTCATAATGCTGTCTGTGACCTTGCCTTTTTCAAGTGCCGCCATGAGGTTGCGATGCCTATCGTCAAGACCTGACAGTGCTCGTCTTAACGCTCTGTACTCCTTGTTGGAAGTATCCTTGATATTTCTGGAAATATGGTTCAATGCGTCGAGCAAAGGCTGTCGGTTCGGCTCCGAAAAGAGACAGGTGCTGACGGCGTTGATCACGAATGCTTCAAGGTAGTCTGCTCTGATGGGAGCAGTGCCGCATTTATTGTTACAGTTGTACTTGTAGTACTTTCTGTCCTTTGAATATCTGACACCGCCGCACATCGGACTGCCGCAGGAGCAATAGATCATTCCGGTCAGTGGATAGTATCTGTCCGGCGCTCTGTTACTGTGCTTTTCAGCGTTTTCGTTGAGTCTCTCCTGAACTTTTTCAAACATCTCAGGAGTTACAAGTTCTGGACAGCCGCCTTCCTTTTTGAAGTAGCTTTCCTTGTGCTTATGCGTATTTCTCTTGCCGTCTTCATCCTTTGATATTGCCTTATTCCATGTGTAACAGCCCTTGTACTTCTCGTTGTGGAGGATCTCGTTGATCGTGTTGACCTTGAAGTCATTGCCCTTGCTGGTCTTGTAGCCGTTATCCTTTAGCCATTTTATGATATCGGCAGTTCCGAATCCGTCAGCGTAAAACTCGAACATCTTCTTTACCGCCGGGGCTGTTGTTTCATCGAGTTCCAGCAGCATTGTATCTCTGTTCACCTTGAAGCCGTAGGGAGGCTTGCCGCCGGTATGCATACAGTCTGCTGCACGGGAAGTCAAGCCTCTCAAACTGTTATTCTTAATACTTCGAGAGTATTTCGCATCGACGATCGCTTGCGTAATTATCATATCGTAGTCATCTTCGCAGGAGGAATCCCAGCCTTGTGACACGAAAATAATTTTTTTATTATGGACTCGAAACCATTTTAAGTCGAGTGTCATTCCTTCCAAATTTCGATGCAGTCTGCTGGTATCATACACATAGAGAATATCAACATCGTTTTTATCAATGTAATCCATTAGTGCCTGATACTGAGGTCTGTTTGTATTTGTACCTGACTTGCCTTCTTCGGAGAATATTTTAATCAGGTTTACACCGTCAGCATTTGCACGATTTTTGATGACTTTCGTCTGATAGCTCAGCGAGGTATTATCCACCTGTCCCGGTGTCGAAACTCTGACATAGCCAACGGCCCTAGGTATTTTCTTCATCACTGTTTGCTCCTTTCTGATGTTTGTACATATCAAACAGGACAAGCGCAGCGGTATTTATCAGCTCAGCAGAAGTGCTGCCGGTGTCATTGTTTACAACAGAACTATAAGTGTAGTTACCGCTTTCTGCGTTATCCTTATTGACATCGTTTTTAAGAATCGTTATGTGTCTAATTTTCATTTCGTCACCTCCCAAGACCTGACCTCCCGAAAGAAGTCAGGTCTTGTAATCTGATGATTATACAAAATAGCTCATGTTGTCTTTCTCAAAGCGGTTATATATCTCATTTTTACATTCTTCTTCACTGAAAAATCTAAACCAGTAACATGGAACGTCCTTGACTTTGTTAATTGTTATCTGAGAGACAAGACCATTTCTTTTACCGTTGCCCTGACGTCTGAGAAAACCGGCACTGTCGATCTCTCTGACAGCAGTTCTTACATCCTTGAATCCGGCTCTTGCGAGAATTACTTTTGTCACCTCTACTGGCATTACCACTGAGGTAACATTCTCTTCGGAACCAAAGGAGTTCTTTATCTTCATCTTTTTGGTATATACTTTTAATTTTTCATCAAACATATGGTCAATGGTATAGTTCCTGATTGCATTCAGGGCATTTTCTGCCATGTTGTATTCGGCTGAGATCATAGCGTTCTGCTCCTGCATGATCCCAGCTACACCTGTGCAGTCGATCTCTACTCCGAGCTTGCAAAGTATCTTAGCCGTAAGATACGTCAGACCATAGCTCTTTAAGACACGTTCAGTGTAGTCATTGGGTGAATCGGAAGTCACCTTTCTCATGATGTCCTTCATCTTCTCATAGTTATCTTTCAGCTTGCCTCTGTGTGCAATCAGCCAGTCCGTGAACATTCTTCCGAGTACGCCGTAGTTGTTGTTTGCAAATTCTTCTATCTCATCTGCATGGCTGCTGTCAACGGTATAGGAGAAGTACTCTGCGTTATGAACTCTTACCGCCGGTCCGCCGTTTTGTGAAGCGTCCTTATCGTGGATATGCTCCTCGCTGGTAACGACCACGATCATATTCCATGTACCGGTAGCTTTCATTGTAGAGTCAGGATTCAGTCTATCCTTTTCTCTCTCATTCGCTATCGAGATGAGAAAGTCCTCAGTGTTGATGTCACTTGCTACCTTGCCTTCATCCAAAAACATCGGGACGCCGAATCTGCCGTCAAGGCGCTTAAATAAGGCGTTGCTTGTGCTGTGCATGGACTTGAATATCTTCTCATTATCCGGATTTGTCCACATGGAAGCCGCAAGTCTGCTTGTAAGTGTTTTTGCCGTTGAAGACTTGCCGACCATATTGATGCTGTAGGAACGAAGCTTCATGTGATGATCGAGGTTCAGAACCGTCATAACTGCCGCCGACATAGATGCTGATAGGACGTACTGTATTGGAACGCTGTCACGAATCAGGTCATTCAGGGCAGCTAAGTATTCCTTATCTGTACCGAATGTGTTTTGGGTTGTGAATACACCTTCACTGTAGGCGTTGAACTGCATGACTCCCTTTGTCATCGAGAATCCGAGTTTCTGCTGTGCCGACTCAGTATGCATCATGCTCATGACCTTTGTCAGATACATACTGACGAGCAGCTCGTAGCCTGGATTCACCAGGATGCCGTACTTGCTGAGTTCTTTCAGGTTTGCTTTTGTAAAGTACTCAGCCGGAACCTGATTGTTAGTTGTACCAAGGTCATCTGTTGTCTGAATTTCTACCTTGATCTCGCCGTTGGCTTCTCTTTTCTTGTGCAGAAGATCGAAGCGTGTGCATATCCAGGTGAATGTATTATCGCCTTCATTCATTGCGAATGCTGTTTTGGTTCGGATAATGTAGAACTTTTCCAATGTTCCCTTGTTGTTCATACGTTCCAGACAAACCGCATTTGTCAGCAGCTCCTGACAGTTGTCATTACTGACCTCTGCCGTTGCATAGATGTCAATATCGAAATCATCCACGCTCTGCATTGCCGGAACGGAGCTTTCGACAGTCGGCAACTTTTTATCAGGCTGCGTCATGCTGAGTCTCTTATCGGAATGCGGAACGGGTCTTCTCGGTTTAGGCTTTGCTGTGGTAGGAGCATGAGGCTTATTGTCGATCTTTTTTCCAAAGGGGACATTGACCGCATTGGTATGTCTGCTCTTGATCGGCTTTGCTGTCATTGGCTTCGTGCTGTCTGTCTTATCTGTCGTGCCAAATGGTCTTGCTGCCGTGTCCTCACCGTAGTTGTCATTGCTGTGGCTCCCTGCTATAGGTTGGGCTGTATCAGCCTTGCCAAAAGGTAGCATGATCGAGGAAGCATTGCTCATGGTTGGAGCAAGCATGGTTTTTGCATTCTTTATCATAGGTAATTACCTTCCTTTCAATGAATTTTCAAGGAAAAAGGTGGGAGAGACTTTCGTCTCTCCCTGCTGCAAAGGATTAGTCATCTGTCTCATCACCGTAGTTGGTATAGGAGAAGCTGGTGATGTTGCTGAATTGCTTACCGTCAGCCGCATCATTTGTCTCTGTCTCGATTCTTACATCAACATCCTTGATCTCATTGAGGTCAATCTCCCCATTATCGTCCACAAATGGGTCAATAATATTGTAGAGCGGTTCTTCGTTGTAATCAGCAATGTCAGTTGAGCACTTGAAGATCGTGCCGTCCTGGAGCTCGAACTTCAGATATACACGGTCGTTGTCCTCGTTGTACTCGACACTCATGAGAATTCCCTCATGGATTCCGTCTTCTATGTGGTAAGTACCGATCTTCTTAGCCTTTTCAGCAGCCTTTTTCTGTATTGTAGATAGTTTCATAAAAAACCTCCGTACTAATAAATTTACTGAAAGGGGTTCGCTTTCTTTTATTCGATTTTCAAGATTCTTTATAGTCATCATACGACGTACATCATCCTGTGAATCTCTGTTGATGCCTACTTCAAGTCACCCCAGAACGCCGAAGCCTCCTTTGTAACTCTGTCTCAGCATCGCCATAGCCTTCACACTGATCCGCACATCGCAGGGACTATCATTTTTTAACACTTTAAGCGAAACCGCTTTCAGTATTGAGCGAACTCCGGTACAGCTTTTCGGGTAGTTGCTCCGTTGCGCTGTGCCGTTGTTCTGATTGTAGTATATCAGGTTTTCAGTACTTTGTAAACCACTTGACCAATGTTGCAGGAACTCGTCTTTTATCTGCAAATTTCATTGAAATTTGCAGATACTCTTGGGTTTACTTGCAAAAAAAAAGAAGCAAGCGCCGGTCGGCACTTGCTCCTTCTTCACAGTAATTCAGTTATGATCGCTTGGTCGTCTGCGTTGTCAGTCAGCTCGCAGTAAGCCCGGAGCATAGCTCGGACAGTTTTATTCTTCTTTGCCACGCTGATATTCAAAATAGCCATGAATGATAGCGAGGACTCCTGATAGTTTCCCTTGTCAAAAGCATAGCAGAGCAGCACGATGATGTACAGTCTCCCCATAAGTTCCGCTCGCTTTTCGTCTATTATGCTATACACGTCCGGTTCGAGTTTTTCGCTGTCGTGTCCTTTGAGTCCGTATTTTTTCAGGCATTCCCATAGTTCGTCTATCAGAAAGTCGGGGCACGACTTGATGTCTATCGGGTAATTGTTCTTACATACTTGAAGGTCAAATTTCTTTGCTATTTCGTTGATTTTGCTTCGCATTGTCCGCTGATTTGGCTTGCTGGGGTCTTGTTTGCTTGTGGTTTTGAGCTTGACAATGACCTTTTTTCTCACGAGCTTAGAAAAAAACTTCAAATATTGATTGACTATAGATTTTGGAAACTCTCTGGCTTTATTTTTTTTCGTATTTTCGGGGTTCCATTCTGTTTCTGCGATATTAAGAACCTCCACTATATGCGTTTCAAATTGTTTCATCGTTGGTTCATATGCTTTGAACGCAGGATACTCTCTTTCAACACTTAGGAAATCAGCATATACCTCTTCATAAAGCATTATAGGAGTTTTTATACCCTTGCCATTTGTTGTAAAAATGCATTTCATTACCTCGGAAACAAGCTCTTCACCTACGGTCAAAGCTGCGAAGCTGTATGAGGGGATTTCCTCACTTCGGCTGCATCTATCGCTAGTAATGACCATTCCACAAAATGCATCGAAAAGCTCTCTGTCGAATATTTTATGGTACTTCATGTACAGGTGTACCGCTATGAGGTACTGCGGATCCATGATACCCAATATCTCTTCTTTCACCTGTACTCTCTGCTGGGGGTTAAGCCGACGATCTCTGACTTTTGCATATATGTCATCAAGTTTTTCAAAATCTATTAGTTTTGTTTTTAAAAGATATGCACTTACTTTTTTCTTTCTCTTCTGCCATTCTTCCTTATTAACTTTCGATAATTCTTCCTGTTGTGGAGATACTGCTTTGATGAGTGCATTTACAACAAGATACTTTGCTGGACATATTTGCGGATTATTTTTGTGATACATAGATAATGGATATCTTATACAGGCCTCTTTAGTTAGAAGCGAATCATTATCTCCGAGAAAGTAATAGAACAGCGACTCATACATATCTGCGATCGCACGAACCGTAAACTCAGTATCTTTCATATTCTGCCTCCTGTCGCATGGTTTCTTGGTACTCTTATCATACCATATTTTTCGGAAAATAGCAAGATTGTTCCTGTTAATTCTAATAACTGATGCCGTTCCAAAGAATTATGCCCGAATGCCCGAATTTTTTCTGAGGAAAGAGGCGCTCTTTTTTTTAGTCGTCAATATTGCTTGTTTTTCCTATTGAGCGTGTTGAACACACCAACTTTTTCGGTAAAAAAGAATCCCTAAAACACGAAAACACCGTGTTTTAGGGACTTTTCGCAACCTTTCCGGTTACGCATTTTCAATTGGTGGAGGCGAGGGGAATTGAACCCCTGTCCGAAAACTCATTCATGGAACTTTCTACGAGCGTAGTTTACCGATTAAAATTCCCTGGACAGACCGCCGATAAACGGGCAGAAAGAGCAGGTAGTCCGAATACAATTCAACGGAACGGACACTCCGAGGAATCGTTCACCGCTGATCGATGCCCAACCAAAAGCCGCGGTACTCAAATGGAGGACAGAAGCAGACTTAAGCTGCTACCAGTGCACTATTTCTAGTAACTGTAATATTTCTTCTAGCGTTTATATTTAAACGTGGCGCAGTTTAAGGAGGTTACACCGCAGCTCCGCTCGCTTATTGCACTTCAGAATCCCCGTCGAAACCTTTACGCCCCCATAATGGAAACGGAGACAAAAGCGAAGGAACTTTTACTCCGCAAAGGAACGAACGCAAATTGAAATATCAGCATAATTATTATACCACATCAGGAGCGGTTTGTAAATAGTTTTTAAAAATTTTTTCTGTAAACTTGAAGAACGTTCTGATAAACCGACAAAAAAAGCTCGTCTCAGACATGAAACGAGCTTTGCATTCAAACTCACCGCAATTTAGGCAGTACCGCTCCATGCGACGGAGCAAGTAAGCTAAATAAACGGAGCGAAATTTAAATGATGTAAGGTCTTGGATTCTTCGCGGTTACGTCATTGTCCTGACGATAAAACGGAGAAACGCATATATCAAGATCAATAAGCTTAAAAGCAACTGAAATTTGTCATCAACGACTTATTACGCTGATTGCAGTTTTTCATGCTGAGTCCGATCCTGTCGGTAGCAAGCGCAATGAATTCGGAGTTTGTCGGACGACCGTGAAAATTGTCTATGTTGCAGCCGAAAAACGAACTCATTACTTCTTTATCTTTTCTGTCCCATGCCGCCTCGATAGCGTGTCTTATTGCGCGCTCAACTCTTGCAGGCGTTGTCTGATAAATTTCAGCGACCCGAGGATAGAGCGATTTTGTAATACATTCCAAAAGCATATGGCTGTTCAGACATTCAAGAACGGCTGTCCGAATATATCTGTAACCCTTGATATGCGCGGGAATCCCGAGACTGCGGATAAGATCGGTGACCATGATCTCCGCATCACCGCAGTCGGGAGCAGTCTTTTTAACCGTAACCAGCTTTATAACATCCAAAAGCTTATCAACGTCTATAGGCTTGACCATCATGTAAGCCGCTCCCTTTTCAAACACATGACGCTCGATAAAACTGTCATGTTCGTCCAACAGTATTATAAACTGAGGACATACGGCTACAGTGGATCTTACCTCCTCCATAACGTGAAGAGCATTCGTATCCTGAAGGTTAAAGTCGGTCACTACTACGTCGGGAGCGTCTAAAAGTATCGAATTAACGATCGTATTGTCAATGGGCTTTCTTGTATACGCAAAGATGTCGGATTCTCTTAAACTTGAAGCAATTCTGACACCGCTGTCGGCGGAATCGTCACAAATTAAAACTTTTATTGTTGTTTCTTTCACAAAAATCTCCTTTTTCCGTTCATAAGCTTTAAATTCACAAGTTATTAATTCTTGGAAAAGAGGCACTCTCCCTCACAAAATGACGGACAGTCTCTTTGATTAGACCTCATCGGGAACTAAAGTGCAGCCGTATGACTAAAGATTTTGTCATATGGCAAGGCAGACGACGAAAGCGGGCTAACGCCCTCTGAGGAGGATAACGCAGCCATATGGCAAAAGATTTGTCAGACGGTGTGCGTTAGTTTCCGAGGAGGTCTATTATATTTCAAAGCAAAAAATATGAACAAACGTCAAATACAATTCAAATTTGGTTTATGATTAAAATTATTAACTGTCATTACCAAATATTTCACCATCTAATTAAAAATTTTTCCATATTTAGTACGGCAGAAAATACGAACAAGCAACAGGTAATAAATAGCACATACTTATTTGGTACAGATAAATAATCTGAACAATGTATATACTATTTGATTTGTATTATTCTTTCGCAAAGTATTTATTGTCCTACGCAATAAGACCATACTCGAGAATTTGATTAATCATGATCGCATTGCATTAAATATTTTACCACAACTTATTAAAAAAAGCAAGTAAAAACTTCCTTATACAATCGAATTCAACTAATATCCATATTTACCACGCCTTTATTACATTTTTCATCATTATATGTATTGGCAACTATTATACAGTTTGTTATTACAGTTTAAAATATATATACTCTCCGCAAAACCTGTCTAAGAGCCTGTTCAGAATCTCGACGTGCGCGGATTTTCGTGTCAAATATAATGTATGGCATGTGAATTTTGTAGGGGACGGCGCCCTCGACGTCCCGTTTTCGGACTGAAAACATCACCCCATTTCGAGGTGGCTCGCTTCTTTTGTTATTTGCCTTTTCCTGAAATTTGCAGCTACGGGGACGCATATCTCGTTCATAAGAATACGGTTGGCAATGGGTGCAGCGACACGCTGCCGCAAACTCGCTAATATTTTTAACTCAAATTTTTTCCGCGACTGTTGCAATTTTCCCGATGTAGGGACACGGTGTGCCGTGTCCGCTCAAAGAAAGTCTCAGTTACCAATTTCGGGACGTCGAGGGCGCCGTCCCCTACAGTTTGTATTTGCAGAAAGAATGTTCGCCTATGTTTTCTTTACACATACAAATTTAATAAACCTCTTTACAATCAGTAT
The DNA here is from genome assembly GCA_017622925.1 of Ruminococcus sp. Classification (GTDB taxonomy): domain Bacteria; phylum Bacillota; class Clostridia; order Oscillospirales; family Ruminococcaceae; genus Ruminococcus. Next base: position 39,667 of record JAGAQC010000039.1, read on the forward strand.
CAAATGTAGTATAATAATATATAGAGTAAGATTTTAGAGCCGGTTCAGTATCTCGGCGTGTGCGGATTTTCGAGCATAAATTTGCCGAGTACAAGGCGAAAAAGCGAAAGCATACTGTCGTATGGTGAGCTTTTCCAACGCAGTAATCGGAAAAATTTGCCGAAAATACGTGCGCGGGGAGATTCTGAACAGGCTCTTATGAAAGGAAGTGAGAATATGGAGCAGATAAAGCTTATAGGGGTGTGTCTCTCTACCCTGCATGAAGAAGATCGTTTCAGCTTTGTAAGCGAGCTTAACAGGCACGCTGTAATAAACGGCTGCCGTCTGCTCGTTTTCAATTCCTGCGCCGATATGTACGAACAAAGTCCCGAAAGCAACAAAGGCTCGTCCGCTGTTTTCAGACTGATACCATACGAAAAGCTTTCAGCGCTTATAATTTTCCCAAACATAATGTACGATACCTGCATAATTGACGAAATAGCAGAAAATTGCAGGCTTCACGATCTTCCGCTGATCTCGATAGATAAGGAAATTGACGGCAGTATTGTCTTTGCATTTAAAAACGCCGATATATTTGAAAAGCTCTGCCGCCACGTTATTGAAGACCACGGCGCAAGAAAATTATATATGCTCGCAGGCTTTGAAGGAAACGTGTACTCGAACGAACGTATAGAAGCCTTTAAACGCGCGCTTGCCGTCAACAACATACCGATAGACGATAATAATATCGGATATGGCTGTTTCTGGGAACAACCGACCGTCGAGGTGCTTACTCAATGGTTCGTGACCGAAAAAAGAGAAATACCCGACGCAATTATTTGCGCCAATGATTTTATGGCTATAGCCGCCAGCTCGTTCCTACAGTCAATGGGCGTAAGGATTCCCGAGGACTGCATAATTACGGGCTTTGACGGCGTAAAACAGACCGAGTATCTACCGCCGCAGATAACCACCTGCAAGCAGGATTTCGATAAAATGAGCAGACTTATATTTGAAACGATACTTAAACTGTGGAAAGGCGGGACTGTCGAAAAGCATGTTTACGTTGATTTTAATATAATCTACTCTCAATCCTGCGGCTGTAAGCCTGTAAGCTATGAGAATACCTCAAACTCGATAAGAACGCTCCTCAACAGCCTGAGCCTTGCAGACGAACGTCATAAAATGATATGCAACACGCAGACTTGTATACCTCAAATATCCGACGTAAACTATCTTGCGCGTATAATTATTAATAAATTTAAATTTGATACGTGTATTTTTGCGCTTAATAACGACATCTTTGAGCCGCCCGACTTCGGCAGCCAATACAAAGACAGCGAATGCTTCGGACGAAACATTGATATTCTGTATCACCGCTATAACAAGACCGAATATGAACGGTGCTGTATCCCGAAAAAAATGCTTCTGCCCCGTTACGATCTTCTTCTGAGCCGTGAGCTTCCGATCATAGTATGCTGCTCCCATTTCAGCACAATGGTCATGGGGTACTGCGTGTTCCAAACCGAGATCGACATTGACGAGTACGAAAAAATACACAGTATGATGAGTACGGTTTCCGCCGCTTTGGGAAGTTTTCACAGTAAAGTCCAGATAGAAAACATTAACGATAAGCTTCAGCGGCTCTCTCAGCGTGATTTTATGACGGGACTTTTCAATCGGCGAGGATTTTTTGAACGGCTTGACGGAATTATATCCGACGCCGCCAATACAGGCTCTGCGCTTGTGCTTATTTCCGCCGATCTGGACGAACTCAAATATATCAACGATACTTTCGGTCATTCCGAGGGCGACAACGCAATAATAACCGTAAGCAGAGCATTGTTGAGCAGTTCTCCTCAAAGCGGACTTTGCGCGCGTTTCGGAGGGGACGAATTTTGCATGGCAATAGTTATTCGCAAAGAAGATCCCCATGTATTTTTCACGGATTTCAAAAATCGCTTTTTTAATTTTCTTCACGAATATAATGCGAACGCAAATAAGACGTATATGGTGAAAGCAAGCATAGGTTCTTCTTATGCTATTATAGACGGCGATCTGAATACGGACGAAATTATAAAAGCCGCAGACGAAAAAATGTACGCCTGCAAGCTTGAACACAAACAATTAGACCTCCTCGGAAATTGATACTGAAAAAGACCTGTTCGGTGATATGCAATTTCGCATAATATCGAACAGGTCTTATAATATCTGTAATTATTATTTTGATAACAATGTCATCTAAGGGAACGCCCTCTCTTGCAGGGCGTTCCCTCTTTCAAAACAGTCCAGTGGACTGTTTTGAAATTCACCCTTTGCGGAGCGCTTAAACGCTATGTGGGACTCTGTCCCACACCCTGCCAGAGGCGCTGCCTCTGGACACCGCCAAAGGGACACCGTCCCTTTGGAATCCCGATATTAGAATGCTATGATTTTATTAGTCAATAAAATCAACGCTTTTCTTAATTTCGGTCTTGTGCTTATACATAGCCTTATCGCTTCGGGCGATGATCGCCTTAATATCGGGTTCTTCGGGGTCTGTAAGCGGGTCGTAACAGGAAGTCCCCACCGCAACTGAAAAAGGATATCCCTTGTAATCAATATTTTCCCTTGCAAACTCAACGTTTATCGCATCTGTAAAATCGGCGTCGGAAATGCACATAAATTCGTCGCCGCCTATCCTGTACACCTTTCCCCTCTTTCCTATGGCTCTCAGGAGTACCGAAGCACAGCGGATTATCGCCTTATCGCCGCTTTCGTGACCGTAATTGTCGTTTATGTATTTCAGGAAATTAACGTCGCAGGCGGTCACATAAATATCCCTGCACTTTTCGGGCGATTTTTCCAGCTCGTCGATACGTTCCTCATAGGTATTACGATTGAAAGTGTTCGTCATTATGTCGATGCACGAAGCTCGGATAGCCGCCTTAGTCGCCATTGATCTCTTTATCATAATTCTGACAATAAAGAACAACCCTACGAGTATTGCTATCGAGACAACACATTTTATAATAGTATTGACCTTTCGGCTCTTGACCTCCGCCGAGCTGTCAACGATCGAAACGTTGTCAACGTAATATGACATGAACTTTGTGTCGCCCTCGTTATCGGTCTGAACGTAGAAATATGCGTCGGTAGCGTCCGACGGAAGAATGAAATCTCCCGAAATTTTCGACCACGTTCCTTTTTGAAGAGCCTTGCTTGCGATAGTTGCATATATCTCCTCGCCGTTCAGATTGTACTGAAGCTTTATAAAGAAAGTTTGGGTATCTCTGCTGTCATTGTCCATGTACATCACATAGGCAGAATATGTATAATTCACCATCGGCTTTATCATGCTGAGCCTTACCATCGGAGCGTTCCAGAAAACCGTCTTGTTAGTCACATAAAGCGATTTTTCGCCTGAATAGCTGAAATCTTCGGAGAGATTTAATTCCACTTCTCCCCTCGGTATCCAGCCGTTCAAGCCGTGTTCAAAGTCATAAGCGGTACTCGAAGAGGTGTTTTCGTTCGGCGGCTTTGTCGCCTGCTGATAACCGAATATAGAAATATCGTCCACGCAAAAGTCCGTAAGACCGCTTTCAGTCTCAAAATAAGCGCAAACGTTTTCCACATCGCTCGGAATAATGGCAGTATTTTCAATAAGCTCCCATTTGTCGCAGCCTACTGCCTGTTTGACGATCGTTTCATATGATTCGTTGCCGGAAACGTCCGTGAATTTAAGCGAGAGCATTATATTTGCGCCCTCGGGAGCTTCGCTTATTACGTAGGCTCTGAAAAGCAATTCAGACCCGGGAGCGGCAAGTTCGGTAATATTGAGCGACGGACCGCTCCATGACTCCTCACGGTTGCTTGTTATGATCGCCGCGTTGCCGCTGTGACTTTTCTCAGTCGTTATGGAAATTTTAGACCTGTTGCCGAAAGATGTCCAGCCGTCAAAGCTGTCGGATTCAAAGCCGGTTGAAACCAATTCGCAGTATTTTTCGTCGTTAATTTCTTCGCTTTCGGCGCATACGCTGACAGGCTCTGCAAAAAGAATCAACAGTAAAAATAATGACAGAAACGCCGATAAATATTTTCTTATTTTTCCCATCAGATCACCCCTTAAAACACTCCGAAACACACTAACTCTGTTTATCAGCCATCTCTATATAAATATTATATCATATTATTAAAAATATTTCTATCTACAACTTACTTAAATTATCACTTGCTTTTTTGTACATTTTCAACAATTATCTACAACTTAAGAGGATTTTGTTACCCTTTATTCTTGTCAAAGAGGTAACTTTTCGGAGCCTATATCGTAAATTTTCCTGTATAAAGCCAAATGAACTTAAAATTACAGATAAATAAGGTGGCTTTATACAGGTAAATTTACGACAACAGAGATTCCAAAGGGGTCACCCCTTTGGCAGGGGGTGCAGGGGGACAGCGTCCCCCTGCTTAAGTTGTGGATAGTGATTTGAAATGTATTAAAAGATGTTCCCTCCCTAAAATGGGAGGGATCAAGAGCCTGTTCAGCATCTCCTCACGCACGTCTTTTCGTCAAATTTTGCCGAATCCTGCGTCAAAAATCTTTGCCATACGACAGTATGCCTGCAAATTTTTTCCTTGTATTCGTCAAAATTATGCTCGAAAATCCGCACACGCCGAGATACTGAACAGGCTCTAAACTCATTGTCTCGAAAATTCTTTATTTTCGGATTTTATCTTTTGCTTGTGATCGTACATTTCCTTATCGCACTCGGCGATTATCTTGCTGAACGTGGGGTAACGCTTGCTGTCATACACGGCAAAGCCGCATGCCACCGCAAAGGGATAGCCCTTGTCGATTTTTTTCTCGGCTTCGGCAATTCGCAGTATTTCGTCCTTTATCGGTTTACGGGACATGCAGACGAACTCGTCTCCGCCCGTTCTGTAAACGTTTCCCGATTTTCCGATGATTTTCTTGAGCAATTCCGCACAGCGGATAATAGCCGCGTCGCCCTTATCGTGACCGTAATTATCGTTTATATATTTAAGGAAATTCACATCGCACAGAGCGAAATACATCGTCTTCAGCTTTTCCGCATCGGATTCCAGTTCAGCCGCCTTTTTTTCGTAAGCGTTTCTGTTGAACACCCTTGTCATAGCGTCAATGGAAACAAGCTCCAGAGCCTCGCTGTTCTTTTTATGGCGTTTGAAAATGAGTAATCCGACGACAAACAGTACCGCAAGAGCCGCAGCCGTACAACCGATAATAATGGCAAGTTTTATATTGTTGCTCTTTTTTACCAAGCCTGCCTTAGCGATAGTAACATTGTCAACATAGTAGGACATCAGGTCGTCGGGAGTAAGCTCCTCGCCCTCCTCGATGTTGTCTGTCTGTATATACAAGGAGATATTTTCGGCTTCTTCGGGAACTGTGTAATAACCGCTGATCTCAGTCCACTTGCCTTTTTTTATGTTCTTATCCGCAATAAGATTATAAGTGACCGCGCCGTTCACCGTATATTGAAGTTCCATTCTGAAAACATGGGAATCGGCATATTCCTTGCCGTTAAACATAACGTAAGCCGAGTAATAGTAGCTCTCGTTCTTTATTATCTTGTCCGAGATCGTAGCCGTAGGACCGTTCCAAGTGTTGGTGCGGTTAGTCGCATAAAGGGACTGTGAACCCGACTGACTGTACGCGTCTGTAAGGACGACTTTCATGTCGCCGCGCGAGACCCATTGTTCGGTATCGTTTTCAAAGTCCATATTGTACTTGTCGAGATACTCCTTCGCATCGTCCTGTTTTGAAACGGCAGCGTTGCCCGAGATCGTGACATCATCAATAAAGAAATCAAGAGCGGCGTCGGAGCATTCAAAATAGATGAGATAGGAAACAGCGTCCTCAGAGATCGCCAAGGAACTTGTAAGCTCCGTCCAGACGCCCGGCTCAACATCTGCGCTGGCGATCTGTGTAAAAGCCTCGTTGCCGTAACTGTCAATATATTTAACAGTCCATGAAATAGTTTTTGCGGAGTCGCCCTCGTGATACACCCACCCATCGAAATCGTAAGTTTCAGCGGCGTTGAAAATATCGTCGCAGTTCAGGGACGGACCTTCATAGGAGTTTTTTCTGCCGGTGATCTTGACAGAAGTGTCCCCCGAATGGGCAGCGGACGTATCAAGAGCGATACTTCCTCCGCCGAACGTCGCCCATTTTCCCAGCTCCTTATCGTCAAAATCGCAGCTTACGATAACGCTGCTCTCGGCAGACGCGGAGATCGCGGGCGATATAAAAAATGCAGACGCGCTTATAGCTGCAACTGACGAAAGAAGCAAAGCTTTATAGTTCATATCTATTCACCTGAAAATATCATAGTTTCAAAAATAAATTTGAAAACCGCCAATCTAACAAAAATGTATATACTTCATTATATCACTTTTCCATAAAAAAGTCTATAGAAAATTCAAAAAAACTTTATTTTCTTTCAAATTTTACAGCGTTATCAAAGAATATTCATAAAAGGTTCAAAAAAGCCGCCCATAAAGAGCGGCTTTCTGTTATTGTGTCTGCGATTCGAGTTCCAGCTTGAATGGGGAGTATCGTCTGTAGGCTGATTTATTCTTTTCGACCGTAAGAGCCTTTGATTTTTCATCGAGGAAATCGGTAAATTCTTCGTAATATCTCATTGACTGGAGACTTTCTATGTTGTCCTCGCTCCAGTAGTCGTCCTCCGTCATTCTCTCTCTAAGGTCGCCTCTCAGCACAATGTAGATAGTATCCTCGCTGTACTCGTAGACCTGAGCTTCTCCGAGGGGCAGCTCGTTGAATACGAAGTCATTGAAAAGGCGTTCGTTTTTGGCGTCGTCCGTTTCCTCGGCAGGCTCTGTTTCGGTATCAGTCTCGGCAGCCTGTTCAGCGGAGGTCGTAGTCTGCTTCTGAACAAGGCGTTCGTTGGCATACGGGTCTGTCGTGGTCGTAGTCGTAGTTTCGTCGGAAGCCGCAGTTGTCGTGGTAGTGGTAGTTGTCACGGCTCCCGCGCCCTCGGCAGTCGTTGTATGAGCGGCGACATACTCGTCATACTCCTCGCTTACGGCGTCCATTTCGTGCATTTTATCGAGAACGTCTGACTTTCCGTTTATCTGCTTTGCGTACTTTTCAGCCATATTGCGAAGCTCTCTCTCCTTGTCGGGAGCGACCTTTTCTCCTGCCTCGTTTTTAAGGCTGATGGAAACATATTTAACTCGCGCGAAATTGTCAACGAAGTATTCCTTCAGCTCGTCCTCTGAGCAGCCCTTGTCTCCGTCAAAGCCGTAGTAATACTTGAATATTTCTCTTTCCTTAAAGGTGCTTTCAGCCATTTTCTGCATAGTTTCAAGGCTCACGCCGTTTTTGTCGAGCCTGCTGTCCTGATTGAAATAATAATCAGCCATTTCAGCGGCAGTATCCTTGTCCTCCTGCGAAAGCTCTCCGCCGATAGCGTCAAATTCATTCTGTATACCTGCGTAATCAATGCAGTATTCGGTCGCCTTGTTCTGTATCCAGTCGGTAGAATCTATCTCGTCTATTTTGGCGTTTCTGACGTCTTTAAGCTCAGGAGCTGCGCCGTTATTGTTTTGGAGTACGCCTGCCGCCTCGCTGTAGCCTTGCATCGTATAATAAATGAACAAGCCTGCCGGTATATCATAGCCGCCTACAGTAAGAGCGTTTTTAGTTCCGCTGCCTATTGACGGCGTACAGCCTGCAAGCGCCGAAGCGATAGATACTGCCGTTACAGCAGCCGTGATCTTTTTTAAGGTTTTCATTTAACTTCTGCCTCCGATATAATAAATTTTAGAATTAATTTCATATACCTTTTCATTATACATCATTTTTTTTGATTTGTCCATAGGTAAACGAAAATTTTTTTCTTTCTTTCACATTTTCGGCAAATTCATACACTTTTACAGCAATTATTCTTTTTTCCGACATGTTATTTTTCGTGTTTTTGCACAAAAACGCCTTGACAAGCTATCGGAGCTGTGTTATAATTAATATGTATATTTGAAAAATCTGGAGCGTGATCTACCTTGAAAACCATTCATATTGAGACAAGCAGTCCCTACGATGTATATATAGAAAGAGGTTCGCTTGCCAAAAGCGGCGAACTTATATCAAAAGTTATTGATTCAAAAAAAACCGTTATTATAACCGATGATACCGTAAATTCGCTTTATACGGACACTCTTGTGCAGTCACTTGAAAAAAGCGGGATAAGTCCGTCCGTATTTGTATTTCCGCACGGAGAACAGTCAAAAAATTTAAACGTTCTCGGCGGAATATATGACTTTCTCTGTAAAAAAAGAATTACAAGAAGCGATTTTATTATAGCTCTCGGCGGAGGAGTTGTCGGCGATATTACGGGATTTGCGGCAGCGTCGTTCCTGCGCGGTATCAAGTTTGTACAGATACCCACAACGCTGCTTGCTCAGGTGGATTCCTCTGTCGGCGGTAAAACGGCAATTGACATAGCAGGCGGAAAAAACCTCGTAGGAGCTTTCAAACAGCCTGCGCTCGTTATCTGCGACAGCGACATACTCCGCACACTTCCGCAAAGCGAACTCTCATGCGGTATGGCGGAGGTCATAAAATACGGCATGATTCGTGACGAAAAACTCTTTGAAGTTCTTGAAAAGCACGATATATCGAACGTTGACGAAGTTATGGACGATATTGTTTATACCTGCATTGACATAAAAAGAGAAGTGGTTGAAAACGACGAATTTGACAAAGGCGAACGCATGATGCTCAATTTCGGACATACTCTCGGTCACGCTATCGAGGGCTGGCATAATTACACCAATTACACGCACGGAATGGGCGTTGCCGTCGGAATGTGCATGATAACGGAACGTCTGTGCAGTCCCGAACTTGCCGAAAGACTGAAAAAATGCGTTGTTTCCTATGGACTTCCCACATCAACTGAAGCTCCGCTTTCCGAACTTCTCCCCTTCTGTTCAACCGATAAAAAATGCGAGTCAGGCAGCATAAGTTATATTATCTGCAATAAGATCGGCAAAGCTGAAATTAAAAAAGTAACCGTTGCCGAATTTGAAAAACTCATGGAGGGATAAAATATGGATATGCTGATAAGACCCTCCAAACTTCGCGGAAAAGTCCGCATACCTGCATCTAAAAGCTGCGCACATCGTGCATTGATCTGTGCAGCTCTTGCAAACGGTCATTCAACAGTAACCGGACTGAATTATTCAAAAGATATTGATGCAACAATAGATGCCATGTCTGCACTGGGAGCAAAATTCTGTGTGGGACAGCATAACAGTCATATCCAACAGATTTTCGGAATAGAAAAAAGTCCCGAAAAAGCCGTCATCGACTGCAACGAAAGCGGTTCTACTCTCAGGTTCATTATTCCCATTGCGGCGGCTCTCGGAGTGGAAACAGAATTTCACGGCAGGGGCAGACTTCCTCAGCGACCGATAGATATTTACACAAGAGAATTGACCAAGCATGGAATAACTTTTGACTATAATAACACCATGCCGTTCACTATCTCGGGCAAACTTACAAGCGGCACTTACGAGATAGAGGGTAACGTATCGTCGCAATTCATTACGGGACTTCTCTTTGCACTTCCGCTTGTTGACGGCGATTCCGAAATTATCCTCACATCTCATCTTGAATCACGCCCGTATGTTGATATAACGATAGATACGCTGAAACGCTTCGGCATTGTTATTGACGAAACCGAAAACGGCTTTAAAATCAAAGGCGGACAGAAATATACTCCGCACAACGAACAGGTCGAGGGCGACTATTCACAGGCGGCATTTTTCTGCGTTGCAAATGCTCTCGGCTCGCATATCAGCATGGAAAATCTCGATCCTGACAGCGTACAGGGAGACAAAAAAATCATAGAAATTACAGTATCTGCCACATCAGACGAAAAAATAACAGGATTCAAGGCGGACTGCTCCGATATTCCCGACCTTGTGCCTATTCTTTCGGTACTGGGCGCATACGGCTCTGAAAAATCAGTGATCTACAATGCCGAAAGACTCAGGATAAAAGAAAGCGACCGCCTTGCCGCATGCGCAAATATGCTGAATAATCTCGGCGGAAATGTCACCGTTACCCCCGACGGACTTGAAATCGACCCTACAGGAAAGCTTCACGGCGGAACTGTTGACAGTTGCGGCGACCACCGTATCGTTATGGCGGCGGCAATTGCCGCTCTCCGCTGTGACGGGGAAGTCATCATAAAGGGCGCAGAAGCGGTAAGCAAATCCTATCCCAATTTCTTTGATGACTATAAAAATCTCGGAGGTAAGGCTGATGTCATTGATATGGAACAATAAAATATCCGTTTCGTATTTCGGCGAGGCTCACGACTCCGTTGTAGGCGTAACGATAAGCGGTATACCCGAGGGAGAATACATTTCCTCCGAGGAGATAGTGAAATTTCTGAGCAGACTGTCTCCGAAATCTCTCGGCATGGCTGAAAAGCTCCCGACGCCGAGGATAATGTCGGGACTTATGAACGAGAGAACTACGGGCGCGCCCCTCTGCGCCATTCTCCAAAATACAAAGTCTCAGGCGGTTTCGGCTGAAAAACCCGAAAACATGCGTTACGGTCACGGCGACTATACGGGAGCGGTCTGCTGCCGAGGTTACTGCGACGCTGAAAAAAAATCCCGTTCTGCGGAAAGATTCGCAGTTCCGCTCTGTTTTGCAGGAGCTGTTTGCGGTCAGATACTGGAACGGCGCGGGATTTATACGGGCGGTCATATCGCAAGAATCCATAACGTAAAGGATAATCCTTTCGATACGGTAAGACTGTCCCGTGACGCGGTACTCAGCGTGCGTTTCAAGGATTTTCCCGTAATAAACGACCGTGTCGGCTGGAATATGCTTGAAAATATCGCTATGGCTCGTGAATCGGGCGAATCGCTCGGCGGTATCGTTGAATGCGCTTCGGTGAACGTTCCATCAGGCGTCGGTTCGCCCGTTTTTGACGGACTTGCGAACTGCATTTCGCAACTGCTTTTCACGCTCCCCGATATTACAGGAGTTGAGTTCGGCGACGGCTTTTCGGCTGCGGAAATGCCCGGAAGTCAATACGCCGACGTATCCTATATAACCGAACAGGGATACTCAATGACAAAAACCAACAGCCACGGCGGAATGATAAACGGTATATCATCGGGTATGCCAATAACGCTGAAAGCCGCTTTTAAGCCGCCGAAAATAGGTTCTGCCGACTGCTGTACGATTCCCCGAGCCGTGGTATACACCGAATCGGCGGTGAATATCGCGCTTCTTACGGCAATGCTCGATTATCCCAATTTTTGTTAGAATTTTAAGCGTTCTAATATCGGGATTCCAAAGGGACGGTGTCCCTTTGGCGGAGTCCAGAGGCAGCGCCTCTGGTGGGGTGTGGGGCAACGCCCCGCAAAGCTTTTAAGCGCTCCGCAAAGGGTGAATTTCAAAACAGTCCGCAGGAATGTTTTGAAAGAGGTGACTCCCCACGGGTGGGGAGATGCCCGAAGGGCAGAGGGGACGGCACGAAGTGCGCCCTGCAAGAGAGGGCGTTCCCTTAATGATACAGGAAAACTAATCAGAAAACAATGTTTTATATCCGTCCGTTAAGCCTTAAAGAGGTGGTATTTATGCTGGATGAAAATATTTTTAAAATGTCCGAAAAAGCAGATACGGAGATAAAAGACGTACCTACGCTGAATATCCTTATCTGCTATCTTCTCAATAAGATCGGCAAACCCGTAAATACGGAGCATCTATACGATATCCTTATAACAACGGGACTTATTAATTATTTTTACTATCAGGATTCTATCGGTTTTCTGCTTGAAAATAATCTTATCAAAACCGAAACAGCCGAAAACGGAGAGGATAGCTACGTACTGCTCCCAAAAGGCGTGAGATGCGCTAAAGAGCTGAAAAAATACGCTCCGAAATCCTACCGCGACAAGCTCGTTTTAGCGGCTCTCAGATACTTTGCCCGACTGAAAATGGAACAGGAAATAAAAATCGAATACTCAGAAGTCGAAAACGGCTGCTATATCCGCATTCGCTGCCTTGATACGAAAAACGACCTTATGGACTTAAAGCTGTTCGCTCCCGATATGACGCAGGCGAAGCTTATCGGAGACAAGATACTCCTTAATCCGGCAGGCTTCTACAGCAAGGTGATCGAGCTGGCGCTTTCAAACAAGGAGATCGCTTATGACCTTACCGATAACTGAATTTACCGTGTATCTTGCCGAAAACAACGCTTCCTCGGACTTATCGACAGGTATCGTTATACTTGTTTCAGCCGTTATTTTTATAGCTGCAACAGCTCTCGGCGGAATATTGTCATACAAGATAAAGCTCAATGACCTTAGAAAAAAATCAGCCGAAGAAAAGTCCGCCGAAAACGATAAGGAAGGGTGATAGCCATGCTTCCTTACCGATGCCGCCAGATACGAAACGATACGGACATGTACATCAACTCACGATACGCAGGCTTTCAGAAATTAAAGACTATCGAGGAGTATTTCGAGGAATACCGCCGCTTAGCCGCAGAAAAAGCAAAGTTTACGAAATGGGATCATGTTGTGCTTTATGCCGTATATGAATACGACCTGCCCTATCAGACGCTTGTTTCGGCTGACTTTGTTTTATTGGAAATACCATACGACATTTATATTGAATTTGCGCAGAAGTTTACAGACCGAACACGTTTCTTTTTTATCAGAGGAAGAAAGGAGTACTATGAATATTAAAAAACGGCTTATCTCAGCAGCCGCCGCGCTCATGTTCACCGCTGCGTGTATTCCCGTTAGTTCAACTGCTGAGGAAACTCATACAGTGACCGTAATGGGATACAACGATGACGAACCTCCGATCGCCGTACTTACAGTACCTCACGGAAATTCCGTCGATCTCAGCGGATACGAAAGTTCACAAGCCCTTAATTACCATATCGACGATTATACTCAGGTCGGATTCAGTCAATGGAGCGAATATCCCGAGACCGTTACCGAGGACATTACCGTACATGCGCTGTCCGTGAAAATGAAAATAGAATGCAGCGGCAAGCCCTCTAAGACCGAGTATTTTTCAAAAAGCGGAAAAGTAAATACGAACGGTCTTAAAGTAACGATCACGAAATATACTCAGCTCCCCGAAAAGGACAAAAACGGCAGCTTTATTACAGATATTGAAGTTACCGATATATCGGACGCTTGTACGACCGTCCCCGCTGTAATAGATAAAGCGTTCCTGACCGATAATACGGCTTCTGTAAGCATAATCCCCCCCAACAGCAACAGAGCCATAGTTACATATGACATAAGCTATTTTGAGGGACTCGGCGATGTGGACGGAAACGGCTCTATCGACACTTCCGACGCCACCGAGATACTTAAATTATACGCTTTGTTTTCAACGGGCAAACCTCCTGTTCTCACCGAACAGCAGAGACTTACCTGCGACGTTGACAGAAACGACGTCATTGAAGCCTCCGACGCCGTGGTAATTCAGAAATATTATGGCGCATCCATGACTTCCCACGAAGATGTATCATGGGACGACATACTTTCATGATTCAGCTTTCAAAATACAAAAAAGCACGTAAAGCCTTAAAATCAGGCTCTACGTGCTTGAAAAGTTAATCTTTTTTTTCATTTTTGTCATTTTCGCTTGAAGTTGTCATGCCCCTGTCAATTCTTTTGATACCGTTGCGGATCGTTTCCGCCGCCTTGTCGGCATTTCCGGATTCGATAAGAGCAAGTATTGTATCAAGCAGCAAACATAATTCTTGATTTGACATTCCATTCACCTCCTTACTATTTAGGAGCTAATTTTCGATTGCTTTTTGGAGATTGTCCGCTAACCTTTTCAATTTTTCTTTTTCTTTTCCGTCCTGCATTTTTTCGATAACTTCAAGTATAACATCTAATACCAAACGGATAAAGCTGTTAAATTGCTTAGCAGTCATTTTCATTCACCGCCTTTCATAATTAATTATATCATAATTGTCATGAAATTGCAATAGTCGCGGAAAAAAATTTAGGCAATCTTTTATAATTAAGAAAAAATCAGATCATGTTAAAAAACTATTGCAATAATTTGTAAAATAGTGTATAATTAAAGAAGCTTTATGCAATTATTATTAAGGAGTAGATTAAAATGTATAACGATCTTATGGATTCAATCGGATTTGTATCCCAGTACGACCCTGCTGTCGGCGAAGCTATGAACAAGGAGCTTGCAAGACAAAGACGCAATCTGGAGCTTATCGCAAGTGAAAATATAGTCTCCCCTGCTGTTATGGCGGCTATGGGAAGCGTTCTTACAAACAAGTACGCCGAGGGCTATCCGGGAAAGAGATACTACGGCGGCTGTCAGTGCGTTGACGAGGTAGAGGTCATCGCTATCGAACGCGCAAAGGAGCTTTTCGGCGCTAAGTTCGCAAACGTTCAGCCGCACTCGGGCGCTCAGGCTAATACTGCCGTTTATTTTTCACTTCTTCAGCCCGGCGACACGGTTCTCGGTATGAGCCTTGCAGACGGCGGACATCTTACTCACGGCTCGCCCGTAAACATTTCGGGTAAGTATTTTAACTTTGTTTCATACGGTCTTGACGACGAAACAGAGGTCATCAACTACGACACTGTACAGGCTCTCGCTAACGAGCATAAGCCGAAGCTCATCGTTGCAGGCGCAAGCGCATACCCCAGAGCTATCGACTTCAAGAGACTTTCGGAGATCGCTAAATCGGTCGGTGCACTGCTCATGGTAGATATGGCGCACATTGCAGGTCTTGTTGCGGCAGGCTGTCATGAATCCCCTGTTCCCTATGCGGACATCGTAACGACTACAACTCACAAGACTTTAAGAGGTCCTCGCGGAGGTCTTATCCTCACAAACGACGAGACTCTCGCAAAGAAGATAAATTCGGCTATTTTCCCCGGAACTCAGGGAGGTCCTTTGATGCACACTATCGCAGCTAAGGCTGTATGCTTCGGCGAAGCTCTCAAACCCGAGTTCAAGGAGTATCAGAAGAAAATAGTTGAGAATGCCAAGGCTCTTGCCGACGGACTTCTCAAGCGCGGATTCAATCTCGTATCAGGCGGCACGGACAACCACCTCATGCTTGTTGACCTCCGTCCTTTCAACATCACAGGCAAGGAGCTTGAACACCGTCTTGACGAGGTTTACATCACGGTAAACAAGAACGCTATCCACAACGACCCCGAAAAGCCGTTCGTAACAAGCGGTATCAGGATCGGTACTCCTGCCGTTACAACAAGAGGCTTAGGAGTTGAGGAAATGGAGAAAATCGCCGAGTACATCTACCTCTGCGCTACCGATTTCGAGAACAAGGCTGACGAAATTCGCGCGGGCGTAAACGCTATCTGCGAGAAATTCCCTCTTTACAAGTAAATTCTGAATATTACGGGACGGATATTTTGTCCGTCCCGATAATTTTTCAATTATATTCGAGATATAGCAAGACCGTTTGAATTGAGATCAACAAGTAATGAGGTGTGTTTAATGAATAATGATGATAAACAATTTAAATCGTTAAAAACAAAGCCTAAAATTATAATTTCCGTTTTAGCGGTTCTTTTATTACTTTGCGGAGCTATAGTATTATTTCTTCATACGTCTTTCAAACCTACCGTATTAAACAAACAAACATTTTCAGACTCGGACAAGGCTGTGATCTCAACAGAACTCGATATTCCCGATAATGATTTTTCCGTAAAAGAAATGCGGTTTGATCATGCCAAAGATTCTTATTTTTGCGTTACCGTGACGACTTCTTCGCTTGATCTTCTTGCGTCATATGAGTATCAAAGAGAAGATCATAACGGCAACCCCTATTATGTAAAAAAAGATAATGACGACCCTCACAACGATGTTGTTTGTACCGTAATATCAGATCAACCGTATGAGCTTGATTTTGAACTGCACAATTGGAACGAAAAATTATATGACGTAGTAAAATAATTTTATTATGTTTTGATACAAATTATAATTCAACGAGGAGTTATACAAGCTGTAGGGGCTGGCGCCCTCGACAGCCCGAAATGGGGTAACGTGTACAGTCCGAAAACGGGACGTCGAGGGCGCCGTCCCCTACAAAATTCACTTGCCTACTAAAAATTTACATAGACACGCTCAATAACGTTGCATGTCAGGGACAAAAAGCCGTCCCGATATTATTATTTACGGAGGAAAAAATCGTGAGTTTGTTTGAAAGCACAAAAAACACAAGGGCAATTATAAAGGACAGCTTTCGTTACATCAGAAGCGATGTCCTGACCGCTCTTTCGGACAAAGATCGGCAATGGCTGATAAATAATAATGTCAGGACAGTCGTTGACCTGAGAGAAGAAAGCGAACGCTCAAAAAAACAATGCTCCTTAGAAAACGACAGCAATTTTAATTATATCTCAATACCTGTTACGGGAGGAAACGCCATTCCAAAATCGACAGATGAAGTTGCGCTCTCTTATATAAATATGGTCGATGAGGTCATGGAACATATTATCAATGTAATTATGAACGCTGATACAAACGTGTTATACTTTTGCAGCGCAGGTAAGGACAGAACAGGCGTAGTGACAGCAATTATACTTTCAAAACTCGGATATAAAAAACAGTATATCATCGACGACTATTTATTGTCGGGAAAAAATCTGAAAAACGATTTGATACTGTTCGCCCGAAACGATCCCGACATTGATATAAACGTCATAACGCCCCATGCCGAGTATATGGAGAAGTTTTTAGACTGGTACCAACGATAAACCAAACTTTATGCTTCAAGCAATATATAATTTCCAAATGCGAGGTAAACTATATTGAAAATAAGCGATTTAATAAATGATGAAAACGGCTTGGTCGTCAAATTGAGATGTGAAAACTATTTTGATTCAAATAAATATGAAAAATTAAAATCTGTACTTATTGATAACGTAAAAGCATGGAAGAAAAATGGAAATGTTCCGAATGATGATGTAGCGGCTCTTATAGGATTAATTGACCAATTAGCCGGCGGCAGTCGTTTTTTTGATGAAGAAACCGCAATAAAGGTTGAAAATGCCTGTATTGAAATAGAAGATATAATAGCGGATTTAATTTGCTGAATTATGATTTGTTGGGAGGAAATGTTGTATGACGGTAGATGAACTGACCGAGTATCTGAAAACGGAGTGCGCAAAGTGCGGCACTATCGAGGAATATGTAAATGCGTTTGACCGAATGGCGGCTTTGCCCGTGAATGCGAATTATCCGATAGCTCATGATGAGATAATGTTTCAGTACGGAACTTATAATTGGTTCATGGGCAAAGGACGAGAGTTTGAAATTGGTCTCAGCCGTACTATCCCTGACGGCTCGGACGAATATCTCAATGTGAATCTGCGCTTGTTTTACGAGCCTGACGATTGGAATGCGTCTTATAAGGGAGCTGAATACAACGAACTTACAATGCGCATACATGCGGAATTTATCGCTGATGTACGGGAGTCGGAGGTCTATAAGTCGCTTATCGGCAGGGAGATAAAGCGCATTGAAGTATACCAAGACGGCACTTGAAATAATGGAGGAAATTTTATGGATAAAACAAACAATAATGAAGAAGCTGAAAGACCGTACAGCTTTATCACCCCGAAAGAGCAAGATTTGGACGAGGTTACTGTCCCTGAGAATATTGCAATAAAAGAAGAATTGGAGATTCTTTTACATATGGCGGAAAAGTATGCTGACGATCTCAATTTCGATATAAGCTTATATGTCCCGATAAGCAATACGGAAATTAATTTGTTTGAACAAAGAACAGGTATCAGATTGACAGACGAGTTAAGGGAGTTCTATCAATTTTCCAATGGTTTAGACGCTTCACCAGGAACTATGAGCCTTTATTGCCTTGAAAATGTGGAGGGACTTTACAAACAGGGCTATTGTGATTGGGCAGAGGAGGGCGACACCGAAAACTATGTCTTGATAGGTTCTGACGGCGGCTGCGATTATCTTATTATGGAAAAAGCAACAGGTCATATTTTTTGGTACGGTGATGAGGGAGAAATGAGGGATATTGAGACAATAAAAGATATGCTTTGCCTAACAATAGACTTTCTTTATGATAATGTCCGTGATTTTAATGAAGATGACAGAATAAACGATTACCTTGACAGAAATGCAGATCGTTTATAATTTGAAGTCCCGATGTTTTTATTATATTTTGGAGAATGAATTATGGAAACAATAATCAGAAATTATTTTCAAGCTTGGATAAATGCAGATGCGAATACAGTAAGGGCTACATTTTCTGAAAATGTAACATACAGCGAATGCTATGGTCCGGAATATCATGGATTATCACAGATTATGAGCTGGTTTGAGGAATGGAATAAGAAAGGTAAGGTTTTGGAATGGACAATTAAGAGGATATTTGAAAACGACAAAACTATAATTGCAGAATGGTATTTCAAATGCGACTATGATGGAGTGGTAGACGGATTTGATGGGGTGACAATAGCTGACTTTGACAACGATAATAAAATAATTCGATTATGCGAATTTCAATCTAAATCAGAGCATTACTATCCATATGATAAATAACATAAATTCTGATATATATTACCAAGCATAACAATAAGGAGAGACTACGCCATGTCCACACCATTAGCAGACAAGATAAGACCTAAAACTCTTGACGACGTTGTAGGTCAGGAGCATATATTAGGTCAGAATAAGCCGCTTCGTAAAATAATCGAGAGCGGAACAGTCCCGAATATGATATTCTACGGACCGTCGGGGGTAGGCAAAACCACAGTTGCCCGAATCATTGCCGAAAACTGCGGAATGACCCTGCATAAACTCAACGGTACAAGCTCGTCTGTCGGCGACATTAAGGAAGTCATTGCTCAGATAGGCACGTTCGGCTCGGAAAACGGCATTCTGCTCTATCTTGACGAGATACAGTACCTTAATAAAAAGCAGCAGCAAAGTCTCCTTGAATATATAGAAAACGGCGATATTACGCTTATCGCCTCGACTACCGAGAATCCGTATTTTTCCGTTTACAATGCGGTGATAAGCCGAAGCACTGTTTTTGAGTTCAAGCCTGTTACCGCCGAGGAGCTTATTCCTGCAATAAAACGAGGTTACAGGCTCTTGTCGGAAGAATCGGGGGACGAAATAGAAGCGTCGGACGAAATATGCCGTTCTATCGCTTACGGCTGCGGCGGAGATGTGCGCAAAGCCATGAATACGGTGGAGCTGTCCGTACTCTGCGGAGAACGGTCGAACGGCAAGGTCGTGATTACCGCGGAATCCATGTCAATGCTCGTTCAGCGGAGCAACATGCGCTACGACCGTGACGGCGACCAGCATTACGATATACTCTCGGCTCTGCATAAATCTATCAGGGGTTCGGACGAAAACGCCGCGCTCCATTATGCGGCTCGCCTTATCGAGGCAGGAGACATCATCTCGCTTTGCAGACGGCTTCTCTGCATTGCCTGCGAAGATGTGGGACTTGCCTATCCGCAGGCTGTCGTGGTGACTAAAGCTTGCGTAGATACCGCGTTGCAGCTCGGTCTGCCCGAAGCGAGACTTCCCATTGCGGAGGCTATAATACTTCTTGCGACTGCTCCGAAGTCCAACAGCGCATACTTAGGCATTGCGGCGGCATTGAAGGACGTAAAAAGCTGCGACGCTCTCGATTTTCCTCGTCATCTGCAAAACAAGCATTTCGACGGTAAGGGAGCGGCAGTAGTCGGACAGCATTATCTTTATCCCCACGATTTCCCCAATCATTATGTAAAACAGCAGTACCTCCCCGACGCTTTGGCGGACAGAGTGTACTACCAATTCGGCGACAACAAGACGGAACAGGCGGCTTTGGCTTACAGACGAAAACTTCTCAGCGAATTGAAATAAGGTGAAAAAATATGGTGATAAAACGAGATAACTGCTCGGTGCGGTTTTAATACCGATAACATCCGACATCGAGCAAAAATAATCTACAGTTATCGGATAACTGCACCGAATCGTAAAATCATTTAATGCGAAAAGGAGTAGTTATAATGAACAAACATGAACTTTTAAGAGAATGGCTGAACGAAGAAGAGTCGGCGCACATACACGGCTGGGATTTTTCCCATATCGAGGAACGCTTTGAATCAGACTGCCTGCCGTGGGACTATGAGAACATCGTAAGAAGCTGTCTCAGAGCAGGCATGAAGCTGCTTGACATTGATACGGGCGGAGGAGAATTTCTTCTCTCATTGAATCACCCTTACTGCGATACGGCAGCGACCGAGGCTTATCCGCCTAACGTGAAGCTTTGCCGCGATCTGCTCATACCGCTCGGAATCGACTTCAAAGAAGCTGACGGAAACGGCAGACTTCCATTTTCGGACAACTCATTCGACCTTGTGATAAATCGTCACGGCAGCTTCAATGCAGATGAAATTTACCGTGTTCTGAAACCCGACGGATACTTTATCACTCAGCAGGTCGGAGCGGAAAACGACCGTGAATTAGTCGAAATGCTCCTCGGGAATATCCCTCTCCCCTTTCCCGATATGTATCTTGCCGCTGTACAGAAGCAATTTGAAGCGGCAGGATTCACGATACTGCGCGGCGAAGAAGCTTTCTGCCCCATAAAATTTTGGGACGTTGGCGCTCTGGTATGGTTTGCACGTATAATACAATGGGAATTTCCGAATTTCTCAGTCGATTCATGCCTTCCGAGACTTTATAAGGCTCAGGAAACCCTTGAAGAAAAAGGCGTTATTGAGGGAACAACTCACCGCTTTATGCTAACAGCAAAAAAATAACATATTTTTTAAGCTGCCGAATTTCACGGCAGCTTTTTTTGTTCACATCATATTTACAGAATATTTACAATTTTATCCGCACATTTGGTCTTTATTTCCGTTATATATTACAGAAGCTAATTTCAGAAAAACGAAAACATGTTATTTACCCAATAAAGGAGGAATCACCATGAAAAAGAAACTTATACTTGACTCTATTGCAAAATGTGCAAAAGATTTCGAGAAGAAATTCTGTATGTCAAGGCGGACGACGAAAGCGTGCTGTCGCACGGTGAGGAGGACAACGCAGACAGACGGAATTTATTCCGAAAGACATTGTACATTTTGTAATAGGGGCAAGTATCTATCAATTGCATTGTGCCTTGCAATGACCGCTCCCCTTGCGGCTGTCTCTACCGCAAGCGCACTTGACCCGCCAAAGTACGGCGATGTCAATTGGGATTGGCAGCTTTCTATCGCCGATCTCGTCTGCATGAAAAATTATCTGCTCGGCAACTATGAAATGAACGTAAATCAGCTTTTCTACAACGATCTGAACAAGGACGGCTCGGTCGATGTTTTCGACTACATTCTTCTTGAAAAACTCATAACGTCAGAAACAGGACAAGTACAAAAGACGTTCACACGCTCCGCCGATTCAATGGTTGACAGCACGCAGTACAGCAAGCACTACAACGGAGAAGCGGTAATTCGTTCTGTTGATGAGCTGAGGGAGTATTTTCAGCCTACAAGCGTTATCTCCACAAGCGGAGAATGCTATATTTTCGAGGTAGCCTCGCAGGAGGTCATAGACGATTTTCTTGAACGCTATGACGACAAGTTCTTTGCATGGAACGTTTTGCTGCTCAAATATCTGGGCGGCGTTGACCAATATACATATAAATCGGTACAGTACGAGGGCGACGACCTTGTTATAGAATATTATGATTCAAGCGACCCGAATCTTACGTACTTCAATCCCCTGCCGCCGTATATCGCAGAAGTCGCCGTACCGAAAGGACTGCGCATGGACGGCGATATAATATGGAAAGAGGTTGACCGACCGCTGAAAACGACCGTTAAGACCGATTCAACAAACGCAGTTGAAACAGAAGCGATAAGCCGGGCAATATCCGATAACGACCCTGTTGTTATCAAGTCCGCCGAGGAACTTGACGAGTTCGTTTCGGGCAAATTCAAGTCGGGAGTTGTAAAGTCCCTGAAAAACACATACAACGAAGCCTACTTTGAAAATAACGTCCTCGTTCTCGATATTTTTCAGCACGGCTATCGTGACGATTACGAAGTATCGGTAACTGTTGAAAAAAGCGAACACGGCGATACTGTGCTGAAATATGACCGCGCTTTTATTAACGGATTTGTCGATAAGCAAACAGTCATTACTCAGGTCACTATCCCGAAAACGCAGTATTACGATATGTCTTTCAGGCGTGAGAAATCATGGGAACAGCGCACAAGCGTGGATCACATGGAATACGACATACATTCTATGCCGTCAGACGAGGAGTTTGTCAAAAATTATTCCAAAGAGGGACAATGGATAACGTCCGCCGAGGAAATGGACGAGTATCTTGCGGACTGTTTTACAGAAAAAGGACTTGAAATGTTCGGCGGCGCAGCTTCAAACATCGACTGGAATTCCAAAGCCGCTTACGTATGGCTTGACAGCGATATTATCGGCTCAACTCACAAATTGGCATCGTCAGCTCAAAACGACGATGAGATCACTCTTAACTTTGCAAATCGTCATTCGCTGGGCTGTATGGGCGGTTCATTCCTGCGTATCTTAGAAGTAAACAAATGGCATGCAGGCAAGAAAATAACCGAGCGTAACTTTAATGTGGAGGACAGCTATCCAAGCACGGACGGCGAGAGCCTTTTACTGGAATTTTCGCCCAATGATGACCGCGGCTACAACGAATACATTCCTATTCTTATAAATCAATACAGCTTCGGCGGCGTTGCTACGGCGGACGTTTACAAGCTGCGAACAGGCGGAGGTGCCGTTCAATTCAACGGATATGAGCTTATCGGAACTATTGAGCTTGAAAACGGCTATATGCCGTTCAGCGAGGACAGTTCTCCCGAATATACCGAGACCGAGGACGGCAGGACTGTCTGCACAGCCGATAACTTCCGCGCGGAAATAACTCGTAACGGCGACGAAAAAAAGCTCACCATAAGCTATACCGTTGATAAGACCGAAAAAACCTGCGAATTTAATTTTTAAGGAGAAATTATTATGAACTTTAAACGAATTTTAGCGGCGGCTATGTGCCTTTGCATTACCGCGCCTATGGCTGTCGGAACGCCTGTAAGTCTTGCTTCGGCGGTCACTGTTGACAACAGCGTAAAGACGGAGATTCACGATATTTACATGTACAAAAATTACGGCGACCATGTGGAGATATGCGCCGTATCTACCACGTCCGAGGGGGATATTATCGTCCCCGAAACAATTGACGGAGTAACTGTTACAGACGTGGGCGAACACGGTCTTGCAGGAGCTTCAAAAATCACCTCGGTAACTCTGCCCGACACGGTGACTGTTATCGGCAAACAGGCGTTCTCAGGCTGTACCGCCCTCAAAACGGTCAACATACCCTCGGGAGTTACGGCTATAGGCGATGAAGCGTTCCTCAACTGCCTTTCACTTGAAAGTATCAAGCTGCCCGATAATTTAACGTCCATAGGAGTTCGCAGTTTTTATAACTGTCAGAAGCTTACAAAAATAGACGTTCCCGACAGCGTTTCGTCTATGGGAGAGGGCGCGTTTTCAAGCTGCACGGGACTTGAAAGCTTTAAAATTCCCTCGGCGGTCACGGCTTTAGCGGACACCGTACTTAACGGCTGCAAATCCATAACCGAGCTTACTCTGCCTAAAAATGTCGAAAAGATCGGCATGATGTCCCTGCCGTCAAGTTTGGATTACCTTACAATAGATAATCCCGATTTTGCAACGGATAATCTGCTGATGAATCTTAACAAAAATTGTGTGCTGGTTCTTCCGAAAGGCAGCAGCGTCATTGAATTTGCGCAGGAAAACGGCATTACATTTGAAGTCGGCATGCAATGTGTTGAAGTTCTCGGCGATGTCAATTACGATTGGGAGTTCACTATCGCAGACCTTGTAATGATGTCGGAGTACCTGCTCGGCAAAGGCTCGTTGGAAAGTTTTCAGCTTGGCGATATGAACAACGACGGAGCTGTCGATGTTTACGACCTTGTTTTAATGAGACAGGAATACGTTATCGCTGCTCCCCAGACATACACCGCAACAAATCTCAGCAAGAGCGTTCAGGCAGCCGAGGTCAACGGTAAAGAAGCGGACGAGGAATTTATCCTCGGTCAGACAGACTTCGCCGTTTCGCTTTTCCAAAAGGAAGTCAAAGAGGGCGAAAACGTCATGATCTCCCCATATTCCGTTATGCAGGCTCTTGCCATGACCGCTAACGGCGCAGACGGCGGCACAAAAACCGAAATGGAAAACGTCCTCGGCGGTATGCCGATGGATACGCTCAACGAATACCTTTACACTCAGAGAGTTTCGCAGTCCGATACGGAAAATTGCAGCCTTAAAACCGCAAACTCCATATGGGCGAGAGATGGCAGGATAAAAGTTTTCCCCGAGTTTTTACAGAAAAACGCCGACTACTACGGCGCGGACGTTTTCAATGCGCCCTTTGACGATACTACGGTCACGGACATCAATAACTGGGTAAACACCAACACCGACGAAATGATACCCGAGCTTATCGACACAATTGCCGATGATACGGTCATGTACCTTATCAACGCCGTCGCCTTTGAAGCCGAATGGGAGGAAAAGTACAAAAAAGACTCGATAGGCACTTACGATTTTACCGCCTTTGACGGAACAGTGCAGTCCCGTGAAATGATGAGTTCCTCCGAGAACTGCTTCATAAGCGACGAAAACTCCACAGGCTTCGTAAAGAATTACAAGGGCGGAAAATATGCCTTTGCGGCTATACTCCCCAACGAGGGAATTTCCGTAAACGACTATATTTCGGGACTTACGGCTGAATCGTTCAATTCGCTTCTTGCAAACAGAAGTTACGAAAGGGTTTACACAAGACTTCCCAAATTCAGCTATGAATACGACACCTCGCTCTATAATACCCTTGTTGATATGGGAATGCCCTCCGCTTTTAAGCCCGACGCTGATTTCACAAAACTCGGGGAGACCCTCACAGGTATGCTTTGCATAAGCGACGTTCTCCACAAAACATTTATTTCGGTTGACGAAGCCGGAACTAAAGCCGGAGCTGTTACTTCCGTTATAATGAGCGACTGTACGGCAGTACCGATACCTCCGATAGAGGTCATACTTGACCGCCCCTTTATTTACTGTATCTTTGATACGGAAACAAATATTCCCGTATTTATCGGAACTGTAAACAGCATTCCCGAGAAATAATAATCAATTTATAAATGAGTATTTTTTTCACAAATTACAAAAACTGACAGCCTTTAGCTTTTAGCTTTTAGCTTTAAAAGACACCGATTGCTAACGGCTAAGGGCTAACAGCTAACGGCTTTATGCTGTAAATCAATGATATTAAGCAGATAACTGCACGATCTGCTTTAATATACTCGCCGCTATTGCAAAATATACAAAGAATGCTGAACAGAAAATTCGTATGTCAAGGAAGATGACGAAAGCATACTTGCTGTATGGTGAGGAAGATGACGCAGACAGACGGATTTTATGGCAGCATTACTGTATATTTTGCAATAGCGGTGAGTAAATATTCCTTTTGGGTGACAAATCAGAAAAAACCGTATCACTTGTGATACGGCTTTTTCATTATTATATAAGACATGCAATAAGTTTAAGATAAATTTTTCCGATAAATGAGGTTCTATTGCAGATATTTTTTGACATATCCGCAACAAAGCTTTGGCATTTTGCCATTTCGTCATTTTCGGGAGGAATATCCGAGAACGCCGCGCGCAAGGAAACGTCCATAAATTCTCGGAAGCTGTCCTTGGGGAAATACACTCCGCTGCATCTTGCTTCGGTATATTCGGCAAAGTCCATATACTTCATTTCGTCACGCTTTATCTTCACAAATCCGAGCAGCTTTTCCGCATAAGCGTACATGTAACTTGCCCGTTCAGCCGCCGAACCCTCGCTGAAACGTTTTTTCCTGATATACAGCGTAAGTCTGCGCCTGATAATTACCAGCATTACCAAAGCGGCAGCCGTGAGAATAGAATATATAACATACTTTACGGACTGCGGCAGCTTAACTCCGCCGCCTCCTCTGCCGATGCCGCCCGAAAGTCCCGTACCCAACGATGTGACCTGAACTGTTGTATTGACCGCCTCAGCTCCGCTTGCGGTGGTCGTTGACGGTTGTGAATCATCGTGAGTTGTACTCGGGTCAGGCTGAGCCTCGGGAGCTGTGGTCGTTTCGGTGTTTTCCGTGGGAACTTCCGCTTCCGTAGTCGGCGTGGTATCTATGGACTGACTTGTATAGCCTGCCGTGAACTCAAAAGGCACCCAACCGTAGCCGCTGAGATAGACCTCTATCCATGCGTGGCTGCGGTTATCTTTTACTTCTATCGTGTATGAGCCGTCGGCGTTCTTGGTATCGTTGTTGAAATCGTCCCCCACAAGCACATACCCCGTAGCATAACGAGCCGGAATACCTGCCATTCTTGCGAGAATAACTCCCGAAGTCGCATAGTGCGTGCAGTAGCCCTTGTTGTTTTCAAGGAGGAAGTAATTGACAAAATCCCTGTTTCTCGGAGTTTTACCGGGATGCAGAGAGTATTCCGCCATTTCTGCCACCTGCGATCTCAGCGCATGAAGTATTTGAAGCTGATCTACAGCTACCACCGCCTGATCTGAAACTGAAAGTATATCTGCGAACGCCTCGCGAACCTCGTCCATATTCGTATCATCGGGGAGCTGAAGATAATGGTCGTAAACGAAATTTTCGTACTCCTCCTGTATCAGCTCGGTCATGATAAGGGGCGGATTACTGTACATAAGCTCCATATTCGGCGGCAATTCGGAATCTATAGAAAGATAATCGTCGTAGTCCATCAGCCCTTTAGCCTGACCGTAGCCTGTAATTGTATCTCTCCATTCTTCATCGGTGATGTTATCGAGGGCATATACGTTTCTTACGGGTTTATCGAGCATCTGAGCGATCAATTCCGCGTCTACACGGCTGAATTTATAGGAAAACTCGTTCTTGTTCCGATTTTTTGAAGAAACGTCGCTGTCATGATTGTATACAAGTCCGCCTATATTGTCCGAACCGTATGGAGCGAAACTCCTGTTTCCCTTTAGCGAAGAATCTATCCAGATAGTGTACTCCGTATCGTTTATGTCAAATATTTTATTAAAGCGATAGGGGAAATCCTGCGGATAAGTATTATACGTCTTGAAATCCGAAAAAACAGGGTCGCTGTAAGCCGTTTGGGAAAGGGGCAGCCACTCGTTATCCCGATAAACAGAGCCTGTGTATTCTTTAAGATATATAGCTCCGCTGAACTTTTGGTCAAGCGTGATAGTCATGTCCGTTCTGTCCTTGTATTTCATTGAAGCTATGTTTCCGAGCTTATGCGTTTCCATTTTGAACGTGAAGCCGAAAGCCGCTGTAAGGTTTGAAATGCTGTCGGCAAGATTTTCTATTGAAAAGGAATTTACGGCGTCCCTTATTTCGATACGCTTCTGATTGATCTCCTCGCTTCTTTTGTAGCCTGTAAGCTTCATTCCGCCTGCGGCAAGACCTGCCGAGAGCATGACGAGAAGTATAAGGTATACTCCGCATTTTTCCGTTACCTTTAGCCGCATCTGCCTTTTTGGGAAAAACAGGTTTTCCTTGCGGACGAATCCGCCGTTTCCGCCCGAGTATTCGCCCATATCAATGGTACTCATGCCGAAACATGCTATGAGAAAGCCTATCGCCATCATTCCCCAGAAGATATTGACCTCCAAGCCGTTGTACATTCCTATTTCAAGTATGGGGAAAACCGCAATAAGCGGCGGCAGAGGGTGAGGGTGATATATTGTGAATATGTATATCACCAAGGCAAGCACCCATGCGCCGAGTATGAAAAATGTCGTTACGGAATCCTTTTCCAGTTTGTCGTCAAGAAATTTGTAGTAGTTTATTTCGGTATGGTATGAAGCGCGGTAAATAATGTTGTAAACGAATTTATACCCCATAGCCACGGAGTCCATTACTCTCCAGAGAGCCGCGCCTCCTGCGCCTATAGTTATGATTATGAGCCACAGAGCGTTTTTTCCCATAAGAGACAGCAGAATGTATATCGCAGAAAAAACGGCTGCTGAGGTCAAAAGAGCGGTATGGCTGTACTTGAAATCAAACATGCACAGAAATACCATAATGGTCGAAACATAGCCTGCAAGAGCGATAAACACAGCTTCGATGCGTCTGAGGTTTATATGCTTTGCTTTGACGGACATTACAATACTGTCGCATACCGTAATACCGCTGGTGTTCGGGAGCTTTTTTTTCTTCATACTGCACTATACCTCTATGTCTTTGATAGATGATGTAATTCTGCCGATAACGACGGGGGTAACGCTTACGCCCGAATAGCATGAGGGAAGCTCCTCCGCCTCATGGGGAGAGGTAACGACCACTATCGCATTTTTTATATCGGCGTCAATGTTTTCGTCGATAAATTCCATGACCGAGTTATCGGGAGCTGATGTTACAAATATAAACGATGACAAAGAAAGATTGTTATTCTCGATAAAATAATTCTCGGGCGGTTCGCATAACAGATTGGCGTTAAGGGAAAGTATCAGTTCGCGAACGGTCTCAGCAAGAGAATCGTGGTCGGAAATGCTTTTTTCAATAAAAGACTCCGACTTTCCGTCATAGTATATTATCGTATGGATACGCTCGTTGTCGATCATAAAACGGGACACGGAAACAAAAGTCTCCACAAGGGTATCGAATACGGGCAGGGTCAATTCGGGTCTGACAGAACATTTAAGGTTAAGAAAAAGAGTGCAGGGAATGTCAACCGGCAGACTGTAATCCTTTACGATAAACTCGTCCTTTTTGGAACTGAGCTTCCAATGTATCCTGTTCAGCTTGTCTCCGGGATTGTACCCTCTGAGGTCGAAAACCTCCGACGGGTCGTCGCCGGGCTTATGTTCGGAAAACACGCTGCTTTCCTCGTTCACCCTGTCCGTGAAGCATACCTGACCGCTTATTTCGTGTCCCTCGGGCATGACCGCAATTTCGGTATGGATATTTTTCCCGACCGTGAACCTGAAAAGTCTGAGGGGATCGTAAATACTTATCCCCTTACATCGGACGGTAACGATGCCGCAAAACTTAGAGCTTAACTGAAAAGAAACGCTCTGTTCGTTCCGTGCCTGTATCGGCATAAGCAGGACAAAGCTGCTTGCCTCGCTGTTGAAAATGTTGCAGTATTCAATATGCGCTTCAGCCTTGCCTATAGGGAAAACGCTGCGGTTGACGATCCTTATCTGAATGGGGAAGTTTTCGTTTTTTGCGACCGTATCGTTTTTCAGCGCAAATTCCGCCGATATATTCTTTTTTGTTATGTAAGTTGTCACGAACATCACTACGGGTATCATAAGCATGGCGATAAGAAGCACGAGCGCAAAGTCCCACAGATACATAATGTAAAAAACGGCGCATATGATTATAATGACCGCAAAAAATATTTTTACCAGAAGCATAGCGCGCCTTAACCCTCGGAAATTCCCGGAGCGGGAACATTCTTGATAATATCGCTTATAATATCCGACGATGAAGCGTCGGAAAGCTTCGCCTTTGAGCTGAGTATAAGACGATGCTCAAAAACGTCCTGACAGATATATGCAACGTCGTCGGGAATAACGTAATCACGTCCCATAGCGGCGGCAATGCCCTTTGAGATCTGCATCAGCGCAAGCGTACCTCTCGGACTTACGCCGAGCTTTATCAAAGGGTGATTTCTTGTAGCGGCGGAAAGCCGTACAATATATTCGTATACCCTGTCGTCAACATAAACAGAAGCGATATGCTCCTGAAGCTCGCTGATGATACGGGCGTTTGCCACAGGTTCGACAGCCTCCAGCGGAGCGGCGTTGAATTTTGCCTTTAAAATCGAGACTTCATCTTCAAATTCGGGATAGCCCATGCTAAGCTTGATCATAAAACGGTCAAGCTGCGAATCGGGAAGATTATGAGTACCTGCCGAACCGATAGGGTTCTGCGTTGCGATGACTGTATAAGGCTCAGGGAGCTTGTATGTATTTCCATCGACCGTAATGCTTTTTTCCTCCATAAGCTCAAGCAGGGCGGACTGCGTTTTGCTGGAGGTACGGTTTATCTCGTCCGCAAGAAAGAGGTTGCAGAAAGCAACGCCCGGACGGAACTCAAACGTATTCTTTATCTTATTGTATACAGAAAAGCCCGTAACATCGGACGGAAGAACGTCCGGCGTGAACTGCATACGATTATGCTCCAGAGACAGAGCCTTTGAGAAAGCAAGGGCAAGAGTAGTCTTTCCGACGCCCGGTATGTCCTCGATAAGGATATGTCCCTTGCAGAGGATAGCGAGCAGGGTCTTGATAATTATAGAATCCTTTCCTATAACTGCCTTTTTGACTTCTGAAACTATGTCGTTGATTTGCTTTGCGTAATAAGAATTGTTCATATTGAATCTCCTGTACTTTTGTCGTAGAATCAGATCTTCTCGGAAAACGGGAGGTCTGTTATAGCAGATAACTGCGCATACATTTATATTATACCATTGATAGAATATTTTTGCAAGTATAAATTGAAAAAAAACTATAAGAACTTGTATTCAACAAAATTATGCTCAAAAATCCGCACACACAATCTATGAATACAAGTTCTAAAAATCATTCCCCTCCTGTA
Organism: Ruminococcus sp.; assembly: GCA_017622925.1. Taxonomy (GTDB): domain Bacteria; phylum Bacillota; class Clostridia; order Oscillospirales; family Ruminococcaceae; genus Ruminococcus. The sequence goes on from JAGAQC010000039.1 coordinate 70,395, forward strand.
TAATTGCTCATGCAGGAAGGGAATATTAAGGAGGTATTGAGAGCCTGTTTAATATCCCTTCGCGCACATCTTTTCGGCAAAATTTGCCGATTACTGCGTTGAAAAAGCTCACCATACGACAGTATGCTTTCGCTTTTTCTCCTTGTACTCGACAAATTTATGCTCGAAAATCCGCACACGCCGAGATATTAAACAGACTCTAAGGAGTATAGATTTGGGTATTTTCTGAAAGATAGTCAAAACCGATCAGTCGTGAACTATAACGGGAATGCCGTTTTCGGTCATCTCGAACAACGCTTTCGCATTGTCAAGGGGCATATTGATACAACCGTGAGAACCGTTGTACATATAGACCGTGCCGCCGTATTCGCTTCTGTCAAGATCGTGGAATCCGCAGTCCATGTAGTTAAAGGGCATCCAGTAGTTTACCAATGTTTCATAGCCCTGTACTTCCATAGTACCAAGCACTCTCTGCTGCTCATGCGACCAGATACTGCCGATACCTCTGGGGGTACGGCAATCAGGGTCGGTCTCAGTACCCGATACAATGTCGGATTCCAGCACGACCGCATTATCCTTATACAGCCAAAGATATTGCTCGGAAATATCCACCTCAACATATGTCGTGCCGATGTCGTCAGTTGCGCGGCAGTAACCTCTTACACTGTACTGCGGCTCGACCGTCACAGTTTCCCCTGCGCGCATCAGACCGATAAGCTGCTCGACCGTCCCTGCCTGATCTATCTGCCAGCCGTAGATACTGGAATAACCGCTGTCCCACGGCACTGTTATCCAGCCGTCAACCGTTGCATAGAACGAACGGGAAGTGCCTATCGTATCTGTCTCAGCCGCCATTTGCTGTACAAATGCAGCGACCTTATCGCGGTCAAACATCGGATTACCTGCGGCGTCCTTCATAACAGAACCGTCGGGAGACTTCATGCTCCAGTCGGCGATCATGGCGCTGTCAACCGTTTTGCTTCTGTCCTCAAAGTCAAAGGTAATGGAGCAGTCGGCGAAGCTGTCGTAAATTTCCGACTCACTCGGGGGATTCTCTGTCATATCCGTTGACGGTTCAGACTCATTGCTGTCGGAAACTGCCATTGCCGCGCTGTCATGGAGCTGCTCGTTTCTGCCGAATTCCGCATCGGAAATAGTCTGCGCCTCTATATCATTGGAGGAACAGCCGCAAAGAGATAACACTAAAAAAGCACTTATTATAGCGGAAATATTTTTCATATGTAATTGTCCTTTCAAATTTACGAGTACGACCGCAAAAATCAATTTTGCAGATCGGTAACCGAAATATCTTCAGTGTAAAGATATTCCGTATCTCCATTCGCCCATACAAGAGTCATCATGACCTGCCCTCTCGGGTCGTTGTCAGCGGAACTCAATTTTCCCGTTGCTGTGTCAGAACCCATAGAGATCAGAATTTCGTTTCCGTTTTGCATATATGAGAAGTATATCAGCGTAGGGTCTGTTGTTGCGTAATCCTCGGGAGGTATTATATAGTGTCCGTTGCAGCCGTCATTCCCGAACATAATAGAATTTTCAAAAGTACCGTCAAGTTCAGACTCATACCATGTCGTTCCGTTTAATGAAACGAGATTATTTTCAGTCGTCGTCGGCTGCGAATTATAGTCACTGTCGGACGGCAAATAATATTCAAGGCTGCCGTCCGAATTGATTTCAATACTGTAGGTGTAAAAATGATCTGTACGTCCGTCCGCCCATACAATAGTCAGCATGACTTGATTTCTGTCATCACTGAAACTCACTTTTCCTGTTGCTTTGTTAGAACCCATACGGATAGAAATTTCGTCACCATTTTGCGTATATGTGAAATATACTTGCAAAGCGTCTTGTGTTGTATAATCATATGGAGGCGTTATATAGTGTCCGCTGAAACCGTCCTTGCCGAACTCAATACGATGTTCATCAGGACCGTCTATTTCGCCCTCAGACCAACATGTTTCATTCAAAGCAACATTATCAAAAGAAACGGTATTATCCGTAGTCGGTTCTGTTGCTTCTATCGTTGGCTGCGGAGTATCGTTCTCAGTCGTTCCCAAATATCCAAAGCCGTCGCTAACATTGTCGTCGGCAGGTAAAGTATTTGAGGTATCGTGATCATAGACGGCTTCCGTACTATTGGTTGAAGTCGAAGAGCTTTCAGACGCTGCATCAGAACTTTTATCATAAAAGCTTGCAGCAGGCGGCTTTTCGCTTTCTGAACTAATGTTTCCGTTGGGATTCCTGTTAAGCATAAACACGCTTGTTATCCCTCCGACGGCTATAACAAAAGCGGCGGCAGAAGCGGCAAATCTGTATAAATTCCTGCGTTTATAGCGTTCAGTTCCCGAAACAGTAATTGCCTCTTTGACTTCATGATCGGATCCGGCAGAAAAAGCGTTTTTTTTCATACATTGCTTTAAAATACGTTTTCTGGTTTTTTTGTCGATCGCAGGATATTTCTCAGCTATTTCCTCAACGGAAAAGTCCTCAAGGTCATTAAGCTTATCCATAAGATCTTTGTCATTTTTATTCATGATAACCGCCCTTTCTAAGGAGCGTACCTATTTTCTTTCTGGCACGCATGCTTCTTTTCTTTACAGAGTCTGATGTCATTTCAAGAATTTTTGCAATTTCATGTATCTTGCGCTTGTAAAAATACTGATACACTATTATTGAACAGTCGGGTTCTCCAAGAGACCTGACTATATTCCAGAGATTCTGACTGAATATGCGTTTTTCGGTTTCTTCTTCTGTATTGTCCAAGGCAGGAGGAATAAATATGTCGTCATCTTCCACGTCCGAACGCATATTATTCCTTGCTGAGAGCTGTCTGAAAGCGTCGATCGCTCTGAATTTTGCAATTGTGCTTATGTATGATTTCAGACTTCCGCTTCCTGCCGAATACTTTTCGGCATTCTTGAAAACCTCGACCATTATATCGCTCACACAATCCTCAACATCTTCTCTTGTCCCGCAATTTCCGATCTTATTGAGAACTATGGCATATATAAGATTTCCGTACTGATCAATAAGCGTTTCGTAAGCTTTTGAAGGAGAACTGCATAATAACTGCTCCCATTCCGAATCCGTCATACTTTTACCTCCTGTCCTAATATACTCGCCGCTATTGCAAAACAAACAGTAATGCTGCCATAAAATCCGTCTGTCTGCGTCATCTTCCTCACCATACAACAAGTATGCTTTCGTCATCTTCCTTGACATACGAATTTTCTGTTCAGCATTCTTTGTGTATTTTGCAATAGCGGCGAGTATATAATAGAAACATGTTTCATATAGTACATTCGCCAATTGTGACAAAAAGGGACAGCTTTATATAAATTTTATTTTTTAATATATAAGTAACCTATAAAAAACGCCCCTATCGAGGGCGTTGTCAGACCAACAGATACCCGAATCGGCTTTTGGGGGATCATGTGAACACAGATCATCAAACTACCATACCGCCGTTTACAGCCAATATCTGTCCCGTTATATACTCGGCTCGTCCCGATGCAAGGAAAGATACGGCGTCCGCAACATGGCGAGGTTCGCCGAATATGCCGAGAGGTATTTCCTCACGGATAAGTTCCAGCTCCTCGGCGGAAAATCTGCTGTTCATTTCGGTCATTATAAAGCCCGGAGCAACGCAGTTCACACGGATACCCGAGGGAGCGACCTCCTTTGCCAAAGCCTTTGTGAACCCTATAAGACCTGCCTTTGAAGCGGAATAGTCCACCTCGCAGGACGCTCCGACCTGTCCCCACATAGAGGAAATATTTATAACGCACCCCGATTTTCGGCGTATCATCGCAGGCAAAAACGCCCTTGCGCAATTCATTGCGCCGACAAGATTTATTTCCATGATAGCGCGGCTTTTTTCTTTTGAGATACCCGTAAACAGCTCGATTTCCGAGATACCCGCATTGTTCACCAGCAGATCGGCTGTTCCGACCTTTTCCGAAGCGGACAAAATGTCCTCCGAAGATGAAACATCAAGCTTTACTGCCTCTCCGCCTGTTTCTGCGGCGATCTTTTCGGCTTTTTCTTTGGACGACGAAAAACCTGCGTAAACATAATATCCGTCCTCGGCAAGGCGGCGGCATATCGCTTCTCCTATTCCTCCCGAACCTCCCGTAACGACCGCTTTTCTCATAATTATCCCTCACTTATTTAAATTATAAAATAATTATAACACAATATAAAAAATTTTTAAATAGTCATAATGCACAAATCTCATTGTATATTTCAGTACACTATTACCAAAATAACGAAAATAATGACAGAATTATGAAAATAGTAATTTCCTCTTGAAAGTTATCCGAAAATGTGCTATATTAAATGTTGCGGAGACATAATCCGAAGGAAATTTCTTTAATCGGAGGCTGAATCAAAATGACAGATAAAATTAAAACAAAATTAAATTCCTTCCTTGACCATGTAAAAAAATACAACAAAAAACGGGACGAAAACAGCGAACGCTTCAAAGTCCTCAATATTATCCTGATGATAATATTCCCGATGTTCATTTCCTGCATGGCTGAGATAAATCAGTTCAAACATGTAAGCGCGTTCATGAGTTTTGCAGTCGAAAGACCGTCGATACTGGTGTTCAACTTTATCGCTGCCGGAATAGTCTTTATCCTGCTCCTTGCGGCTTTCAGAAAGGGCTGGCTTGCGGTACTGGCGCAAAGTCTCATATATATGGCTCTCAGCATAACCGAGCTGTTCAAGTACGGTACTAACGGAAACCACCTTATTCTTTCCGATATGAAGCTTTTCAAAAGCATCAAGAGCCTTAAATCCTTTGCATACATAAAAATCACGCCGAGATTAATAATATATTGTCTCATTGTGCTTGCGTTTATAGTGGTAGTTTTCCACTTTAATCCGAAGCTTCCGCGGCATAAACCGTTCAAACGAGCTATCGCCGCTGCGGCATGCGCCTGCATAAGCATGTGCATGATCGTTTTCCCCGGCTTCTACACGCCGATATATAACTTCTTCAAGCTCGATACAACAGCCGCAAGCAACGCTTTTCTGCTCAACGAAAAATTCGACAACAACAGCTTCCTTGCCTTTATTGTTGAGACCGCTTCCGAAAGCTTTGAAAACCGCCTTGTTGAACCCGAAAACTACAACGAGGAATATGTTTCGCAGATCATCGACACGGATATTGACGAAACAGAGGACTTCAACGGCGGAGTTAAACCCAACGTTATTGTCGTTATGAGCGAGTCTTTCGCCGATTTCCGTGTATTTGACGAACTCGGCATAGACGATTCCTACTACGAGGGCTTTGACAAAGCTTGCGCAGAGGGCAAAAGCGGTATCGCCGTAACTCCGACATATGCAAGCTATACCGTTCGTTCCGAATTTGAGCTGCTTTTCGGACTTCCTGTTCGAGGACTGAATACGCCCAATATGCCTCAGCGTGAACTTGCAGACCGTGAACAGCCTGCGTTCGCTCAGTATTACAAGAGCTGGGGTTACAAAACGGCTTACGTACACCCTTTCCAAGGCTCTTTCTACAGCAGAACACGTATTTACGGCGATTTTGGTTTCGACACGATGATATTCCATGACGACATCGAGGGCGTTACGGATTTTACCGTTCCTGTTGAACACTTCGGTACATACGTTGACGATAATACGGTCTTTAATCAGCTTTTAGACCTTGTAAAGACTACGGACGACCCCATGTACATCCACACAACTACAATGCAGAATCACCAGCCGTACAACCTCGGCGAAGACCCCGATGATGAGATCGGAAACTATCTCACTTGGGTAAAGCATACAAACGAGGGTCTGGAGGCATTTCTTGGAGAACTCAAAAAGCTTGACGAGCCTACTTTGGTATTTTTCGTAGGCGACCACTTCCCGTCCCTGAGAGGCGAAACAAGCGTTTACAATCAGCTTAATATTACAGGCGAAAATTGCAGTACGCTCTATGAACAGAAGTACTTCTTCTGGAGCAACTATGACGCGGATTTCTCCGACGTTCCCGAAGATAAATTCTCTTTCTTCTATGTTCCCTACATCATCGCCGATATTATTGACGCTCCCCATGATTCCTTTATCGAGAGCATGGACGAATACATGAAAGAGCTGCCGATCTACTCCACCGACTACAACGACGGAACTCCCGATAACGAAATGCTCGACGTGCTGACATACGACCGTGTTATCGGCGATGTTATGTCGCCCTGTCCCATACCCGACGAGATACTCGAAGCAAGCAAAGGAGAAGATTAAATGAAAGACGCAGCCATAAATGCCAAAGGTTCGGCAGAAACTACAGTTACCGAGGATAAGCTCGCCGTTTCTGTCGGAAGCGGAAGTCTCAGGGTTTTCGCTACTCCTGCAATGACCGCCCTTATGGAATCCGCCGCATGCGATTGTCTCTCCCCTTTCCTTGAAGAAAATGAAGCTACCGTCGGAACTGAGCTTTGCATCAAGCACAGTTCGGCTACTCCCGAAACTATGAAAGTCAGAGCCGAAGCAGTTCTCACAGCGGTAAACGGCAGAGAATTTACTTTCGATGTGAAAGCATTTGACGAATGCGGAGAAATAGGCAGCGGCACTCACAAGCGTTTTCTTGTGTACAGTGAGAAATTTACCGCCAAAACCAACGAAAAGCTGAAAAATAAATAAAAATTTAAAGTGCGCCGTGTTTTTTCATCACGGCGCATTTTTATTTTATTTTTTCCGTAGGTTATCATATAATTATCACATAACTGCTTATAATATATAATATAAATGAATAAAACCTAAGATGCGAAACGAGGTAACGCATATGTCGGATATGTATAATAATTATAACAATGATAAAAATAACGGCGATGAATATGATCAGTCCGAGGGGAATTTTTCCTACTATTCGGGCAATACGCCGCAGAAGCCTAAAAAGCCCAAAAGCCGTTCTGCCCTGAAAGTCATAGCGGTCATACTTTCGGTAGGCATAGGCTGCGCAGGAGGAATACAGCTCTATCGCTTTATGGACGACAGCAATATAAAGCTTACCGATGAATCGGAAAAAAGCAGCAGGGAAGAATCCTCCGATCCTGTAAACGCCTCCAAATCCAACGCCGCAAATACTCCGTCTGTTCCCGAACCGCAGAACCTCCCGGGACTGTTTGATATTGCTTCACGGACAGACGCTAAATATCTCCCCGATATAGTCGATGAAATAATGCCGTCCGTTGCAGGTATTTCCTCGACCTTTGAAGTGACCTACAGTAATCCGAACACTATTTCGCCGTGGGGCTGGGGTTTCCAAAGTCAGCCCGAAACTCGTGAAATGGTCGGAACGGGAACGGGTATCGTAATGACCGAGGACGGCTACATCGTCACAAACGCTCACGTAGTCTATTCCGAAGAATATGATGCAGGCGAAGCTAAGGAGGTATCAGTCCTTTTCAGCGATGAAAAGGAATACGACGCTAAAATCATCGCCTTTGACGTTGAAACAGACCTCGCCGTGCTGAAAATAGACGCTTCGGGCTTTACTCCTGCAACTTTCGGAAACAGCGATGAACTGCGTGTCGGCGAAGTCGTTATTGCCGTCGGAAATCCTCTCGGCTTCGAGCTTTTCGGCTCTGTCACAAGCGGTATCGTTTCAGCTCTCAACCGTCAAATTTCCATTAACGAAAAAAATATGACGCTTATCCAGACCGACGCCGCCATTAACTCGGGCAACTCAGGCGGTCCGCTGCTCAATAGCTGCGGTCAGGTCATCGGTATAAATTCGGCGAAAATGTCGTCAAGCTACGGTACGGCTTCTGTTGAGGGTCTTGGATTTGCTATCCCGATAAACGACGCTAAGGCGATCATTGACGACCTTATCAACAAGGGCTATGTTTCGGGCAGACCTCAGATAGGCGTTTCCACCGTTGATATTACCGAAACTTATTCAAGCTATCTCGGACTTCCTATGGGCGTTTACGTCCGCATGGTAGCCGAGGGCGGAGCTGCCGAAGAAGCAGGCATTAAAGAGGGCGACGTTATTATCGGAATAAACGATGAAGCCGTTGCTACAGCAGAAGAACTGAATAATATCAAAAATCAGTTCAAGGCAGGAGATACCGTAACTCTTAAAATATACCGCAACGGTCAGGACCTCGATATTCCTCTTGTACTTCAGGAGGCGCACGATGAAATGAATCCCGAACAATCCGAAGATAAAACCGAAGCTCCAACAGATTAATAACGAGCATAAAGCCTGTTTAGTATCTCAGCGTGTGAGGAGATACTGAACAGGCTCTTAATTTCTTAGACCTGTTCAGTAACCTGAAAAATGCTGAATGACGCAGGATTTTTTGTGATGTGCAAAGTCAGTTTTCCGCAGGAATACTGTATGTATTGCAAGGAAAACTGGCAAAGCACAGTGCAAAAAAGACAAGTCAGGCAGCGTTTTGAAGGTTATTGAACAGGTCTGATAAACAAAGGAGAATTATCATGGGATATACGCATATATACTGCGGAAACGGCAAGGGAAAAACCACGTCCGCTCTCGGTCTTGCGATAAGGGCGGCAGGAGCGGATATGAAAGTCCATATCGTACAGCTTATGAAAGGCGCGGAGACTTCCGAGCTTGAAAGTCTGAAAATGATACCGAATATTTCCGTAAACAGGCTCTCGAAAGACTTCGGCTTCACGTTCACAATGACCGAAAGCGACAAAAAAGAGATCATCGGCTGCCACAACGCTCTCCTAAGAAACGCATACGAGCAGATGAAAAATCATAAATTCGATATGCTTATTATTGACGAATTTTTCTGCGCATATAATTACGGTCTGGTTGACCGAAGTCTTGCGGAAAAAATCGTATTTGAAAAAGAAAAAAGCTGCGAGCTTGTTCTCACGGGACGTGACCCCGAAGAAAAATTTCTCGCAGAAGCTGATTATATAAGCGAAATAAATGCCTTAAAACACCCGTACACAAAAGGTATCAACGCAAGAAAAGGAATAGAATATTAACATGAGTTCATGATATAAGCATTTTTCTGAGCGCTGTCAAGTCAAACACGTCAACAGCTCCGTCCGCAATAATGTCGGCAACGAAACATTGCTCCTCCGTAAACGTTTTTCCGCCCAAAAGATGATCGCTCAGCAAAACAAGGTCGGACACGCCTATTTCGCCGTCAAGATTCACATCGCCCTTTTCCTTTCTTATATTTTCAAGAAGCGTAAGCGAATCCACGCTGACGATCTCACGGGAACTCTCCTTGTAGCTGAACGTTACCGATACAACGTCGCCGACCTCATAATTAGCAAGATTCTTTGATTCGTCCGGACCATAGTAATTATCGTTGTAGCTGAATCTTCCGTGATCGGCAAATACGGTATATCCGTCCCCTGCTTCGATAATAGTGTCGTCAAAGGTTTCGGTCAGAACCGCCTCTGTCGGAACAACGGGAACTGTAGGAGCGTCTGTTGAAGGTTCGGTAGTTGGCGGAGCTATCGGAGCTTCAATAACAAAACGTCCCTCCTCGTCCTTTATATGCGACCACATATACCTCAGCATCCAGCCGTCAAAATCTGTAATTTTTGCCGCTGACCCTGCCATCATAAGCGAATTTTCTCCGCCGGGGAATCCTCCGGGAGGAAATCCGTCAAGTTCGCCCTCACCGCCGTAAAAATCGGTCATACCGAATCCGTGTCCAAGCTCATGCTCAAGAACGTGAAGTCCCGTACCGCCGAGCATGTTCAGGTAGGCGTCATCTGAAAGTCTCTGACCCCAGTCGCCTCCGCAGCCGCCTATTGACGGGAAACCCTGAGTTGCCCATAAATACATATCAAAACGCTTATCAAGTCCGCCCGGATATTGATACGACATATCGGCAAAATGGTCGAAACGAGATAGCTCCGACGGCGCATTCGGCAGCCTGTCGGGGATAGTTTCATATCCGTTGGAGGTATCGTTCTTGGAATCATAAAATTCCGTATTGGTGTAAACCACCTCGTCGTCATGGAGGTCAAGCAGACAATTCTTGTCAATAACAGCCCAACCGACAATTTTAACGTCTATATGGTCATAGGGCCAGTTTTCATAGCCTACAAGCCACTTTGTCCATGCGTTGATACTGTCGCTGACAAGCGTTTCAAACTGTTTCCGCTGCTCGTAGGTTATTGTTTTATAAGACTGCCATCTTACCACATAATTGATAGTTCCCTTGCCTGCAACGATCTGGTCAAAAATCGTATTGTGGCGTGCGGTGGACTGCTCTCTTACGATACGGTTGTTCCATATCCAGTCGGCGGCGTCCCTGTACTCCTCGGGGAGATCCGCTATAGTGAGATTTTCCGCAGCGCTTGCCGAAATTACCGCCGTATTATCCTCAGTTGACGGGGTAAACGCCGTAAGAGCCGAGCATAAAACCGCTGCGCTCATTGCTGCTGCGCCTATGCCCTTTAAATATTTTCCGAACATAATTAAATTCCTTTCCGATGATTTATGGCTGTTTCGATGATCTGTTATTTGTATTATACTACTCATTTTTTTAGCTGTCAATTAACTAAAGCATTCAGATTTGATCATTTCGGAAAATTAAATATACATATTCACTATAATCTCTTAAAATTCAAGAAAAAAACAGATTATAATGCACATAAGCTGTCAAGCTTCACTGTACTGCTCAGTTCTCAGAACGTCTGAAACTTCTGTAATGGTTACGTAGGCGTGAGGGTCGTGCTTATGGACTATATTTCTTACCTTATTTATCTGAAAACGATTTACGACAAAATAAATAAGCGTTTTATCCTTATCCGAATAATATCCCTTTGCTCCTATCACGGTTATTCCGTTCCCAAATTCAGCCGATAATGCGTCGCATATCTCGGCGGACTTATTCGTTATTATCATTGCCGACTTTGCCTTATCCAAGCCCGAAGCTATGAAGTCCACCGTTTTTAGAGCGGCGGCGTATGTAATTATTGAATACAACGGCAATATCCAACTGGACTTTATAAATCCTGCCGCAATGTAGAGGATAACGTTATATCCCATAACGAACATTCCCACAGATAAACCTAATTTTTTGGCAAACAACACCGCAAGTATTTCTATGCCGTCTATCGCTCCGCCGAAACGTATGGTAAGACCGCTGCCGATACCCGAGATCAATCCGCCGAATATTGCGCAAAGAAGCAGATCCTGTTCAGCCAGCGGAGAAGCGATACTTACGTCTACGGGGAAAACGTCCGTTATCAGCCACGAGGTCAGAGAGTAAATAAATACCGAATACACCGAGTAGACCGTAAACGGCAGCCCCATTTTCTTATAGCCGTACAAAAAAAGCGGCAGGTTCAGCAGTATCAAAAACAGCGACAGCGATAAATTGGGCGGCGTTATCTGAGCCAGAAGCATGGACGTTCCCGATATGCCCGAATCGTATAAGTTTACGGGATATAGGAAAAAAGTTATCCCAAATGCGTTGATGATACCTGCCGCTGTCAAAGCTATGAAATTACTTGCTTTCAAACATTTCATCTCCTTAATATATTATTGTGTTTTTTTACGTATGTTTTATTATAACATATTTTTAAAGAATTTGCAAATATTTATCGCATATCAATTCGGGTTATTTTGTCTCTTTCATGGGGAACGCAGGAGATAGCGTTCCCTTATTTATAAACAATCGTGTCGCTGCATAATTATACGCTATCCTTGATACGTGCTATTGCACTTTTTTCAAGCCGTGAGACCTGCGCCTGAGATATTCCTATTTCATTGGCTACTTCGACCTGCGTTTTTCCCTGCAAAAACCGCAGATACAGGATATTCCGCTCACGGTCGCCGAGAGACTTTATCGCGTCACGGATAGCAATAGAACCCATCCAACTGTCCACATCATTTTTATCGCCTATCTGATCCATGATATACATGTTATCATCGGAATCCGAATAGACAGGCTCATACAGTGAGATCGGGTCGCTTATGCTTTCAAGCGCAATAACCACGTCCGCACGCTTTTCACCTATTTCATTGGCAATTTCCTCAATATTGGGTTCACGCTGATTTTTCAGTATAAGACGTTCCTTTGCCTGTATAGCCTTGTATGCAAGGTCACGGAGAGAGCGGCTGACTTTTATCTGACTGAAATCCCGAAGATGCCGCCTAAGCTCGCCTGTTATCATAGGCACGCAATATGTGGAGAATCGCACCTCTTTTGTCAGATCAAAATTATTTATAGCCTTGATAAGTCCCACTACGCCTATCTGAAAGAGGTCGTCAACGTCCTCTCCCCTGCCCGTAAACCGCTGTATTACGCTGAGAACAAGCCGAAGATTGCCGTTGATAAGAGCGTCCTTTGCGGCTTTGCTGCCCGTTTCCTTGTACTCCTTTAGCAGCCTGATCTTCTCCTCCTCTTTAAGCACGATAAGCTCAGATGTATTTATTCCGGAAATCACAACCTTATTATATGCCATAATATTATCTCCCAAATAATTTGATGATATTATTATGGACAATATTTCCGAAACTAATCATTGGAAATTTTTGTCTTATAAATTCATTATTTACAACTTAAGAAATTATTTTCCTATTAAGGGAACGCCCTCTCTTGCAGGGCGTTCCCTCTTTTCCAACATTCCTGCGGACTGTTGGAAAATTCACCCTTTGCGGAGCGCTTAAAAGCTATGCAGGGCTTTGCCCCGCACCCCACCAGAGGCGCTGCCTCTGGACTCCGCCAAAGGGACACCGTCCCTTTGGAATCCCGATATTAAAACGCTTTAATAACAGGGAACGCTTAAGTTGTGGATAGTGCTTGTAAAAAATAACAGAGCAGTTGCGCGTGCCTGCTCCGTTTTTATCTCTTTATATTTCAATAGTCGAAAATATCCCCGTAAAGAATTTTTCAAGCTCCTCATGGGAAATAAAGACCGCGTCGGGATTATCATGGACAAATCGCCTGCAAAGCTCGGCCTGACGGGAATCTGCGGTGTAGTTCACCAGTATTGCGCTTCTTCTTCCGCAGCCCTTCTGCATAAGATATTCAAGCCGTCTTTCAAAAAGCTTGTCGTCGGCGAAAACGGGCAGCACTGTAACATATGGCGGCGCGCTGTCAACAGGCAGAGTGAAAAATACCGTCACGATCTCGATAATGGCTACGACCGCAAGAATTACAGCAGCCGTTATAATTAATCCGTCCATGATAAATATCTCCTTCGGCATTTTGATTTTGGGTCGCTATATCACGTAAATCAATTTTTAAAGTTTTACAATAAATTAATACAGAGGATTTTGTTTCACTTTACTTTCTGTTAAAGCGGTAACTCTTGGTGTCCATTCTCGTGAATTAGACTGTGAAAATCATGGGGACTGACAGTGTTGAACAGATTCGGGGATTTTTACAGTCTAATTCACGACAACAGAGATTCCAAAGGGGTCACCCCTTTGGCAGGGGGTGCAGGGGGACAGCGTCCCCCTGTATAAGTTTACTGTAAACCTTAAAGTTGATTTCCGTGTATAGTATAGTACCATATTATATGCCGAAAGCTGAAAAAAGGTTATTGCCGTGATAACGCTTTTTTCTTTTTGATATTCAGCAGAATTGCAAAAAGCGTTATCTGCACCAAAAAAGTCATCGCCCACGAGATAAGATATGAGATATACAGAACCTCGAGCGAATGGTACTGCGGCAGTCTGAAAACGGTGTATATCCAAAGCACTCTGAATCCGCATACGCCTGCAACCGTTATTATCATCGGGAGAATACTGCTGCCCAGTCCTCTGAGAAGTCCCGTAGATACGTCCATAAGACCGCAGAAAAAATACGGCACGCAGATGTAAAGCACACGGATAATACCGTATTCAATAGCCTCCGCAGAGTCGGAAATATATATCGACAAAAGCGGTTTGGCAAAGAAATACGCTGAAAGTCCAAGACCTAAGCCGATACACAGTACAAAGCCAAGACATATGAACATGGTTTTTCGTATGCGGTCAAACTTGCCTGCGCCGTGATTCTGTCCAACAAAGTTCAATGCGGACTGACTTACCGAGTTCATCGAAGTATAAACAAAGCCCTCGATATTTTGCGCCGCGGCATTTCCCGACATCGCTATAGAACCGAATGAATTTACCGACGACTGTATGATAACATTCGATATCGAGAACAGAGAGCCTTGTATACCGGCAGGAAAACCGATCTGCATTATCCTGAAAAGCTGCCGTTTATATATGCGCATTTTCTTCAACTCCAGCTTGCAGGCATCGTCACGCCGCATAAGCGCACGAATTATCAGTACCGCTGAGACCGTCTGTGACAGAGCCGTGGCAAGCGCAACTCCTGCAACGTCCATTTTAAATACGATTACAAAAAGAAGATTGAGTATCACGTTAAGTATTCCTGCCGCTGTTAAATAAATAAGAGGCGACCTCGTGTCCCCTGCCGCTCTCAGTATCGCCGAACCAAAGTTATACAGCATACTTGAAACTATTCCGCAGAAATATATCCTCATATATGCGGCTGACAGGTCGATAGCGTCGTCGGGAGTATCCATAAGCTGAAGAATAAACTTCGCTCCCACAACCCCTATTACGGTCAGAATAAGTCCGCATATCGCCGCAAGCGGTATAGATGTACGAACCACTCTGCGGACGTCCTCGTCTTTTCCCGCGCCTATTCCGTGTGCAACTGAAACTCCCGAGCCTACCGAGAAGCCGATAAACAAATTTGTTATAAGATTTATGACAGGTCCTGTCGCTCCTACTGCGCCTACGGAAATACTTCCGCAATACTGTCCCACCACCACAAGGTCGGCGGCGTTGAATAAAAGCTGCAATATACCCGTAAGTATTATCGGTACGGTATAAATTACGATCTGCTTTAGCAAAGGTCCTTGCGTAAGGTCGGCTGATCTGCTGTTCATATTCTTTTCTCCCCTCAATAAATTTTTCTAAATATTTCTCCGACTATATATTGTACTCCAATGATTTCCATTTGTAAAGCAAAGCCGTAATATTCTATGTTATGATAAAAAATCTGTTGACAACTAAGGCTTTTTATGTTCATTTTGGCTTGCGGTATTTTCTTCCCCTATTGCTATTGTACACAATTTATCCAACTGTTTTTTGTGTAAATTGACGTTCGATTTGCTATTGACTTTTTGCCCCTACTATGATATAATTATATAGTAATTTTGTTGAAGTGTGAGAAGTTTTTTCAACACCCTTTCTACGGTTCGTTGATTTTTTCTCCCTCTTATTCGGGGCATTAGCGCAGTTGGGAGCGCACCACACTGGCAGTGTGGGGGTCAGGGGTTCGAATCCCCTATGCTCCACCAATTGAATATAACGGTAAATAGGCGTTTTCCTGATTTTTGGGAAACGCTTATTTATTTTACTAAATATAAATTTTTCGCCATTGGCATCCCCCTTGACAATCAATAATTTTTATGCTATAATCTAAAAATGAGAATGATTATCAATTTTAAATTGGAGTTTCGTATGCTGAAAAAAATTATTGCTATACTGGGGAGCGCAGTATTGACCGCTTCGCTGTATTCCTGTTCAACCCCTGCCGCTGACAACGGGAGTCTGAGCGTTGTATGCACTGTTTTCCCATGCTACGACTGGGCGAAGCAGGTTATCGGAGACACTTCCGACATCGAGCTGACATATCTGCTGTCGAACGGCTCGGACATTCACAGTTTTCAGCCTACCGCCGACGATATAATAAAAATCTCCGACTGCGATGTATTCATATATGTAGGCGGAGAATCGGACGCATGGGCGGACAAGGCACTTGAAAACGCCCGAAACAAGGACATGACAGTCGTTCGGCTCATGGACGTTCTGTCCGAACAGATAGTCGAGGAAGAACACAAAGAGGGAATGGCTGAGGAACACAGTCACGGCGAACACGAGGGAAACACGGAATATGACGAGCATATATGGCTTTCGCTGAGTAACGCCGAAAAATGCGTTTCGGAAATATGGAAGGCTGTAAAATCTGTCGATGAAGAAAACTCCGCTTTATATACCAATAACGCCAAACAATATATTGACGAGATCAAGAGTCTCGACAGCGATTTCCATGCGCTTTTTGACGATAATCCGCAGACGCTCATATTCGGCGACCGTTTCCCTTTCCGATACATGACGGAGGACTACGGACTTGATTATTACGCTGCATTTACAGGCTGCTCCGCCGAAACCGAAGCAAGCTTTGAGACAGTGACGTTTCTTGCAGAAAAGGCGGACGAGCTTAATGCGCCGACGATATTCACTATAGAAAATTCCGACTGCACTATCGCCGACGCCGTTATTGCAAACACAAAAACAAGGTCGCAGAATATCAAAGTCCTCGATTCCATTCAGTCCGTAAACAAGAAGCAGATAGACGAGGGAGCGACTTATTTAACAATTATGAAAGAAAATTACGAAATCCTGAAAGAGGTCTACGATTCGTGAGTGAACAGATAATTTGCAGAAACGCCGCCCTCGGCTATGAGGACGGCATTGTGACCGAGGGGCTGAATTTTACCGTAAGCAGCGGAGATTACCTCTGCATACTCGGCGAAAACGGTTCGGGCAAAAGCACCCTTATAAAGGCGCTCCTCGGACTTAAACCGCAGGTCAGCGGCGAAATAAAGTGGTGCGGAGATTTTTCCGCGCGTGATATAGGCTATCTTCCCCAGCAAACGCCCGTCCAGAGGGACTTTCCTGCTTCGGTAAAGGAGATAGTGCTTTCGGGCTGTCTTTCAAAAATGGGATTCCGACCGTTTTACAGAGCCGCCGAAAAAAAGCTCGCCCTCGATACCATGAAGCAGCTCGGAATTGAAGCTCTCGAAAACCGCTGCTACAGGGAGCTTTCGGGCGGACAGCAGCAAAGGGTACTCCTTGCGAGAGCGTTGTGCGCGGCAAGCAAAATGCTTCTTTTGGACGAGCCTGTAACGGGACTTGACCCTCATGCCCAGACCGAGCTTTATGAGCTTGTTGCCAAACTCAACCGCAGCGGCATTTCAATTATAATGGTCTCCCATGACATTTCCTCCGCCGTGAAATACGCCTCGCACATTCTCCATATATCGAAAAAGCAGTTGTTTTTCGGCGCAACGGCGGATTACCTCGGCAGCTCGGCAGGCAGAAAGTTCCTTGAAAGCGAGGATAAACGCGATGAATGAGCTTATTTCCACACTTCAATATTATTTCTCATTTCCCTTTGTGAGATACGCGCTTATCGTGGTACTGCTTATTGCGCTTTGCTCGTCCCTGCTCGGAGTTTCCCTTGTCTTGAAGCGATTTTCCTTTCTCGGCGACGGACTTTCCCATGTTGCGTTCGGAGCTATGGCAGTTGCGGCAGTTACGGGCATCACAAACAGAATGATAATAATTCTCCCTGTGACCGTACTTTCCGCCGTTCTTCTGCTGAGAACGGGACAAAACGCCAAAATCAAAGGGGACGCTTCAATTGCTGTTATCTCCGTGGGGGCGTTGGCAGTCGGCTATATGCTGATGAACCTTTTCCCCGTGTCGTCGAATATTTCGGCGGACGTATGCGGTTCGCTGTTCGGCTCGACCTCTATCCTTACTTTGGACAAGTCGGACGTATGGCTGTGCTTCATAATGTCGCTGATAGTTCTTGCCGCGTTCGTTCTTTTCTACAACAAGATTTTCAGCGTGACCTTTGACGAAAGCTTTTCCAAGGCAACGGGGATAAACTCCGACGGCTACAACCTCATGATAGCCGTTATTACTGCCGTTATCATCGTTATCGCCATGAATCTTGTGGGTTCTCTGCTTATTTCGGCTCTTATAATTTTCCCTGCCCTTTCCGCCATGAGACTTTTCAAAAGCTTCAAGAGCGTTACGATATGCTCGGCGGTCATTTCCGTCATATGCGCAGGCTCGGGAATCATTATGTCGCTTATTTTTTCAACTCCCGTCGGCGCAACTATCGTAGCGGCTGACCTTGCGGTTTTTCTGCTGTTTTCGGCGGTTTCCTCGGTCATGTTCAGAAAGAGATGATAAGTACTAAAGCGAACTAATATCGGGATTCCAAAGGGAACGTCCTCTCTTGCAGGGCGTTCCCTCTTTCCAAACAGTCAGCCTGACTGTTTGGAAATTCACCCTTTGCGGAGCGCTTAAACGCTATGTGGGACTCTGTCCCACACCCTGCCAGAGGCGCTGCCTCCGGACTCCGCCAAAGGGACACCGTCCCTTTGGAATCCCGATATTAAGTTGTTGACAGTGCTTAAATTAAAAATCGCTTTAGTACTTTGATAATTTTCGATACTAAAGCGATCTTATTTTATTGATCATGTTTTTCCGTCGGGTCCTCCATAGGCTTTGAGAAAAGGTAGCCCTGAGAATAGCGTATACCGTTGGCATGGATAATGTCCTGAATTTCCTGATCCTCGATAAATTCCGCAACGATCTCCTTGTCGTGCTTTTTCGCCCAAAGAGAGATCATTTCAAGCAGCTCACGGGCGTAAATGTCGTTTTTGACATTTCTGACGATCTCGCCGTCTATTTTGATATAATCCGACTTCACCTTGAAAATATTCACTATATTGGAAAAGCCGCTGCCGAAGTCGTCAATAGCTATTTTTCCGCCCATCTGATGTATCTGCTCGACAAATTCCGTGATAAGCTGATAATCCTTTATCTCCTCGGTCTCCGTCAGCTCAAACACATAATTCTCGGGATGAGGGGCGTTTTTAAGGTATTTCAGAATAAAATGGACTATCTTATAATTGTAAATATCGCTGATATTGAGATTTATAGTTACCGTTTCATGGCGGTCACGGAAATATTTCATTACCTTCATTATCATAAGATACGACATATCGGGATAAAAGCCGTACTCCTTAGCGATCTCCATAAAATCGCCGGGGTTGTAGACAGTCCCCTCCTCATCTCTTATCCGCATAAGCGATTCGTACATTTTTATTTTCCCGTCCGAATTATCCCTGATTCCCTGAAAAAACGGCACAACTCTGTCATTTGCCACGGCATCGTTTAGAACTTTCAGCATTTTAAGACGTCGGGCGTGTATCTGTTCAAGTCCCAGATCGGAGGTGTAATGGTTAAAAAGAATATTTTTCGACCGCATATTTACCAGCGTAAGCTCCGCCTTGTTTATCATATCCTCCTCGTGCATGACGATCGAAAACTCGGTCACAGGGATATATTCCGCAAAACGGTAATCCGACACAACGTTCTGCAGCGACCGCATTTTGTCGGTAAACTCCCCGTCGCAGACATTCGGACTGCATGTTATGATAAGAGAAGTCTTTTTGTACACATAACAACTGTAATCCTTGTCTTTTATAAAATCAATTATAGCCTTATAGAAGCGATTGAGGTACATATTGAACTTCGATTTGCTCATGAACGCGTTAAGAAGTCCCTCGTTGCGGAAGGTCAGCATACAGATCTTATCAAACCTGCCCATTCCGAAATCGAAAGAATATTTCGTAATATTGCTGATACCCGAATCGTCGTCCCTGAAAAGCGACTCCTCTATCTCGTGCTGACGTTTTGTAAGCTCCTCGTCAGCCTCAGCCGACTTGTTCACATTAATAAGATATTTAACTATATGTTCCTGTTTGTTTACAAGCTCGCCCGAATTTTTTCTGAGTATATCGGCGTCTATCCTTATCTTCACCGCGCTTTCAGCCAATGCCGCAACGGCGAAGGAGTAGTTGCAATAGCAATTCGCGCCGTTCGTATTGCCTATTTCGCCTGCTACCAGCGCGCCGCTGAGATTGGTTTTCTCAAAGGGCATAAGCTCCCATTTGGCGCAGTTGCTGAAAAGCGACTGACGTGACACACAACTGTAGCCGAAAAGAGCCTCGGCAGGGTGAGTGCTTATATTGTTGCAGACGTCCTCGCAGACCTCTATGCTCTTTTGAATGCTTGAATAGGAGATACGCACTCTTTCGCCTGTTTTCGCCTCGCTGGGGACGAACATAACAGGCTCAGGCTCATCGGGGAAAACACGCTTTTCGTCGTTCTGCGGCGAATATGACAACGCCCACGGCATATCGCCGTGATCAGACCGTACAAGCGGAAAAAGGACGGTCATATCGTAATCCATCTTGCTGCCGAGGTCAATGCCGAGCTGCTTCTGATACCATTCAACGGCGTTCACACCGTCGATAGCCCTGATTATCATGCCGTCCGCATCTGTTATGGTATGCTGTATTCCCACCGGCTCGGTAACGTATATAAGGTCGCTGCATACTGTAAGCTGCTTTGAATCAATGACCGCAGCGGCAACGGAATCATCGGAAACGCCGTTATTATCGAAAACGAAAGCGTCCCTGCTTATGCTTACCTCGGGATTTTCAGTGGTATTGGCGATACCGCCCATGAGGTGAACGTTTCCGACACGGACGTTGATACGGTCAACAAAGCTGCCTACTTTTATAAAAGGGCGCGCAAAAAAGGTCAGCATAAACTGCGATCTGTCGGAAATTACTGCGTCAATGACCTTATCCGCAACGACAGAGCCTCTCAGGTCACCGCCCTCGCTGTTGGAAAGGTCAACAAGGCACGTTTTGACTTCGCTGTTTAAAAGCTGTGTTACGGAAACCATGCAGCATTTCGTATGAATATCGCCCTCAAAAATAACGCCCGATGTAGAACTGCCGATAATACGAGCTTTCGGAAAATACCTCAGCAGCATCTCAACGAACCGCATTATATTGTCGCGGCGGTGAATGCAGGTATGAACTCTTATAAAATAATCCTTATCAGCGGACAGCTCGGCTCTTTTTATCAGAGCCGCCATCTCCTGCTCGGTAGAATACAAAAAATTTACACTATTCAAGCGATATTCCTCCTTTCCAAGAAATCATAACAGATATAGTGACCCTACTTGAAAATCAAGCATAACGGCGAATTTTTCAATCATTAATTCTATTATAGCATAATCCTCTGATTTTTTCAAGCATTTTTTGAAATTTTTTGTGTAAAAAGCACATTGCACAATATAATTGCCGCCGTTTTGTATATTTTTACAACCAACGGCGGCATTTACATAATCAAATTGTGTGGGGGACGCCGTCCCCCACACAATGCCAACAACTTAAGGTTTTTTAGCATTTACCCCGCAAATAACATCAATAAAAGCAACAAAGAAAATGATGCACAAAAACAAGCTGAAAGTTTGTGCAAAAAGCGAATTGACAAAACGAAAATGCCGA
>JAGAQC010000001.1 GCA_017622925.1 Ruminococcus sp.
CTCTCTTGCAGGGCGTTCCCTCTTTTCAAACAGTCATGCTGACTGTTTGAAAATTCACCCTTTGCGGAGCGCTTAAACGCTATGCAGGGCTTCGCCCCGCACCCCACCAGAGGCGCTGCCTCTGGACTCCGCCAAAGGGACGCCGTCCCTTTGGAATCCCAATGTTAGTTCGCTTAAATTGTTACTGAACAGGTCTATTATTCATCGTATTTACGAACACGGAGCTTTGCGCCGAGGGATTCCGCAACAGCTCGGGCGGCTTCGATCTGTTCGGCAGAGATAACGTCCACTACGGACATAACGACCTCGGAACTGCCCGTTTTAACGCAGTCGGCGGTAAACTTCTGCATTGCCTCCCATGCGTTTTCAAATTTCGGGCGTGTGACGTTCATGTATTCGTCCTTTGTTCCTGCGTTAAGGCTTACGGAAATAACGTCGATAACGCTGCAAAGCTCGGCGGCTATGGAACGTCCGTTTACAAGGTCGCCCAGACCGTTTGTATTTATTCGCAGTTTAACGCCGTCCGCCTTTGTTCTGAGCCATTCCGCCGTTTTGATAAGAACGTCAAGACGGCAGGTAGGTTCGCCGTATCCGCAGAAAACTATCTCGCTGTATTTGGAAAGGTCTCGTTTAAGCAGATCGGCAGTTATCTCGTCCATAGAAGGCTCATGCTCCAGCCAAAGGGGGTCTGAACCGTATGCGCCGTCGGCGTTATTTCTTATGCAGAATGTACAAGCGCAAGGGCATTGATTTGTGAAATTCAGATAAAGGTTGCTGCCGACCTCGTATGATATAGTCATTGCTTTCATAATATATACCTCCGTGCAAATTTATTCGATGTATATTCTCGGGACTCTTTTGGAAATTCCGCACACTACCTCGTAGCCTATCGTACCGTAAAGGGAGGCGAGATCGTCGGCGGTTATACGTTCATCTCCGTCACGTCCTATAAGGGTCACAATGTCGCCCGAGCATGCTTCGGGAACGGCAGAAACGTCTATCATCAGTTGATCCATACATACCCTGCCGACTATTTTACAGCGTTTGCCGTGAACGAGAATTTCGCCTTTTGAGGAAAGCAGCCGTGAATAGCCGTCCGCATAGCCTATGGTAACTGTAGCGATGCGCATTTCCTTTTCGGCGGTGAAAGTTCTGCCGTAGCTGATACACGTTCCCTCCTTAACGGTCTTGACCTGAGAGATCACGGCTTTAAGCTCCATAACAGGCTCAAGACCGTCGGGGATAGGCAGACCTGCGTCGGGGTGAAGTCCGTAGAGAATTATACCTGCTCTTGCAAGGGTGCTTTTGGGCGTGTTTCTGTAGCAGGCGGCTGCGCTGTTCATGAAGTGGACGTGGGGCAGACGCACGCCGTGTTTCAGAAGGATCTCGTATGTATCGAGTATGAATTTCTCCTGACGGTCGGTGTAGGAAATATTGTCGGGGGAATCGCTGTCGGCGGCGGCAAAGTGAGTGTAAATGCCCTCGACCGAGATTTTTTTGATATTCATTATTCGGAGGACTTCGGCGGCGCAGTCCTCGGGGAGGTCGTATTTCAGACCGATACGTCCCATGCCCGTATCAATTTTTATGTGGCAGCGTATGGGTTCGGGAGTATTTTTTGCCAACGCTTCGGCATATTCGGCTGAAACAACGCCTTGAATGATGTTGTACATGGAAATTTCGTGGGCGTATTCGGGAGGAGTGTAGCCGAGAATGAGTATATCCGCCTCGGGACAGAATCCTCTTACTGCGATAGCCTCGTCAAGGTTGGAAACGGCAAAATATTTAACGCCGCAGTCGTCCGCAAGACAGCGTATGATATGTTCATCGCCGTGACCGTAAGCGTCCGCCTTGACTACCGCCATGACCTCGGTAGGAGGGGAGTTAAGGCTTTTTATGATACTATAGTTTTTTCTCAGTTGTGGCAGAGAGACCTCCGCCCATGCGCGTTTCAGATATGGCTTCATATTGCCGCCGTCCTTTCGGGATAGGATTTTATTAAAAAACAGTTACAAGCTGAAAAAATGCTTGCAAAATTTTTCATAATATGCTACAATTAACATGTGTGTAATTTATATGCGGATGGGGAGTATACATGTTTTATTCAAATATAACCGGACTGCCTGTTTATTCCACGCTTGAAGTCAGCATACGGCGTGAAACGGCAGTTTGCGTAACAGGTCACCGTGAAAAGCTCATTGCGCCCTACAGGAACGACCCCGATATGCTGGGAATAACCCGTACCGCAGTAAAGCTGATGCTTGAACGGTATATCGACATAGTAATGGATAAGGGCTATACTACGCTCATTTCGGGACTTGCCGAGGGGACTGATCTGTGGGCAGCCGATCACGCTATCGCGCGTAAAAGATTTGCGCCCGAGTGTAAATTGATAGGGATAATGCCGTATTTAAAGCATTCAAACGGCTTTAGCGCGGAGAATACGGAGCTTCTTAAACGTGTGGAGCGTCATGCCGATCTGCTTATCACTACATGCGATAACCGAAATATGGTCTACGGGAAAACAGCAGGCTACAACGCAGACCCGCACGTTTACCGTAACAGAAATTTTTTTATGGTTGATAATTCTGCGGCGGTTATTGCTTTCCACAGCGAAACGTCGTTGCATTCGGGAACAGGGCAGACGGTAAGATACGCCGAACGCCGCGGTAAACCGATATTCAGCTTCGGGATAGACGATGTTTATAACGTCATTGACAATGTCGGAACTGACAAAGCTGCGATATTCGAGGCGTTGAAAAGCATTAAACTCAGCGTTCCGAAGCCCTGAATTATATTATAGCACAATTTCAGAATTTTGCAAGTGTTTTTTATAACTTAACACGGGAATCAATTTTTAAAGTTTTACAGAGAACTTATGCAGGGGGACTCTGTCCCCCTGCACCCCCTGCCAAAGGGGTGACCCCTTTGGAATCTCTGTTGTCGTGAATTGGACTGTGGCAATCCCCAAATCAAGCACGATACTGTTAGTCTCCATGATTACCACAGACCAATTCACGATAATAAACACCAAGAGTTACCGCTTTAACAGAAAGTAAAAGGAAACAGAATCCGCTGTATAAGTTGACTGTAAGACTTAAAATTGATTTACGTCATAACTTAAGTGAACTAACATCGGGATTCCAAAGGGACGGTGTCCCTTTGGCGGAGTCCAGAGGCAGCGCCTCTGGCAGGGTGTGGGACAGAGTCCCACATAGCGTTTAAGCGCTCCGCAAAGGGTGAATTTCCAAACAGTCCGTCGGACTGTTTGGAAAGAGGGAACGCCCTGCAAGAGAGGGCGTTCCCTTAAGTTTATGACATTGGTCGCCCATTAGTTTTTACGTTTTGTTTAACGACAGTGTTCAACATTTCTTAACATTGCGCTATTGTTGAAATGTTGAAAACTCTGTTGATAAACTATTCTGCGTTATATTTTATTAACATTTACAGTTGGATAAATATTTTTATTCACAGTGAGTGAATATTCCGTGCAAAAAAATATACCGACCGTTATTGAAGGGAGAATTTTATCATGGCAAAGAAGAAAAAGAAATCAGGAAGTATTGCAGTACCGTATCTTTTGACGATATTTATAGGCATTCTTGTTATAGGCGGCGGCACGTTCCTGCTTCTCCGTCATTTGGGGATACTGGGCGGCAGCGATGAACTGCCCGAACCTCCGAAAAGACAGGTGTCTACCGTAACATATGCGGATAACCACACCGTACTGTTTATTCTTGACGAGCCTGATAAAAAAACTTCCTCCACATTTATGCTTATGAGGTCTGTTCCAAAGGATAAGAAGGTCGTGTTTATCGGAATACCGTCAAATACGATCGCGCTTGTAGGCGATGTACAGCAGAGTATATCCTCGGCTTACGAATCGGGCGGAGCTTCCTCGGCGGTCGAGTTTACCCAAACGGTGTTTGGCGTGACCGTGGACAGATATATGCGGCTGGATTCGGAGGCTCTTATAAAGGTATGCGATATACTCGGCGGCGTTACGTACCCTATTTCCGAGGACATCGCGGGCTTTAACGGCGACGGTACAGAACAGTATCTCAATTCGGAGCAGGTGGAGAAGCTTATCACTTATTCGCTTTACGGCGACGGCGAGATAGAGCGAGCTTACGTAGTCGGCTCGGTATTCTCCTCGATGCTCAATCAGGCAAGCGGCGTGAGAATTTCCGACAACCTCGATACAAGCTTCAATACGCTTGTAAATATGGTCGATACAAACATCACAGCCGTAGACTATAAAAAGCGTAAGGCAGCCATAAAAAATATGCTGAGCAGGGGTTCAACGGTCGGCACGTTCCTTATAATGGGCGGCGAAAAGGCTTATGAGGACTTTATTCCCGATCAGGGCTTTATAGACGAGTTTAAAGAGAAGTATTACAGCTACGACGAGAGCAGCGGCGAGGAAGACGAAGAATAAATGGTAAATATATTTGACACTCATGCCCACTACGCCGACCATGCCTTTGACGGGGACAGAGCGGAGGTTCTCGAAAGACTGCCCGAAATGGGGGTCGCATACGTTATGCTTGCCTCCTCGTCGGTCGAGGATACGGCGGAGAACGCTTCACTTGCCGAGAAATACGGGTATATCTACGCCGCCTCGGGAGTTCACCCCGAAAGCGTTGACGCAAATCCCGAAAACTACCTTGACATCGTGAGGGCGGCGGCTCTCGGTTCGGAAAAGGTAAAAGCGATAGGAGAGATCGGACTTGATTATCACTATGAGGGTTATTGCCGTGAAAAGCAGATAAAGCTTTTTGAGGAACAGCTTGCGCTTGCCGATGAGCTTGACCTGCCTGTGATAGTCCACAGCCGCGACGCCTGCGAGGACACCCTTAACATACTTAAAAAGTATAAGCCTAAGGGCGTGGTCCATTGTTTCAGCGGTTCGGCGGAAACGGCAAAGGAAATAATTAAGCTCGGCATGTACATAGGCTTTACGGGCGTTCTGACGTTTAAAAATGCGAAAAAGGCTTTGAGGGCGTTGGCGGAAGTTCCTATAGACAAGCTGCTTCTGGAAACCGATTGTCCGTATATGGCTCCCGTACCGTTTCGGGGCAAACGCTGCGACAGCTCCATGATAGCCTATACTGCGGCGGCTGCGGCAGAGGTAAAGGGCATGGACGTACAGGAGCTTATTGATATTACCTGCGAAAACGGAAAAAGATTTTACGGAATCAAATAGCATGCAATTATTTTAACACTACCCACAACTTATGCAAACTAACATTGGGATTCCAAAGGGACGGTGTCCCTTTGGCGGAGTCCAGAGGCAGAGCCTCTGGCAGGGTGTGGGACAGAGTCCCACAAAAGCGTTAAGCGCTCCGCAAAGGGTGAATTTCAAAACAGTCCAATGGACTGTTTTGAAAGAGGGAACGCCCTGCAAGAGAGGGCGTTCCCTTATTAAGAACACGGTACGACGTGCCTTTAATAAAGGAAGAAAATCGCTAAAGTTGTAGACAGTGATTATTTTAAGGGTGGAACTGCGATGTACTATTGCTGCGGAATTACGGAAAAAGGCGTTATGCCTCATAATGAAGACGCTCTGCTTATCGGACGGCACGTTATGACCGCAGGCATGATAGAGCAGCGTTTGGAGCCGCCGTTTATAATGGCTGTTTCGGACGGCGTATCGGGGGAAAATTCAGGCGAGATCGCTTCGGTGATGTGTCTTGAAAGCGTAAGGCAGCTCGAAGAACTGCGGAAAAATCAGCTTCATGCAGGTCTTATGGAGATCCACGAAAAATTGGCGGAATACAGCCGCAACGCCCCCGAAAGTCGGAATATGCAGACAACTCTCTGCGGAATTGCCGTTGACGATGACGAAAGGGTCTGCGCATTCAATGTGGGGGATTCCCGATTGTACCGTTTCCGTGAGGGTAAGCTCAGGCAGCTTTCCAGAGACCAGTCCCTTGTGCAGCTTTTGTACGAGGAGGGTTCTATTACCCATGAGGAGCGTAAGACCCATGTTCACAGGAATATTATTTTCCCTGCATTCGGCAACATCAAGGACACTCCGAAAATAGACATCGAGGAGATAGAGGGCGGATTCGAGTACGGCGATGTGCTTCTTATATGTTCGGACGGCTTGTCGGATTATCTTTCGACCCTCGACATACAGGAGGTAATGGAGCTTCCCAAAAGTCTTACAGACCGTCTTGAAATGCTTGTAAAGACAGCTCTTGAACACGGCTGCGGCGACAATATTTCCGTAGCGGCAGCGTTGTTTATTGATAAATAAAAAGCAGATACGGCAAAATGCGTCGAATCTGCTTTTTTGTATTATTTTAACATTATCCACAACTTAAGCGGTTCTCTGTTATTAAAGCGTTCTAATATCGGGATTCCAAAGGGACGGTGTCCCTTTGGCGGAGTCCAGAGGCAGCGCCTCTGGTGGGGTGCGGGGCAAAGCCCTGCATAGCGTTTAAGCGCTCCGCAAAGGGTGAATTTCAAAACAGTCCTACGGACTGTTTTGAAAGAGGGAACGCCCTGCAAGAGAGGGCGTTCCCTTAATAGGAACATAATTCCTTAAGTTGTAAATAGTAATTATTTTAATGATTTTAATGTTTCGGAAAATTCTTTATACATATAAAGAGAACCCACAGCTATCAGCGGAAGTCCTTGTGTTTCGGCGTACCGAACGCTTTTTCTCACACCCTCCGCCACCGAATCGCAGGGAACAGCGTCAATGCCGTATGCGGTAAAGACCTCTGCAAGAGCTTTGCTGTCCAAAGCCCTCGGATTGTCGGGAGCTGCCGTAAAGGCGGTATCCGTGAATTTTCCCAGTAATTCGGGATAAAGTCCGTATTCCTTATCAGCCATTACGCCTATGAGCAGTACGACCTTTCCGCTGAAATACGTTTCAATGCTTTCAGCCGCACGGATAATTCCGTCGGGATTGTGCGCGCCGTCAAAAATTATAAGCGGTTTTTCGGAAACTATCTCGAACCTGCCTTGATTGCGAGCCTTGGAAATTCCCGAGATGACCGCGCTGTCGGGAATTACGATACCCTCATTACACAGAAGTTCAACTGCTGTCAGGACGTTGGCAAGATTAAAAGCCTGATACGTCCCGAGCATGTGGGATTCAAGTGTTCCGAAGCGTTTATGCCGAAAGACGGTCTTATTAATATCACGGCTGACGACTTCGAGAGCCGAATGGTCGGCAAGCGTGAGAGGGGAATTTTTTTCTGCGGCGGCTGCGGAGATAACTTCATAAGCTTCGCTGTTGTTACCGCCGTAGAGAACGGGACGCCCCTGTTTGATGATTCCTGCCTTGTGCCGCGCTATTTCTTTTATTGTGCCGCCGAGAAAAGCGGAGTGGTCAACGGCGATATTTGTAATGACCGAAAGCAGCGGCTTTTCGACCACATTAGTGGAATCAGTGTCGCCGCCCATGCCGCACTCGATAAGCGCAATATCGCATTTTTTTCGGCGGAAAAGCTCGTATGCGGCGGCGGTCAGGACTTCAAATTCAGTGGGCTTGTCGGCCATATCCTCGCAGATCGGGACAAGCTCCGTAAAAAGCGTGTCAAGCTCTGCAATGGAAATTTGTCTGCCGTTTATGCGAAAGCTGTCGGTAACGTCCGTAAGAGCAGGGGAGGAGAAGCTTCCCACGGTGAAGCCGGCTTCAGCGAGAACGGCGGACATCATCACGCCGAAAGAACCCTTGCCGTTTGTGCCTGCAATGTGTATCACAGGGAGGGCATTCTGCGGATCGCCGAGCCTTTTGCAAAGTTCGGAAATGCGTTCAAGCCCTAATTTGCTGCCTCTTTCGGCGGCTTTTTTTAAATATTTCAGGGAATCCATATTCTATTTCCTTTTGCATATCTTTTCAAGCTGCGAGGTAAACGCCCTGTTTTTCAGAAGCAGGGAAATTATCATAAATTCCATAAGACCAATGCCGATATACGTAGGAATACGGTATACAAGCAAAGAAAACGGCATATTGGGCGGCAGAAAATGCAGTCCTGCCGATTTAATTAAGAGCGAGCCGATAAGGTGAGCAAGTCCTACAGAAAAAGCAATATTAAGCGTCTGATTTTTTTTGAATAATTTCATTGAAACAAGTCCCGAGATGATGCCGATACTCATAGCTCCGAGGGCAATAACGGGATTTATGGAATATCCTTTGAGGATACTTCCGATAATATCTGCGCCAAGTCCGACCGCGCCGCCAACGAACGGTCCGAAGAAGATACCCGCCATAATTACAGGCAGATTTTCAAAGCTGATACGTATAGCGTCGGTAATGTTAAAGGCAAGGAATTTGCCGAAAACAATACTCAGGGCAACGAGAAGTCCCGAAATTATCATTACTCTTACGTTGCCGAAAAGCCGTAAATTGGCTGCCGCCGTGTTGTTTGAATTGTTTGTGATCATAAAAAAACCTCCTTTCCCACTTATAGGAAGGAGGATTTAGGGCATGAAACGGCTGTTTCTGCCTTTTAAATTCTGCATTTCTTAAAGCGGGATGCAAAATGTGAACCGCAGACAAACGTCTTTCGTCCCGCCGACAACTCCCCGTTCGACAGGCACTTTACGAACACATTTTTACTCTTTAGTCGGACAAAACGTCCGCCAAGATTCATTATACCGCTGTTGCACGCATATGTCAATAGGTAAAAATAAGTTTATAACTTCTCCACATATTCCACATAGTTTTCAACACTTTTTTGTTCATATCATGGAAATAATTTCCCTTTGTTAATTGTGATTTTTCATTTGTGCAAAAGTTTTTCGTCATTTTGAACATGAGAACAGCATATATTTTGTAGCTGTTTACAAATATTTTTGAAATGTTAATTAAATTCTTCACTTTTTTCTTGCTTTATGATATAATTAAAAATATCTTAGAGTCTGTTTAGTATCTCGGCGTGTGCGGATTTTCGAGCATAAATTTGTCGAGTACAAGGCGAAAAAGCGAAAGCATACTTGATGTATGGTGAGCTTTTTCAACGCGGTAATCGGCGAATTTTGCCGAAAAGACGTGCGCGGAGAGATATTAAACAGGCTCTTATGAAAAAACGGGAGGGGATATTTTGAAAACGTTATATATATCGGATCTGGACGGAACTCTGCTGAACTCCGCTGCCGAGCTTTCGGATAATACCGTCAGTACGATAAATCGTCTTGTAGATGAGGGAATGTATTTCACATTCGCTACGGCAAGGACTTTATATTCCGCCGCTTCTATTACGGAACGGCTGAAAATAAACGTCCCGTGTATACTCAATAACGGGGCAGGTATCTATGACCCGAATGGCGGTACATATGTCAAAAAAGCCTGTATACCGATAAATGTATCGAAAAAAATTATTTCCGCTTTCCGTAAAAACGATGTTCGCTGTTTTCTGTTCAAGTTTGCGGAGGGCAGGCTTGTCACGTGCTATGATAAAATTACCGAGGAACTCATGCAGTCCTATGTCAACGAGCGCAGGACGAAGTTCGACCAGCCGTTTATGGAATGCGCCGATATACTTGACGAGCTTGACGAAACGGCGGTCTATATCAATTCCTGCGGCGAATTTGAAAAGCTCCGTCCCGTCAGAAATTCGGTCGGGGAGATAGAGGGCGCAGGCTTTGAATTTTACGAGGACACATATACCAAAAAATGGTATCTGGAGACTTTTTCCGCCGCCGCTTCAAAGGGCAGCGGAATTAAATATCTGCGTGAGACCTACGGCTTCGAGCGTGTTGTGGCGTTCGGCGACAACTTAAACGATCTGAGTATGTTCGAGCAGGCGGACGTTAAGATCGCTGTAGAAAACGGCAATTCCCGTTTGAAAGAAGAAGCGGACGTTGTTATCAAATCGAACGACGACGACGGAGTGGCTATTTATCTTGGGCAACACCGCACAAAGACCGCCTGACGGCTTTGTACGTCATCTGCTTGCATATTTTCCGTCATCTTACACAAAAACTCCTTACTATACACAAAGTATGCCTGTGTCGTTTTTATGCAAGCTGACGAAAAATCTGACTGCGCATCTGTCGCACAATCTCTGTGCGGTATTGCCCTTGATCTTATCTGCGATAGAACGCTTGGTAAGTGATATGTTTTAAGAAAGGAATTTGTTAAAATGAAAAAATTAATGTTGGGAAACGAGGCGTTTGCCCGTGGACTTTATGAAGCAGGCTGTAAAATAGTATCGAGCTATCCGGGAACTCCCTCTACGGAGATAACCGAGGAGGCAGCTAAATATGACGAGATATACGCCGAATGGGCGCCTAATGAAAAAGTCGCAATGGAAACGGCTTTGGGAGCTTCGATAGCAGGCGCAAGGGCGTTCTGCGGCATGAAGCACGTAGGACTTAACGTTGCCGCCGATCCGCTGTATACCGCAGCTTACACGGGCGTAAACGGCGGACTTGTCATTGCTGTTGCGGACGATCAGGGAATGCACTCCTCTCAGAACGAGCAGGACAGCCGTCACCATGCGATAGCTGCGAAAGTTCCCATGCTTGAACCGTCCGACTCTGCGGAATGTCGTGATTTCGTCAAGGCGGCATACGATATTTCCGAAAACTTCGATACTCCCGTTATCGTAAGAATGTCAACTCGTGTGGCTCACTCTCAGAGCATTGTTGATACATGCGAGCGCATGGAACTTGAACTGAAAGAATATACGAAAAACCCTCAGAAATACGTAATGATGCCTGCGTTTGCGAAAGGTCGTCACGTATTCGTTGAGGAGCGCACCAAAAAGCTTATCGAATTTGCCGAGACATGCGAGCTTAACCGTGTCGAGCTGTCCGAAACGGCGGAATTCGGCGTTATTACCAACGGCGCGGCTTATCAGTATGTCAAGGAGGCTTTGGGAGAACGTGTTTCCGTTCTGAAACTCGGCATGGTGAACCCTATGCCCGAACAGCTTATCCGTGATTTTGCCGCAAAATACGACCGCATTGTAATCGTGGAGGAGCTTGACGGTATCATCGAGGCTCATTGCAGAAATATCGGCGTAAACAACGTTGAGGGAAAGTCGATATTCGGCTGTATAGGCGAGATAAACCAGTCGGCGATAGCGGAAAAGCTGTTGGGCGTAAAGAAAGAGTTTACGGAGCTTGACGTGAACGTTCCCGTCCGTCCGCCCGTAATGTGCGCAGGTTGTCCGCACCGTGGATTATTCTATTGTCTGAAAAAACTGGGCGTGACAGTTTCGGGCGATATAGGCTGCTATACGTTGGGCGCAGCGGCTCCGCTGACGGCTATCGACACAACTATTTGCATGGGCGCGTCTATCTCGGGACTTCACGGCTTCAATAAGGCGAGAGGTTCTGAAAGCGAGCATAAGAGCGTGGCAGTTATCGGCGATTCAACGTTCATGCACAGCGGTATGACGGGACTTGTAAATATCGCTTACAACAACTCCAATTCGACCGTTATTATTCTCGATAACTCCATTACGGGAATGACGGGTCATCAGCAGAATCCGACCACAGGAAAGAACTTAAAGGGTGACCCTGCGGCAGCCGTGAACCTTGAAGAACTCTGCAAGGCTATCGGCATCAAGAGAGTGCGTGTTGTAGACCCGTATCATCTTGCTGAGACCGAAGCGGCGATAAAGGAGGAACTTGCGGCAGACGTGGCAAGCGTTATCATTTCACGCCGTCCGTGTGCGCTGCTTAAATATGTTAAGCACAATCCTCCCTTTAAGGTAGATGCGGATAAATGCGTTGGCTGTAAGATGTGTATGAAACTCGGCTGCCCTGCGATCTCCATAAAGGACAAAAAGGCAGTCATCGACCATACACAGTGCGTCGGCTGCGGAATTTGCAAAGAACAGTGCAAGATAGGCGCGATCATATAATTGGGAGAAATAATATGGATATATACGGCGAATTTGTCAATTGGCTTGACAATATTCTTGAAAATAACGAAATGCCCGATGAAACAAAGGCGTTTTGCTTTAATCTTTATGAGGAATCTGTTGAGGACTGCGTATACAGCGTACAGCTTGTTGCGTGTAATGCGTTCGACGAAAATGACGGCGACTGGGCTTGCGAGGAAGTGTGGAGCAGCGAGGAAGATATTTTCTGTGTGGAGCTTTCCGACGAAACCGAAAAGGACTGGAAAGCCGCGCAGGGTCTTATCGTTAAATGGATAAGGGAGTATCTTGAAAGCGGAAAATACAGCGGAATACTCACGGCAAAGCCTGTTGCGGCAGGTTTTGTTGACGGAGATCTGGAATTGGTTTACAAGGCTGAATGAAAGGAAAAAATTATGGAAACAAGATCAATAATGATAGTGGGCGTAGGCGGACAGGGTTCGCTGCTTGCGTCAAGAATTATAGGAAACGTGCTTCTTTCGCAGGGTTACGACGTTAAAGTAAGCGAAGTACACGGAATGTCACAGCGCGGCGGTTCTGTCGTTACATACGTTAAATACGGCGAAAAGGTTTATTCGCCGATCGTAGAAAAGGGCGAAGCGGATATTGTAATATCCTTTGAACTGCTTGAAGCGGCAAGATGTCTGCCGTATCTTAAAAAGGGCGGAAAGCTTATCACGTCCACGCAGCAGATAGACCCGATGCCCGTTATCACAGGCGCGGCGGAATATCCTGCCGACTTGGTAAAAAAGCTTTCCGAAGCCGATGTGGAGCTTACGGCGGTGGACGCTCTTTCCCTTGCGGAGGAGGCAGGCACGGCAAAGGCTTCAAACGTAGTTCTTATGGGCGTACTTGCGGCTAAGACCGATTTCCCCGAGGAGATATGGCAGACCGCATTGGAAAAATGCGTTCCTGCAAAGTTCCTCGAATTGAACAAAAAGGCGTTCGAGCTTGGCAAAAAAGCGTAAATTCTTGATAATGATATAGGGGTACATCATGAGGAGAGATAAGATAGTAACAAAGTCGGATATTGTCATAGCCGTAATGATCGGCATGATAGCGGCGGTTTTTATAGGTATCAGCATATTTATCTTTGTCGATACAAATATCAGATATAAAAGATATGAAAGAGTTACTGCCAAAATTGTCAATGTTGAATATAGGCGTCATAGAAGAACGCACTATTATAAGGCAGACTATGAGTACGTCTTGGACGGCAAAAAATACGTTTTCGACGACGGCAGACACTACAGCTTCAGACCGATCGAGGGAAACAAGGTACTCGGGTATTATGACCCCGATAAGCCGCAGATGTTCTATCCGTCTAAGAGATACGACGGTCTTGTAACGTCCTCTTTGCTGAGCATAATATTGATCGTATGTACTATAGGTTCTGTAATAGAAATGCGAACCAAAGACGATGAAGAAAAGGCAAAGGCTCTTCACGGCATTATCAGGGGAATAAATTATTCTGTTTTTGCCGTTCTTGTCGCAAATTTTTTGAGTTGGAGAATGAGCAGCTTTATGATATTGATAGTCGGTGTTGTTTCAGCGTTTATTATGATATTTGACAGCATACGCAAGCTGCGGCAGTTGAAAGACAAATACGGTTATTATTGAACCGTTGTTTGCAATTTAGTGGATATTGTTTCCCATATCTTTTGCCAAAAGATAAACTCTTGGTGTCCGTTCTCGTGAATTGGATTGTGGGAATCATGGAGACTAACAGAATAGTGAAGATTTGAGGATTTCCACAGTCCAATTCACGAACACAGAGATTCCAAAGGGGTCACCCCTTTGGCAGGGGGTGTGGGGGACAGCGTCCCCCGCTAAAGTTGCAGATAGTGTATTACTAAGGAGTGATCTATGAGAAAATATTTAATTCTTTTAACGGCGGCAATGTTTACAGCTTGTTCAGCAGTTTCCTGCGGCAGAGAGACCGCCGAAGAAAAAACAGAGGTCGTTTCCGAGACCTCTGCTGTAGAAACTTCGGAGACTTCCGAAGAAACTCAAGAGCCGACCGAACCGTTTTCCGAATTGCAGGAGTGCCACAAAACCATAGAAAACGAGGAAAAGCCCGAGGTTATCCGTATTTCCTTTGAGGGAAAATGCTCGGACAACATAAAAAAACACGCTAAGGTGACAGACCTGTATAATATCGACGTCCTGCACAGCGGCGTTGTGGGACTTATAGGAGTTCCTATCGAGCTTGAATATGACGAGGAAGTTTCCGAACCTCGCTTGACTTTTACATACGATACGTCGGAATTGAGGGGCGTTCCCGAGAAAAATCTTGTAATGCTCCACTATTCCGAGGAGGACGCATTTTACAATACTGTTGAGGATTTTTCGCTGAATACGGACGACTGCACCGTATCAGCCCCGATAAAAGAGGAGGGCGTTTATCTTCTTGCGGACGCTTATATGTGGTACGGCTGCTGGGGAATGGACGTTTCCGAATACGAGTACGAGCGTAATCCGCAGGATTTCCCAACGGACTGGGAAAGGGAGCGTGACACGGGAGATATAACGGAGCTTGTTGACAAGGAATGGGCAATGGAGAACGCCCCGAGTTTCCGTGTATCTACGGCGGAGGAGCTTGCTTCGGCGGTATGGTACGTCAACGGTATATGCGGACTTGATGTGACTGTGACCTTGGAATCGGACATCGACCTCAGCGGATACGACTGGAAGCCGATGGGCTGGAGCAGCGGAAACTACTATTTTTCGGGAACTGTAGACGGTCAGGGTCATACTGTAAAGGGAATGACTATCGACGAGGACTATGTTCAGACGGGATTTATCGGCTACGGCATGGGTATCACGGTAAAAGATATAACTTTTGAGGACGCAAGCGTTTCCGCAACTCACTGTACGGGTATTGTCGGCGGCGAGATATACAGTTCCGATCTTTGGGAGAACGTTCATGTTTCGGGAACGGTACGGGGCGGCTCTGACGATTACGGCGCAATTATCGGCAGAGAAGCAGGAACGACTTTCAAAGACTGTTCTGCGGACGTTACTGTAGACGGTCAGCCGTTTCAATACTTTTCGTACAGGCAGAAGATTATAGACGAAACGGAAGTTGTTGAAACGTTCACTCTTACGCTGAACGATGACTATACAGTTACCCGAGACGAACACGACGGATTCAGCAACCTCTGCTGGCAGGTCGAGCAGAACGGGGTCGAAGCTCTGCAAAGAGGTGCGGAGGACGAGCTTACGCTGAATACTCATGAAATTTTTGAAAAAGCGCTGACCTTGAGCAACGATCCGGGTACGTATAAAATTTACCTGACGGCTTACATAAACGGTACATATATACGCGTAAGCAATATTATCGAATATGAAATAGACGATACTTATAATACAGACTAATTAAAAGTTTAAAATACAGACCTCCGATGAGGTTTGAAAAATAAGGAGCGAATACCAATGGAAAAATATTGGAACGAAGAAATCGAAACCATGTCCCGTGAGGATATGAAAAAGCTACAGGACGAACGCCTTGTGGCTCAGGTCAAGCACGTTTACGAGAACGTGAAGTATTACCGCGACTTAATGGACGAAAAGGGGGTAAAGCCCGAGGACATCAAGTCTACGGACGACCTTTACAAGCTGCCCTTTCTTTCAAAAGCCGACCTTCGTGAAGCCTATCCCTACGGACTTCTTGCGAAGCCGCTCGGCGACTGCGTAAGAATACAGTCCACAAGCGGAACTACGGGCAAGCGTGTTGTTGCGTTCTATACTCAGAACGACATTGATTTGTGGGAGGAATGCTGCGCAAGAGCTATCACAGCGGCAGGCGGTACAAACGAGGACGTATGTCAGGTATGCTACGGCTACGGACTTTTCACAGGCGGTCCGGGACTTAACGGCGGTTCGCATAAGGTCGGCTGTCTTACTCTGCCAATGTCAAGCGGAAATACCGAGCGTCAGATAACCTTTATGCGTGACCTCGGAGCTACGATACTCTGCTGTACTCCCTCGTATGCGGCTTATATCGGCGAAACTCTGCACGATATGGGATATACTACCGACGACATCAAGCTTAAAGCTGGAATTTTCGGCGCAGAACCGTGGACTGAGGAAATGCGGCGTTCCATTGAAAAATCTCTCGGCATAAAGGCTTATGATATTTACGGACTTACGGAAACAAGCGGTCCGGGCGTATCCTTTGAGTGTTCGGAGCAGACGGGAATGCACATCAACGAGGATCATTTTATCCCCGAGATAATAGACCCCGAGACAGGCGAGGTGCTGCCCGATGGAGAGGTCGGAGAGCTTGTGTTTACAAGCATTACAAAGGAGGCGTTTCCGCTTCTGAGATACAGAACAAGAGACCTTTGCGTACTCAGCAGAAAGAAATGCTCCTGCGGACGTACTCTTATCAAAATGAGCAAGCCTATGGGACGAAGCGACGATATGCTCATTATCAGGGGAGTAAACGTGTTCCCCTCACAGATAGAAACGGTGCTTATCGAGCAGGGATATTCGCCGAATTATCTCATCGAGGTAGACCGTGTGAACAATACCGATACTCTGGACATCAGCGTTGAGATGAATCCCGAGCAGTTCTCCGATAAGATGAAGGACATGCAGGAGCAGGAAAAATCGTTGGCTCTCGCTATCAAGACCATGCTCGGAATAAATCCGAAGGTTCACCTTGTAAGTCCTAAGTCCATTGTGCGGAGTGAGGGCAAGGCAGTTCGCGTTATCGACAAGCGAAAGCTGCACGATTGATCTTTTTAATGAAAGGTGGAATAATTATGTCAAACGCAAAACAGATCTCGGTATTTGTAGACAACAAGCCCAATCAGCTCACGGGGATAATGGCTTTGCTGAAAAAAAGCGGAGTAAATATCCGCGCGTTGAGCCTTGCCGATACCACGGATTTCGGCATTCTCCGAATGGTCGTAAACGATACGGACAAGGCGGCGGAAACACTGAAAAACGCATCGTATGCCGTAACGGTCACGGAAATAATCGCTATAACAATTCCCGACGCGCCCGGTCAGCTCAGCCGTGTGCTTGATATTCTGGGGGCGGACAGCGTTAATTTGGAGTATCTTTACGCATTTACGGGAGCTTCGGATAAGTCTGTTTCCTTTGTTATCCGTGTGGACGACAATGTATCAGCCGCAGAAGCTCTTACAAAGGGCGGTATAATACAGCTCACTGAGCAGGATATTGCTGAAATGTAAAGAGGCAAACCGAGCGGACTGAAAAATGTCATTGACATGAAAATCAATTTTAGGCTCTACAGGCAGCTTATGCGGCAGATACTGTTACACTGTATTCTCTGACAAGGAGAGATTTTTTGAACCCATGTCGTAACATTCTGCTCCATTTGGGGCAGAATGTTACGAAAACAGAGATTCCAAAGGGGTCACCCCTTTGGCAGGGGGTGCAGGGGGACAGAGTCCCTCTGCTTAAGTTCCCTGTTACAGCTTTAAAAAATGATTTTCGTGAAAATCGCTCGACCCTCTTGACAAATCGTCATAAAAAAGGTATAATATATATACTGAATAAATGGGAGTATGGTGACGGAACTGCGGAAACGTCCGAAGTCCGTTACCAAACTCCAAACTGAATAAAAGGAGCGATAGGAATGGGTATTCTCGATAAGATCGGCGATGTCAGCAAGGGCGTTTCCGATAAAACCAAGAGTATGTCCGAGGCAAGCAACCTCAAAAGAAAGATTCTGTACGAAGAGGAGCGTATCGTTGAGATATTTACCGACATCGGCAAGAAGTATTACAAGAATCCCAATGAGGATCCCGCTAATCTGAAAGTTCTCTGCGATGACATCGACACTCGCCGCAGACGTATCAAGAAGATGAGATTCGAGCTTAACGGTATCAGAGGCTATAAGATCTGTCCTAAGTGCGACGCCGAGGTCAACGAGCGTTTCCAGTTCTGCGGACGCTGCGGTGCAAGACTTCCCGAGATGGAGGACGATGATTTTATGTCACTCGAACCCAACGATTACTACACCGAAAGCAGCAATCAGTTCTTCAACGCTGATTCAAACAAAAACTACTGATGAATACTCGCCTCCATTGCAAAATATCCAGTAATGCCGACACAAAATCCGTCTGTCTGCGTCATCTTCCTCACCATACAGCAAGTATGCTTTCGTCATCTTCCTTGACATACGAATTTTCTGTTCGACATCCTTTGGACATTTTGCAATGGAGGCGAGTATATAAGCTGCTCCGATTTACGGGGCAGCTTTATTTTTTGGGATTATACTATATGAAATTTTTGGAAATAATTTTACTTCTTGTTTTCTACAACCTGATACCGTTCTGGAACTTGTCGCATCTGACTGCTGCGGTCAAGACGATCGTCACCGTTCTTGTATCGGCGGCGTATCTGATAATTCTTTTCAGAAACGGCAAGGTCTCCGTTAAAAGCTTCAGATTACGCGTGCTAAACGGCGGAACAAGGCTGATATGGCTTTCGGGAATGACTTTTCTCCCCGAGCTTGCGGCGTTGATAGCTTACCCGTTCTGTCCGAGAGTCGGCACGCTGTCTTTGGTTCTGACAATTATTTTTGCTGTCGTTTTCAGCATATTGACGTTTTTGGTCGGATTTATCAAAACCGCCGTGGGTTCAAAGCAGATAAAGCTGCTTGATTATGTTTTTCTGTTGATTTTCTGGTGGGTCCCTATAGTCAACCTCGTACTCATACGCCGTTTTTACAAGAAAGCGAAGCGTGAGTTTATTTTTGAGCTTTCAAAGGCGGAGCTTGAAGAAGCTCGGGCGGAAAACGAGATGTGCAGAACTAAGTACCCTATAGTAATGGTTCACGGTATTTTCTTCCGTGATTGGCAGTATATGAATTATTGGGGACGTGTTCCTGCGACGCTTATACGCAACGGCGCAAATGTTTTCTATGGCGACCAGCAGTCGGCGAAGTCCATTCCCGAAAGCGCGGCGGAGCTTAAATCGCAGATAGAAAAAATTCTTGCGGAAACAGGCGCAGAGAAAGTCAATATTATCGCCCATTCAAAGGGCGGACTTGACAGCCGTTATGCCATAAGCTCTCTCGGTCTTGGGGAGCGTGTTGCAACATTGACGACTATAAACACTCCTCATCTGGGCAGCGATATGGTGGATTACCTGATGAACAAATGTCCCGATGGCATGGTGAAGTGGATAGAGAAAAAGTACAACACAGTTTTCCGCAAGCTCGGCGATAACGACCCCGATTTTATTGCAGGTCTGAACGATCTGCGCCCCTCCCGTATTGCCGAATTAGAGCCGTATATGGCGGACGTTCCCGAAGTTTCCTACAGAAGCTGCATGTCGGTCATGAAGAACTTTTTTTCTGCCGGACTGCCTTTGAATATCGGTTATCTGCTGATAAAGCGTCTTAACGGCAGAAACGACGGACTTGTGTGGGAGGGCGCGGCGCAGCATGGTGAATTCCGCATGGTAACGGCAAGCGGCGTTCGAGGCATAAGTCACGGCGATACCATAGACCTTTTTCGAGAAAACATAGAGGGCTACGATGTGCGTGAATTTTATGCGAACTTGGTTGCTGAGCTGAAAAAGCAGGGGTATTAGTATACGCTTTCTGCAACTTCAGCAAACTAATATCGGGATTCCAAAGGGACGGTGTCCCTTTGGCGGAGTCCAGAGGCAGCGCCTCTGGTGGGGTGCGGGGCGAAGCCCTGCATAGCGTTAAGCGCTCCGCAAAGGGTGAATTTCCAAACAGTCCTGCGGACTGTTTGGGAAGAGGGAACGCCCTGCAAGAGAGGGCGTTCCCTTAGTGCGGACACGGCACGCCGTGTCCCTACAAAGAAAAAAATTAAGTTGTGGACAGTGACTAATATCAGCTAAATTTTCGCCGAATAAATTTGCAAAGAAAAAATGCAGGGATACACAGAAATCCCCATGCAATGGAAAACAGCGGACATATCTGTCCGAGCAGATTCAAGGGGCGGTCGGAATAATCCCATACCTGCCAACCCATGATAATGTTATCGAACACGCCTACGGCAAATTCGATAGCCGTTATCAGAAACGCCCCGATAATACAGCATTTTATCAGATTCATGGCAGGGCGGCAGCTGATAATGTAAATAAGCGTGAGGACAAGTCCTCCTGTCAGGCACATAGTCCAGTGGGTGTAACCTCGTCCGACGACCTCGACAAAGGCGTAAAGGAAATAACCCATTAAAAAAGTAAAAATATACTGCGTAAGCTTCATAAAATTCCCCCTTTCATGTATTATGCGGTATTTTTTGATAATTATACCATTATGGGGGTATTGATTATATAATCAGTATCCACAACTTAGAGGGATATTGTTTTTCTGCATTTCTTGTCTGAGAGGTAACTTTTTGGAGTCTATATCGTAAATTATCCTGCATAAAGCCATAAAAATATGGATTCGGATTTATATAGCAGGCTTTATGCAGGATAATTTACGACAACAGAGATTCCAAAGGGGTCACCCCTTTGGCAGGGGGTGTGGGGGACAGCGTCCCCCACTAAAGTTGTAGACAGTGATAAAATAATAGTAATAAAGGAGTTTAAATTTAATGCGAAAAAGCTGTATAATATTTCATATTTCAAGTATTCCGTCGGAGTACGGAATAGGCAAAATGGGCAGACATGCCTTTGAATTTGTTGATTTTCTCAAAAAGTCGGGCGTAAAATGCTGGCAGATATTACCGCTTTCGCCTACAAGCTACGGCGATTCCCCATATCAGTCATTTTCGGTAAATGCAGGAAATCCCTATTTTATCGACTTTGAGATACTGGAGGGGGACGGTCTGCTCGAACGTTCGGAATATGCGGATATTACATGGGAAAGCTCTCCCGATAAAGTGGATTACAGCCTGATCTATGACCATTGCTTCGACGTTTTGAGAGTTGCCTATTCACGATTCAAGGCTGCAAGGTTTCCGGCATACAAAACGTTCTGCGAGGAAAACAAGTCGTGGCTCGACGAATACGCCCTCTTTATGGCACTGAAATTTCAAAATGACGGTAAGGCGTGGTACGAGTGGGAAACAGACATTTCCATGCACAAGCCGAAAGCCGTTGCCGCATACAAAAAGGAACTGAAAAAGGAGATCGGATTTTATAAATTTATTCAGTTTGAGTTCAGCCGTCAATGGAAAGAGCTTAAAGGCTACGCCAACGAAAACGGCATTGAGATAGTGGGGGATATACCGATATAC
Organism: Ruminococcus sp.; assembly: GCA_017622925.1. Taxonomy (GTDB): domain Bacteria; phylum Bacillota; class Clostridia; order Oscillospirales; family Ruminococcaceae; genus Ruminococcus. The sequence goes on from JAGAQC010000001.1 coordinate 21,053, forward strand.
TGCGCTTTGGACAGCGTAGAAGCATGGGCTGACCACAAGCTTTTTTGGTTTGATCGCAAACGCCGTCCCGTATGCGTGGCAGGCTGTCCGCCCGATGAATTTTCGCCCTCTGGTCAGCTTTGGGGAAATCCTCTCTACGATTGGGAATATCATAAGAAAACAGGCTATAAATGGTGGATAAACCGCATAGCCGCGGCTTCAAAGCTTTACGACATTGTTCGTATCGACCATTTCAGAGGCTTCGAGAGCTATTACACCATTCCCTACGGCAGCGAGGACGCAACGGTCGGCGAGTGGAAGAAAGGTCCGAATCATGAACTTTTCAGAATGGCTGAGGAAAAACTCGGAAAGCTCAATATTATTGCGGAGGACTTGGGTTTTATCACTCCCGAGGTAAGGGAAATGCTTGATAAATGCGGTTATCCGGGCATGAAAGTATTGCAGTTCGGCTTCAGCGACGGAACGAACGAGCATCTTCCGCATAACTTTACGACTTCAAACTGCTTTGCATATACGGGAACTCACGATAACGAGACCCTGAACGGCTGGGTAGGGGCAATGGATAAAAAGTCCCTGAGATTCGCCAAAAAGTATCTGAATGTCAAGAAAAAGAGCGAAATACCTATGGCGGTGGTACGTGCGGCATGGGGCAGCGTTGCGGAGGTCGCAGCGGCGCAGATGCAGGATTTTCTCAACAGTCCGAAAGACGCGAGAATGAACACGCCGTCCACATTGGGTACTAATTGGCAGTTCCGAGCAAGGTCGGAGCAGTTCACGCCCGAGTTGGCAAAGAAAATCAAAAAACTTAATAAAATGTATAACAGATAATTGTAAAAAAATTAATTTGGAGGAAAAACCAATGGATAAGAAAATTTTTATTGAAAAATTCACAGGCAGACTTCCGAAGGACGTCAAGTCCGCTTCACCGCAGCAGCTTCACAACGCTCTCGGCGATACGGTAATGGAGCTTTATGCCGACAGGTGGGCGGCTTCACGGGAGGAGCATCTGAGCAAAAGGCGCGCGGCGTACCTTTCTATGGAATTTCTTGTGGGACGCGCCGTGTACAATAATTTGTTCTGTCTGGGCATTTACGACGAGGTGAACGCCGCTTTCAAGGAGCTTGGTCTTGACCTTGCCGACTTGGAGGTTATCGAGGACGCAGCTCTCGGAAACGGCGGTCTCGGACGTCTTGCGGCTTGTTTTCTGGACAGCGCAGCATCTTTGAACCTACCGCTTGACGGCTACGGTATTCGCTATAAATACGGACTTTTCAAGCAGTCTATCGTTGACGGCTATCAGAAAGAAGACATTGACGACTGGACGAAGTACGGCGACTGCTGGTCGAAACGCTGCGATGAGGATACCGTTATTGTCGAGTACAGCGGTCAGACCGTAAAGGCAGTTCCCTACGATATGCCGATTTTCGGCTGTAAGACCGAAAATGTCGGAACTCTCCGTCTGTGGCAGTCCGAGCCTGTAAAGGAGTTCGACTTCGATACGTTCAACCGTCAGAATTATCTTGAGGCTTCAAAGGAGCAGATATTTGCTGAGGATATTTCCCGAGTGCTTTATCCGAACGATGATACGAACGAGGGCAAAAAGCTCCGCCTGAAACAGCAGTATTTCTTTAGCTGTGCGTCACTGACGGACATTATTAAAAAGCATAAGGCTCGCTTCGGCACTTTGGATAATTTGGCGGACTATATCTCTGTTCAGCTTAACGACACTCACCCCGTAATTTCTGTTCCCGAGCTTATTCGTCAGCTTGTGGACAACGAGGGCTATACCTTTGCCAAAGCTCTTGAAATAGCGAAAAAAGTATTCAACTACACCAATCACACCGTAATGCAGGAGGCTCTTGAAAAATGGTGGATAGGACTTGTTGAGGAACTGCTCCCGAGAATATATGAGATAATCATTCAGATAAACGAAGAACTTATTGCGGAAATGTACGCCAATGGAGTACAGAGAGATAAGATCGACCGTATCAAAATAATCAAGGGCGAGCTTATCCACATGGCAGATATGGCGTGCTATTGTTCGAGCCATATCAACGGCGTTGCAGAGATACACACTCAAATTTTAAAGGACACGGTTCTTGCCGACTGGTACAGCATTTACCCCGACCGTTTCCGCAACGAAACAAACGGCATTACTCAGCGACGTTGGCTCGGTCTGTGCAACATGGAGCTGTCCGCGCTTATTACGGAGCTTTTGGGCGACGACGGCTGGCTTGTCGATCTTGACCGCCTTAAAGAGCTTGCAAAATATGCCGACGATGAGGCTGTTCTGCGTCGTTTCATGGATATAAAGCAAACAAAGAAAAATCAGCTTGCGGCGTTTATTGAAGAACGCGACGGCGTTAAGATCGACCCTACGTCAATATATGACATTCAGATAAAGCGTCTTCATGAGTATAAGAGACAGCTTCTCAACGCCTTTTCGATCTTGTGGATATATAACGGCATAAAGGACGGCAGCATCAAGGATTTTGCTCCCACGACCTTTATTTTCGGAGCAAAATCAGCTCCCGGATATAAGCGTGCAAAGGCGATAATAAAATATATCAACGAAATAGGCAGGATAGTTTCGTCAGACCCCGAAACAAAGGAGCTGCTCAAAGTTGTTTTCGTTCAGAATTACAACGTTTCCTACGCTGAAAAGCTCGTTGCGGCGGCCGACGTTTCTGAGCAGATCTCAACTGCCGGAACTGAAGCAAGCGGAACAGGCAACATGAAGCTTATGCTCAACGGCGCGGTAACTCTCGGAACATACGACGGCGCAAATATCGAGATAGTTCAGGAGGCAGGCGAGGAGAACAATTACATCTTCGGCGCAAGAGTTGAGGAGCTTGAAAAAATCGTTCCCGAGTATGACAGCCGCAAGGTTTTCGCCGAAGATTCGAGCATAAAGGCGGTCGTTTCCTCGCTTATCGACGGAACTGTTTCTGACGGCGGTACGGGCGATTTCCGTGAGCTTTACACGTCGCTCCTTGACGGCGCAAGCTGGCATGCTCCCGACCACTATTATCTGCTGGGCGATCTGAAAAGCTGCGTTGAAGCGAAGCTTAATTGCAACAGCGATTATAGGTCTGACCGTCTTGCGTTTGCGAAGAAGCAATGGCTCAATATGTGCAATGCAGGCAAGTTCAGCTCCGACAGGACTATTGCAGACTATGCGGAGAACATTTGGAATATAAAATAAATAGTTCTAACAAATAAAAAATTATCCCGTCAAAGCCACGGTCTATCGTGGTAATGACGGGATATCTTTATATTTTGTTATTCGGTAATTCCGCCGAGTACGTAGAATGCGTAGTAAATATCTTCCGTTTCAATCTTAGCGTCTCTCGGACTGAGCGAGAAGCTGTATTTACCGATCTTTGCGCTCTGAGAAGTGTTGAGGTCGGTGATATAAGCCTCTGCTGTAAATTCGTTAGTCTCGGCTGTGAGCATTGTTATCGCCGACTTTACAACGGGGACAACAAGCGTAGGAGTGGAGATCGTGGTAATTTTGCCGTTTTTGTCGGTAATAATGTAGTCAACGATATACCGTCCGTTTGCGTTTTCGGGGAACGGCATCTTGAATGCGATAGCTTTATCGGTCGATTTTCCGGGAACTATGCAACTGAAATTAACAGTGGGAGGTTCAACGGGACCGTTTACGACCTTGACAGCGATCTCAGCCTTAACGGACGGGCTGTCCGCGCTGAATACGGTGACCGTACATTCGCCCACGCTTTCGCCTTTAACCCAGCCGTACTTGTCAACTGTAGCGATAGAGGGGTCGGAGGTCGTCCAGATCTCGTCCTTGTTAGAAGCGGTGGAGGGCAGCATAGTTACCCATGAAATATCCGATTGACCTACGGCAACGGTTATTTCGTATTTGGAAAGGAGAATTTCTTTAACTTCGCCTGCGTTCTTGACATTGACGAGTATATTTGCCTTTATTTCGGCGTTTTCTACGCTGTTTACGGTGATTATGCAATTGCCTGCGCCAACGGCTGTGATTTTTCCGAACTGGTCTACAGAAGCTACTTTGTTGTTGGAGCTTGTCCAGTTCAGAGCCTTATTTGCGGCGTTTTCGGGGAGAACTTTAACGACGGTTTCTTTTTGTTCCCCGACGGTAAGATTTATTTCGGCATCGCTGACCTGAATTTCCTTAACGGCTTCCGTAACGGCAGAAGTTGTCGTTGTAACGGGCGGAGCGCTGCTCACGGTAGTAGTTGTTGTTGTTTCTGTTGGTGTTACGACAGGCTGAGTGGTCTGCGTATCAACGACGGTCACAAGCACAAAAGCAAATACTGCCGGATTATCAACGCTTTGTACGGTAATAACGGTATTTCCGGCTTTTTTTGCCGTTACCCAGCCTTCGCCGTCCACCTCTGCAATATCTGGCTGCGAGCTTGTCCATATTTCGGCTTTATTAAGGGCAGTTTCGGGGAGCATGGTAACTCTTGCCGCAAGGTCGCCGTAGCCGACCTGTAAAGTCATAGTCGTCCGTGAAAGCCGTATGTCTTTAACGTTGCGGGTATTTATGACAGTCACCTTTATATCGGCGGAAACCTCGGGATTATCGGCGCTCTTGACGGTTATGGTGCATTCGCCTTCTCCGATACCCGTGACCCAGCCCTCGGAATTTACTGTTGCAACAGATTCGTCGGAGCTTGTCCATATTTCGTCCTTATTTGGTGCGTCCACGGGGAACATGGTGACATAAGCCGAAAGCGCGCCCTCGCCGACATTTACCGAAAGCTCGCTGCGAGTTACTCCTATGTCTGTAACTCTTACAACGTCTGTTGTCGTGGTAGTTACGGGCGGTTTTGTCGCTGCTGTAGTAACTGTTGGTTTTGTTGATGCGTTGGTAACGGGTTTTTTAGTCGTTGAAGCGGTAGTCTTTGTGGAAACAGTCGCAGTTGATACGGTCGTGGAGGGTTTGGTTTTTACGGTAGTTTTGGTCGTTGTTTTCGGTTTTGTATTGGCAGTTGTTTTTACGGTCGTTTTTGAAGTGGTCTTTGAGGAGATTTTGGCTGTAGTACGTGTTACTCTTGTAGTAGTCGTAGTTGTCGTCTGTGCGGTTTTTTTGGTTGAAGCTGTCGTAGTCGTAACTACAGGCGGTTTGCTGAGAGAGTACAGGAAATCTTCTATCGAAAGCTTTCCGCCGGTAGCGACGTGCGCGTAATACATAAGAACCAGCGAAGCGTCCGAAGAATCAATAACGCCGTCGAAATTCAGGTCGGCAAGCTTTTTCTGATTGGCAGTCATGGTAGAGGTTTGCCCTGTTAAGCTTGACGAATATTCAATGAGAATGTCCGAAGCGTCTGAAGAATCAATAATGCTGTCCCCATTTACGTCGCCTATGAGGGTGTTGACTTTTTCCTCAGCTTTTTCAGCGGCGAAAACGGTTTGGAAAGCCGTGGAATGCTGTGTCTTGCCGAACGGCAAAAGGGCTGAGCCGAAGCATACGGCGGTCGCCAGAACAGCGGCAAATAATTTCTTTGTCTCCATAATTTTTCCTTAACTTCTCCTTTTGTATATTAACTATATTAAAATAAAATGCTTACATCTAATAATTATATAGTTTTTTTTTGGAAAAATCAAGGAATTTTGCACAATTTTGTAGAAACACACAAAAAAAGTATATATGAATAGGTGGAGTTTCAAATTATAGATAAATAAATATCGTTAAAAATGTTATTTGTATTTCTATAATAACAAAATGACCCGTCCTGTATAAGCAGTATCATCAACTTAAGAGGATTTTGTTACCCTTTACTTTCTGTTAAAGACGTAACTCTTGGTGTCCGTTCTCGTGAATTGGACTGTGTAAATCATGGAGACTAACAGCATAATGCTGATTTTGGGATTTACACAGTCCAATTCACGACCACAGAGATTCCAAAGGGGTCACCCCTTTGGCAGGGGGTGCAGGGGGACAGCGTCCCCCGCTTAAGTTGACAATATTGCTCATATAGGATTGGATCATTTTGGTATCAATATGAATTTTTTGCGGCAGCCGCTGTCGGGGCTTCTATTTTTGTACGCTGCACCGAGACTTTGGTGTTGGTAGTTACCCATACGTCGTCAAAAGCAGGGCATGAGAAAGTGACGTTTTGGTTGAACTGGTCGGTAGTAATGCTGGTGTTCAGCAGATTCACCTCGCCGATTATATCGTCGGCAGTTATCTGACTGATAGACTCCGACGGACCTATGACAGTAATATTCATCTGCTGCGTCAGAACATCGTAATTGTAGTTGCTGTCGGGTGGATTGCTTATTTTGATATGGCTTTGGTCGAGGGTGAGTGATACCTCGTCAAGGTCGTCGCCCTCGAATGTGACAGTGACCTCGTTCAGATCGGAAACGTTTATAAGCTCGCTGCCCTCCAGCCGTGTTGCAAGGGAAAATGTCTTGGAGTATCCGGGTTTTATCTCATACAGCGGAACATAACCGATGTCAAGGGAATCGGGTATCTCTATCTGAGTATTGTTGCAGGCGAGAGTGACTTTATCCGAAGAAAGCTTGTATTTTATTATGTCCTGATCGAAATTTTCGGGGGCGTTGGCGATCGAAACGTACAGATCGACGGTTTTCTGACTTCGTACAGGTATCGTAAGACTGATGTTCATATCGCTGAATTTGAGAGCCGATTGGTCGATAAGCACGTTGTCCTTTGTGTAGAGTTCTATCTTGTCGCAGGGGACGTTATACGTGTTGGAGAGCGTTATTATCCTGTCCAAAACAGCGTAGCAGTACTGAATTTTGTCGAGCTGAGCGGTCGGACCTGTTATGGAAATGACCGAGGGCGTGCAGACGTATTTTTCAAGGTCGATCTCCTTGCCCTCCGCAAAAGTGACATTGGGACTTCGGGGGAGGACTTCAAATTCTCTTGTTTCTATCTTGTCGAAAACGACAGTCGCTTTAGCGGGGGAGATAGACTTGACATCATAAATAAGATCACTGTCGTTGCTTTTCAGTTTAAGAGCGAGCTTTTTTGTACCCGTACCCGAAACGCTGTCGGCGTCGAAGTAAGCGGTAAGGCTTTCGTTGTTAAGGTAGCCTATCTGAGTACGGCTGCCGAGAAGTTCGACTGTGACCTTTTCAACGTCGCATGAAATAACGCTCAGACCGTTCTGACTTGCGGCAGAACCTGAAATATCCACGGTCACGGGGATATTCTCCACGGTTTTCTGTACGGTCGGATATTGGGTCAGAGAAATGAAAAGCCAAATGATAACGGCAATTATTCCCGACAGAACAGCAAGAGAAAAATTGCTTGTCATATGCTTGCTTTTAAAATTTTTAAGAAAATTCACTTATTTTTTCCTCCTTCCGAATAGAGAGGAAATTCCCTTTTTGTCGGTTTTTTCTTCGTCGGGGTCTTCGTAGAAGATTTCCTTTTCGAGGGTGGATTTCAGTCTTATGCGTGTGTAATCCCTTGTCAGAACGCCGTTTATGGCGATCGAGATCTGACCTGTTTCCTCCGAGACTACGACTACAACGGCATCGGAATTTTCGCTCATGCCGATAGCGGCTCTATGACGTGAACCAAGCCCTTTATCTATAAGAACATCGCTGTTTGGACGAGGCAGGAAACAGGCGGCGGCAAGGATAAGTCCGTCACGCATGATAACTGCGCCGTCGTGGAGGGGAGTTTTTGGGTAAAAGATATTACCGAATACTTCTTTGCTGGGAATGGCGTTCATTTTCGTTCCTGTTTCTATCTGTTCGCCAAGACGTGTCTGACGTTCAATGACTATCAATGCGCCTGTACAGCTTGCGGAAAGCTCCACGCAACTGTCGCAGATAGCTTCAATGGCAGTGTTCCACCGCTGTTTCACATCGTTGGACGGTATGCCGAAGCCCATCAGCTTAATGCCGATCTTCGTCTGACCGAACTGCTCCAAAGCTCGCCTAAGCTCGGGTTGGAACAGTATCAGCATGGCAAGAAGTCCTATGTCTAAAGCGTGACCGAGTATATATTCCATGACGGTAAGTTCAAGAAGGCTGCTTATGAAGTAAGCCGCCACAAACAGCAGTATACCCTTGACAAGCTGTCCCGCACGCGTTTCTCGGATAAGCTTGAGCAGCAGGTAAATTATGTAAGCCAGTACAGCCAGATCTACGATGTCTTTCAGTTCGATAGTAGACATAAGGCTGAAAAAGGCGTATTTCATATCGTGAAAAGAAGGCATAAAAATATCACATCTCCCTTCGTAAAAAGCAGCCGACAGCCGCAAAATTTTATAAGAGCCTGTTCAGACACAGGCTTTCATACTTTCCTATATTATATTGTACCTCAAAATCGCTGTAATTTCAATAGTTTTTTAATATTTTCCTAAAATTTTCACATTCAAAATACTAACAATACTAATATTGCTATTCTTATAAGAGGGAACGCCCTTACTTGCAGGACGTTCCCTGTCACAAATTAAAAAATATAATTTTGTACCTCTCGGCGATCTATATTACGTTAATTTTTTTATAATATGGGTCAGCTTTACAGCGTCCTCCTCTTTGCTGAAAATTGACGGCGAGAAGCGGACAGTACCGTTTTCCGTACCGAGCTGAGAATGCGCCAAAGCAGAACAATGGAATCCCGCGCGCAGGCAGAAGCCCTCCTTTGCAAGCTCCGCCGCCGCTTTTTCCGATGTCATGCCGTTTATATTGAAAGAAACTATCGGCACATATTCCGCCATAGGTTCGCGGTATATCGTTATTTTCCGTTCGTTTCTCAGTTCGTTTAAAAAGCGGCGGCATATCCTGTCCTCGTGGGCGAAAATTCTGTTTACGCCGACGCTTTCCACAAATTCGATGCCTGCCTTAACGGACATTATACCGACAGCTCCCACAGTACCGCTTTCGAGAGCCTCGGGCAGCAGGGTCGGCTGAGCGAGACTTCGTGAGCCGCTGCCTGTGCCGCCTTGCATAATGGGAGATATGGGGAATTTTCCGTCGCTTATGAGCAGTCCCGTTCCCGTGATACCGTACAGTCCCTTGTGACCTGCCGTACAGAGGATATTTATTCCCTGAGAAAGTTTTACGTCTATTATGCCGCACGCCTGCGCGCCGTCTGCGATAAGCGGGATATTGTGCAGGCGGCAAAGCTCTCCGATCTCACGTATCGGCAGTATTTGTCCCGTGACGTTGCTTGCAATGGTGCAGACTATGGCTTTTGTGTCGCTTCGGATAAGACTTCGGAAGCTTTCGACCGTTTTTGCCGCTTCGGGATAAACTCTTGCAACGGAAAGCTTTATAACGCCCGATTCGGCAAGCTTGGCGGCAGGACGCGCGGAGGAATTATGCTCCATTCCGCTGATTATAAGATGACCTCCGCCGTTCATGATACCATGTATAGCCATATTAAGAGCGTGAGTGCAGTTCAGTGCGAAAACGACGTTTTCGGGTTCAGCTCCGAAAAAACGGGCGGCTGTTTCTCTTGCGGAGTACACCGCCTCGGAGGTGCGAAGTCCCAAGGGATGACCGCCCCGACCGGGACTTGTAAGCCGCATAACAGCCGAATTTACTGAATTTTTTACGGCTGTCGGCTTTGGAAATGTCGTAGCGGCATTGTCAAAATTTATTATCATGAAGCTCCCTCCTTTCCTTTGAGAGAATAGGGAATGCCGTTTTTATCAAGAAGCCCGAGGGCTTCCGAGCTTCCGTATATATGAAGATCGTAGCCGCAGTCACCCTCTCTCCGTTTAAGTTCGCATTGATGCCCTGCCGACCTCAGCAGCTTAGCCGCTTTTTGTCCATAGGTGTAGGAGGGCATTTGCAGTATATATTTCATTATAAGATCATTCCTTTTTTGTTGACCTGTCGAAACAGGATTATTAATAATGAGCTATTTATGAAAAATAACGCATTATTATTTATTATATGCGAAATCGGAACGGTTTGCGAAAGTAAAGAGAAGATAGCGTTCACGGATATAATTAAAACATTTTTGAAATGAACAGTAAATATATACAGAGGAGTTTGTTATCATTTACTCTTTGTTAAAGAAGTAACTCTTGGTGTCCATTATCGTGAATTGGACTGTGGAAATCATGGAGACTAACGGCGATATGTTGATTATGGGATTTTCACAGCCCAATTCACGACAACAGAGATTCCAAAGGGGTCACCCCTTTGGCAGGGGGGCAGGGGGACAGAGTCCCCCTGTGTAGATTTCCTGCAAAATTTAAAAAATCGAATTGCTTGACTTTGATTTAAAAATGTTATATAATAATATATGTATACTCACTTTCGGAATGGCAATAATAGTAATAATTTATAAATGAGTACATTTGACACAAGTCACAAAAACTGATAGCCTTTAGCCTACGTTATTTTTAAATAATGTGAGCGAAGCGAACACCTTAGCTAAAGGCTAACAGCTAATAGCTAACGGCTTTGGCTTTATTGTGCAAGTTGTTGTACAATGCTCATTTATAGTAATAATAAAGAAAGTGAGAATCAACATGGCTACAGAAAACAAGGACGAGATAACAGATAACGGTATATCATCGGCTCAGAACTGCAAACACCTGATACACTGTCTGAATATAATCGGGCAGATAGAGGGTCACTACGTTCTCGGCGAGCAGAACAAGACCACCAAATACGAGCATATCATACCTGCTCTTGTGGCGGTCGAGCAGGACAGGAGCGTCGAGGGACTTATCATAATCCTGAATACCGTAGGCGGCGACGTTGAGGCAGGGCTTGCCATTGCGGAGCTTATATCGGGTATGAAAACTCCGACTGTCTCATTGGTAGTCGGCGGAGGACATTCTATCGGCGTACCGTTGGCGGTGTCGGCGAAGAAGTCGTTTATAGTACCGTCGGCGTCCATGACGATACACCCAGTCCGAATGAACGGAACGGTTTTAGGAGTTCCGCAGACCTTGAATTATTTTGATAAAATGCAGGACAGGATAGTGGGGTTTGTGACGAAAAACAGCGGTATCAGCGAAGACGTTTTCCGCAGCCTGATGATGAATACAGAGGAGCTTGTTCTTGACGTCGGTTCGGTAGTGGACGGAGAAAAGGCGGTGGAGATCGGTCTTATAGATCGTCTCGGCAGTCTTGGAGACGCTATGGACAGCCTTTATGAAATGATAGAAAATACAGATAGAAGATATAGCTGATCGCCGCCGTTTTGCCGTGACGATCGGAGCAAAAATGTGGAGGACAATATGGCGCAAAAGAGGAAAAAGATCCTTTTCGGAGCTGACTTTATAGACGAGGACGTTACACGAAAGGGCAGACCTAAAAAAGGAAATTCCGCTGACGATGACGAAAACACGCAGCAGCTCGATATGAGCGCGGCTGCGATGCCCGAAAACGAGCATACGGAGCTTATGGAAAAGATACAGCGTGCCGAAAAAAAAACATCGGAAAAAAAATCAGCCGCAAAGGAAGCTCCGAAGCCGAGAAAAAAGAAAGCCGCCGAAGCTGCTGCGGACGATATTGACGAATTTGACGAAGAAGCCGTCCGTGTTGCGTCCGTAGTGCTTTTCGGTATAGGAATACTTCTTGCTTTGGCGGTATTTATTCCGGGTTCGGACGGTTGGCGTTCGCTGCATAACATTATTCTCGGCTTTTTCGGCATGGTGTCCGTAGCCGTTCCGCCCGTTGTCATTTATTCGGCAGTTGTTGTGAGCAAACGGAAAAAGGGCTGCGGAAAGATCATAGGTTTAATGATACTGTGGGTCTTTCTAAGCTGTACTGCGGTTCAGGTCTTTTTTTCGGGAGCGACCGAGGAGATAAATGCAGGGGCGTTTATTTCAAAGCTTTGGAGGGACGGCGCGGAATTCAAGGGCGGTGGAGTGTTCTGTTTTCCTTTGGCTGCGCTTTTCCTCTGGGGACTGGGCAGAGTAGGCGCAATGATCGTTACTGTGGTAACGATTTTTTCCACTGCGCTTATATGCTCGGGAAAAGAGCTGGACGAGTTTTTGCGTTCTGCCGCAAAGCCGTTTGTAGTTATTCAGAAGTGTATCGAGGGCGTGAAGATCGTTCTCATGGGCGGAGACTTTGAGGACGCTTTTGACGACGACGATGAAGAAGACGATGACGACGAGGAAGATGAAGAGAAAGATAAAACGAAATTTCACCTGTTAGGAAACGGCTTTTTTGAAGAACCGAACGCAGACGAGGGTGTAAACAGCCGCCGTGAGGAAAAGCCGCTCAGTCCGCAGGAACGGAGAGAGCGTGACGAATTCAGCAGAATGTTCGATATACCGCTTCCGGGGGACAACAGCGTTTTACATAATACGAAAGAAAGACCTGCCGCAGGGGAGGTCGCAGAAAGACCCGAAAAAGCGCAGACCGACCTTGACATGATAATTTCAAAGGCTGTTGAAAAGAAAGCCATGCAGGACAGGCTTGCCGCAGGAGAGGTCATAGAGGAGAAAAAGCCCGAACCTCAGATGCCCCTGTACATACTTCCGGGACTCGATCTGCTTACGCTTCCCTCGACCAAGACCAACAGCACAGAAGCCGTTGCCGAAATGAACGAAAAGGCGAAAAAGATCGTAGACACGTTCAAAAGCTTCGGCGTTGAGGTGGCTATCAGAGATATTTACAGAGGTCCGTCAATTACCCGTTACGAGATACAGCCGGGCGTGGGCGTAAAGGTATCGAAGATAAGAGGTCTGGAGGACGATATAGCCCTCAGTCTTGCGGCGCAGGGCGTTCGTCTTGAAGCTCCTGTTCCGGGAAAATCGGCGGTAGGAATAGAAGTTCCGAACATTAACAAAGACACCGTTACTCTCCGTGAGATACTTTCGACCCCCGAGTTCCGCAACGCTCAGAGCAAGCTTGCGTTCGCCGTCGGAAAGGATATTACGGGAAACGCAATTGTCGGCGATATTACGAAAATGCCCCATGTTATTATTGCAGGTACTACGGGTTCGGGTAAATCGGTCTGCACACGTTCGATAATCATGAGCATTCTTTACAAAGCCAAACCCGACGAGGTAAAAATAATCCTTATCGACCCGAAGGTAGTCGAGTTCAAGGTGTTTGAGGGAATACCACATCTGCTCATACCGATCGTTACCGAAGCCAAAAAAGCGGCAGGCGCGCTTAACTGGGCGGTGAACGAAATGATGCGGCGTTACAATACCTTTGCCGACATAGGAGCAAACGACCTTAAATCCTACAATGAGCTTGCGGAGGAGGACGAGGATATACCGTTCATGCCGCAGATAGTTATATTTATTGACGAGTTGGCGGATATGATGCTCGTGGCAGGCAAGGAGGTCGAGGACTCTATATGCCGTCTTGCGCAAATGGGACGTGCGGCAGGAATGCACCTTGTGGTCGCTACTCAGCGTCCTACCACGGACGTTATCACGGGACTTATCAAGGCGAATATCCCGAGCCGTATCGCGCTTTCCGTTATGTCGCAGGTCGATTCGAGAACTATCATCGACATGGCGGGAGCCGATAAGCTGCTGGGAAACGGCGATATGCTGTACATGCCTATCGGTACGAGCAAGCCGATACGTATACAGGGCTGTTTCGCTTCGTCAAAGGATATAAACGAGACTTTGAACTTTATACGTTCTCAGGCAACGGGCGAGTACGACAGTCAGATCGTTGAAGCCGTTGAGAACTTCACGCCGCAGACCAAGGGAGACCACGGAGCGGCGTCTGAAAGCGGCTATGAAACGGGTTCGGACGAGGATTACGTTTTCCGTGGAGCAGAGGTTGCGGTCAATAACGGTCAGATCTCCACTACCCTTTTGCAGAGAAAGCTGAAATTGGGTTATGCGAGAGCCTCACGTATCATGGACGAGCTTGAAGAACGTGGAATTATAGGTCCTTCCGAGGGTTCAAAGCCGCGAAAAGTGCTTATGTCGAAATTGCAGTTCGATGAATGGAAAATGCGTCAGACGGAGGAATAATTAAAAAGAGAGAGGTGTATTTATGTCCGATAATATGACCGCTATGGAAGAGCTTGAAGCAATGGGACTTGGCAGTATGGCGGAGAAACTGAAAGAGTATTACCGCAACGCCATAGGCTGCTTTGAAAAGGAGTACGATGGAGAAATTCCCACTGGTGCAAGTAAAATAGGCGGATTTCCCGATCTGCCGCCCGAAATTGAATATCCCACAATGACGGGATACAGTATGAAATGGCTCAAAGGTCAGAATGAGGGAAAAACCGAAAGCTATGAAGAATCCGCAATGCAGCTTGTAGCGCAGATAAATCTTGCCGAGCTTGCACAGTCGGGCGATGACGTTGAAAAACTCCTGCCCGAAAAGGGTATGCTTTACATATTTTGGAGCGGCGAATTTGATCTTGACGGCAGCGATTGGGTGGAATACGTCTATGGCTCTCCCGAAAAAAAGGACGTTCATAAAGTCATACTGTGGGACGGCGATATGTCAACTCTTAAAAGAACCAAACCGCCGTGTCCCTATTACAGCAAGTATTTTGAAGAATGTCTCCCCGAACACGCTGTTGAATTTGGTTGAATAGACGAATACGATCAAAGGGCTGAATATGAAGTTGACGGATTCACAGAAGCTCTCGACATAGACCCTTACGACTTAACGGAAAGCTGCGACAAGCTTTTCGGTTTCCCGAAAGGAGGAAATGCTCCGGAGCTTAACAGCGATACGGTAAATCTCTTTCAGTTTGATTATCAGGCAGGCTGTCTTTGGGCGGTATACTGGATAATGAAGCGTGACGACCTGCTCAGGAGAGATTTTTCAAACGTTGTTATTGACTGTGACTGCGATTGATAAACGGTGAAAATATGTACGATAAATTTATACCTTTAACAAAAAAAGAAATGGACGAACAGGGTATCGAGCAGTTCGATTTCATTTACATAACGGGGGACGCTTACGTCGATCACCCGAGTTTCGGCGCGGCAATAGTTACCCGTCTTATAGAAGCGTTGGGATTTACAGTGGGTATAATTTCTCAGCCCGACTGGAGAACAGACCGTGACTTTAAAAAATTCGGCTCGCCTAAATACGCATTTTTGGTTACATCGGGAAATATCGACTCTATGGTAGCTCATTATACCGCCGCCAAACGTAAGCGTTCCGACGACGCGTACACGGCAGGCGGCATGGCAGGCAAACGTCCCGACAGAGCCGTTATCGTCTACTGTCAGAAGCTTCGTGAGTATTTCGGCGATGTCCCCATAGCAATAGGCGGACTTGAAGCCTCCCTGCGCCGTTTCGCCCACTATGACTACTGGGACGATGCCGTTCGTCCGTCTATCCTGCCTGACAGCGGAGCAGACCTGCTCATGTACGGCATGGGCGAACATCAGATACAGGAGCTTTGCACACGTCTTGCAGGCGGTGAAAATATTCGTGAGATTCACGATATACGTGGAACGTGCTACATGACCGAGCCTGTAAATACGCCGATCGGCGCGGCTCAGTGTCCCTCGTTCGAGCAAGTCAGGGACAATAAAAAAGAGTACGCAAAGGCAACGAAAATACAGTACGACTGGCAGGACGAGGTCTACGGAAAGACCATTATACAGCGGCACGGGAATATGATGCTTGTGCAGAATCCTCCTGCAAAGAGCCTTACGACAGAGGAGCTTGACTATATCTACAGTCTGCCGTATACGCGGCGTTACCACCCGTCCTACGAGGCTCTCGGGGGAGTTCCGGGAATAGAGGAGGTACGGTTCTCCATAACTCACAACAGGGGCTGCTTTGGATACTGTAATTTCTGTTCAATTGCGCTTCATCAGGGCAGACGTGTTACTGTCAGAAGCGAAGAATCTGTTTTGGCAGAAGCGGAGCGTATCACAAAAATGCCCGATTTCAAGGGATATATCCATGATGTTGGCGGACCTACGGCGAATTTCCGTCATACCTCGTGCGAAAAGCAGCTTGACAAGGGTCTGTGCATGGGGAAAAAATGTCTTGCACCTACGCCGTGTCCTGCGCTGAAAGCCGACCATGCGGAATATCTTGCCCTGCTGCGGAAAATCCGCGCGGTCAAGGGCGTAAAGAGGGTTTTCATTCGTTCGGGAATACGCTACGACTATCTCATGGAGGACAAGAACGACGAGTTTATCCGTGAGCTTATAAAATATCATGTCAGCGGTCAGCTAAAGGTCGCTCCCGAGCATTGCTCCGCAGCGGTACTCGATAAAATGGGAAAGCCGCATATAGAAGCGTACAAGGCGTTTCAGAAGCGATTTTACGAGATAACAAAGGGCATCGGCAAGGAGCAGTATCTCGTGCCATACCTTATGTCCTCGCACCCGGGAAGTACGCTTAATGAAGCGATAGAGCTTGCCCTGTTTCTGAGGGATAACAAGATACGTCCCGAGCAGGTGCAGGATTTTTACCCCACGCCGGGGACTATCTCAACTTGTATGTTCTATACGGAGCTTGATCCGTATACAATGAAAAGTGTATACGTCCCGAAAACTCCGAAGGAAAAGGCTATGCAGCGAGCCTTGCTCCAGTATTTCCGACCGCAGAACAGGGAGCTTGTCCTTGAAGCTCTTAAAAAAGCCGGAAGATACGATCTGATAGGAAGCTCGCCGAATTGTCTCGTTGACGATATTTCGCCGAGAACTGCAAATAAAGGCGGTGGTAACGGGTGGCACGGAGGAAAAAATCAAACAAAACGAAATTCAGAACGTCCTCGTCAGACAAAAGGCCGCAGTTCAAAAGGCGGTCGGTCAGACGTTCGTCCGCAAAGGAAAAAAGGCGGAAAACCGAGGGCATAGGCGGTTTCGGAACTGTTGTCATCAGCCTTGCGATACTTTTGGGACTGATGATCTACAGCAGTAACCGTGACGCATTGCATAAGTCCGCAGAAGAAACGCTTACCGTTCGATACATAGACGTGGGGCAGGGGGACTGTATCTGCATAACGTGCGGCGGCGAGACTATGCTTATCGACTGCGGAGAAGCCTCCGAAGCCGAAAACGTCCGTCACTGTCTTAACAAGGCGGAGGTCGAGGCTTTCGATTTTGTGGTTGCAACTCATCCTCATTCCGACCACATGGGCGGCATGGCGGAGATAGTGGAAAGCTATGATATAGGCGAATTTATAATGCCGTCCCTTGCCGAGAGAGATGTCCCGACTACGCTGTATTTCGAGAAATTCCTTGATGCGGCGGAGGATAACGACCTGAAAGTGACCCCTGCCGAAGTGGGTAGGAAAGGAAAACTTGGCGATGCACAGTGGGAGATAGTAGCTCCCATTTCGGACGAATACTCCAACGCAAATAATTATTCCGTGGGGATCGTTCTTTATCACGGCGAAAACAGCTTTATCTTCACGGGGGACGCCGAGACTTCTGCGGAGGAGGAAATGGTGAACTCGGGGCGTTTCGGGCATATCGACGTTTACAAGGCAGGTCACCACGGCAGCAAAACGTCAAGCTCCAAATTGTTCATGGACACGATTTCGCCCGACATTGCGGTTATCTCATGCGGCAGCGGAAACTCCTACGGACACCCCGACGTCGAAGCTCTCAACGCAATACGGCGATATACCGATGAAATTTATCGCACCGATATGTGCGGCAGCGTTGAGATAACATCGGACGGCAAAGAGCTTGAAGTCAGGTGCGAGAGGTGAAAATTATGATAATAGACAGGTTTGAGGGCGATATTGCAGTCATAGAAACAGACGGCGGAATGATCGAAGTCAACGTTTCGGAACTTCCCGACAACGCTCGCGAGGGAGATGTTCTTGCCCTTGAAAACGGGCGGTATACCGTTGACTGCGAGGCATCGGAGGAACGGCGAAGAAAGGCTTCCGACAGGCTTCAGAGGCTCTTTGAGAGGTGAAAAAATGACCGACACCATTATAATAGGCGGCGGAGCGGCAGGCTGTACGGCGGCGATATTTGCGGCTCGTTTCGGAAAATCCGTGCTGCTTTTCGAGAAAAACGCCAATATAGGCAGAAAACTCCGCATTACGGGCAAGGGCAGGTGCAACGTTACCAATAATTCTCCGACAAGCGAGCATATGGAGAATATCCCTGTAAACAGCCGATTTATGTACAGCTCTTTTTCCGTTTTCGGAGCGGAGGAGACAATGGCTTTTTTTGAGGAGCTTGGAGTTCCGCTGAAAACCGAGCGTGGAAACCGAGTTTTCCCTGTCAGCGACAAAGCGGAGGACATTGTTTCGGCTCTTGACGGCGAACTTGAACGGCTCGGCGTGAAGATAGTCAGAAAGGCTGTCGAGTCCCTTATTATAGAGGACGGCAGATGTACGGGAGTAATTGCAGGGGGTAGGGAATACCGCAGCGGCAGCGTACTTGTTGCCTGCGGAGGAAAGTCCTATCCTGCGACTGGTTCAACGGGGGACGGCTATATATTGGCAAAGCAAGCAGGTCATACGGTCACGGAGCTTAAACCGAGCCTTGTTCCGCTTGTTTCGCCCGATAAATTCTGCGCCGAGCTTATGGGACTTTCCCTGCGCAACGTCACGTTGAAGCTCATGGACGGCGAAAAGACGATATACAGTGAAATGGGGGAGATGCTGTTCACTCATTTCGGTATCAGCGGACCGTTGGTGCTTTCCGCAAGCAGTCATATCCGAAAAATGCAGCCTGATCGGTACAAAGCGGTGATAGACCTGAAGCCTGCCCTGACCGCCGAGCAGCTCGACGCAAGGATAAAACGGGATTTCGCCGATAATCTCAACCGTGACTTTATTAACGGTATACGAAAGCTTCTTCCTGCAAAGCTTATTCCCGTCATGGTGAGACTGTCGGGAATTGCAGCCGAAAGGAAGATAAACGGTATCACCAAAGAGGAACGTCTGCGTTTCGGGGAACTGATGAAGGCTTTTCCTGTGCGTATCTCGGGTTTCCGACCCATTGATGAAGCTATAATCACAAGCGGCGGCGTGTCGGTAAAGGAAATAGACCCTAAGACTATGGAATCTAAGCTGACGGAGGGACTTTTCTTTGCCGGAGAGGTCATTGACGTTGACGCGTATACGGGCGGATTCAATTTGCAGATCGCTTTTTCAACAGCGTATTCGGCGGCGATGTGTCTATAGACGCAGGAGGTTTCTTCATGAAAAAAGAATTTTCGAGAACAGCGTTCCGATACGTTTTTGAATTTATGCTTGCAGGCTTTATCGGGTGGCTGTACGAGGTCGCAACGGTATGGGTAATGTGGGGATATTTTGACAACCGTGGAATGCTCCACATGCCGATAGTACCGATATATGCCGTGGGAGCGTTCATTTTATTAGCCGTGCTGCGTGAGAAAAAGAGAAATCCTGTTTTTGTTTTTCTTTTTTCCGTGGTCGTCACGACAGTTTTTGAGCTTGGAGCGTCTTATCTGCTGGAATTTATTTTCCACAAGCAGTTCTGGACGTACCGTAGCTGGAAATTTTCTATCCTCGACAGATCGAGCCTTATCTCAAGCGGAATATTCGGGATATTTGCCCTGCTGTATTTCTTTCTCGTTCACCCGATGTCGGGAAAGCTCAGCGAAAAGCTGCCGAAATGGCTGTGTATAGGCTTTTCGGCAATATCGGCGGCGGCAGTCCTCACCGATCTTGTAATTTCCGTATCTGAATTGATTTAAAAGGAGTAGTTTTTATGAATACGATCAACATAGCTATTGACGGACCTGCCGGAGCAGGAAAAAGCACTATAGCCAAAATGGTTTCAGCCGAAATGGGGTACATCTATGTGGACACGGGGGCGATGTACCGTGCTGTTGCCCTGTATATCACCGAGAATAATATTTCCGATGAGAACATCGAAAACGCTTTGAAAAATGCGGACGTATCTCTCAGGTTCGCGGACGGAGTTCAGCGTGTTTATCTCGGCGACAGGGACGTTTCCGAGCTTATCAGAACTCCCGAGATCTCTATGGCTGCCTCACGCACCTCGGCGATTCCGGCGGTCAGAGCGAGACTTTTCGATTTACAGCAAAAGCTTGCCCGTGAGAACAATATCATCATGGACGGCAGAGACATAGGCACGGTAGTTCTCCCGAATGCGAACGTTAAAATTTTCCTTACGGCTTCGGCTGAGGAACGTGCAAACCGCCGTTATAAGGAGCTTTCCGAGAAGCCTGATTGTCCGTCCTACGAGGAGATACTCAGGGACATCAACGAACGCGACTATCAGGATATGCACCGTGAAACAGCTCCGCTCAGACAGGCAGAGGACGCTGTTCTTGTGGATACGACCGAGCTGACTTTAGAGCAGTCCGCAGCGAAGATAGCCGAGATGATCAAGGAGAGAATTTAATGTATTACATTGCTAAAGTGCTTGTGTGGATAGCCTTTCATATCGCCTTTAACCTGAAATTCGAGGGCAGGAAAAATATCCCTAAAAAAACTCCCGTGATATACGCTTCAAATCACCGTACCAACGCCGATCCGCCGCTTGTTGGCTGCGGAGCAAGGGGAACTTACGCATTTATGGCTAAGGAGGAGCTTTTCAGGAACAAGCTTTTCGCATGGCTTATACGCAGTCTCGGAGCGTTCCCTGTGTCTCGTGGAAAGGGCGATACGGCTGTACTCGATACGGCGGTCGAAAGGCTTAACAACGGCAAATGCCTTATGATCTTCCCCGAGGGTACGCGTTCTAAGGACGGCAAGGTACACAGAGGACACTCGGGAGCAGCGGTCATCGCTGCGCGTTCAGGCAGGCAGATAATCCCCGTAGGTATTGTTTTCGGGGATAAGCTGAAATTCCGCGCCAAGATCACCGTAAAATACGGCGAACCAATAGACCCTGCGGAGTATGTTGAAAATCCAGACGACCCGAATCCCCGTCAGCTTGTCAAGCTGAAAAATCGCTATATGGCTGAAATAAAGAAGCTTGTGGAGGGCGATGAGACCACGGAGAACAGCGGAAAGGAGCAGGAAAATGAGTAAAGTCACAGTCGCAAGATCGGCAGGCTTTTGTTTTGGGGTTGACAGAGCCGTAAAAATGGTGTATAATGAATTGGAGAGCAATACTAAAGTAGCTACTCTCGGTCCTATAATCCACAATCAGGACGTCGTAAACGATATGAAAGCCAAGGGCGCAAGGGTAGTCGAGTCGGTTGACGAGCTGCTTCCCGACGAAACGGTCGTTATCCGTTCTCACGGCGTAGGCAGGGCGGTTTACGACAGGATAGCGGAAAAGGGCTGCCGAATGCTTGACGCGACCTGTCCTTTCGTAGCGAAAATTCACAGGATAGTCGCCGAAAAGTCCAAAGAGGGCTACATGATACTCATAGCAGGCGATGTGAACCACCCCGAAGTTCAAGGAATCATTGGACATTGTGAACAAAATTGTATTGTTTTTAGGGATAACATTGAGCTAAAACACGTTTTTGAGAAAAACGGGAATTTTTTGGAAAAAAAGCTTGCATTCGTTGCGCAAACAACGTATAATATAATAGAATGGGAAGAATGTTTGAAGGTGATCCCAAAAGGCAATCCCGATATTGTCATATTCGATACCATATGCAGCGCCACCGATACAAGGCAGTCAGATGCGGCTGAGCTTGCTAAAAGCTCTGATGTCATGCTCGTTGTCGGAGGAAAACACAGCTCCAACACGGTCAAGCTTTACGAGGTGTGCAGCCGTTACTGCAAAACGTATCACATAGAAAATTCGGACGAGCTTTCATCTTTGATGCTGCCCTGTGCCGGCAAAATCGGCATAACAGCCGGGGCTTCAACGCCGGCATATATAATCAAGGAGGTACAAACCACTATGACAGAAAATGTTAATCTTACTGCAAATCAGGATGAGGAGATCGACTTCGCTGAGGCTCTCGATCAGTCATTCAAAAAAATACATACAGGAGAAAAAGTCAAGGGCATAGTTGTAGGCATAGATAATGCCGAGATCACCGTTGATTTGGGAACAAAACACACAGGCTACGTTAAGCTTGAGGACCTTACGGACGACTCGACAAAGAAGCCCGCTGACCTCGTTGCAGTCGGCGATGAGATCGACCTTATCGTTATCAAGGTAAACGACAGCGAGGGTACTGTCGCTCTCTCCAAGAGAAAGGTTGACGAGCAGGCAGGCTACGACACGGTCGTTAAGGCTAAGGAAGACGGTACAGTCCTCGAGGGTACTGTAAGCCGTATTGTAAATAAGGGCGTTACTCTTAATTACATGGGCGTAAGAGTTTTCATTCCCGCTTCACAGTCGGGTCTCCCGAGAGGCGCAGAGCTTGACCAGCTTAATAAGCAGAAGGTACAGTTCAAGATCATTGAGGTAGACGAGGGCGGCAAAAAGAGAGCCGTTGGTTCTATAAAGGCTGTTGACGCTGCAAAGAAAGAAGAAGCGCGCGCCGCATTCTGGGCAGGAGCTGAGATCGGCAAGACGTATGTGGGCAAGGTAAAGTCCCTTACAAGCTTCGGTGCATTCGTTGACCTCGGCGGTATCGACGGCATGGTTCATATTTCTGAGCTTTCATGGAAGAGGATCAAGCACCCCAACGAGGTAGTTTCCGTTGGCGATACTCTTGAAGTATACATCAAGGATCTCAACGCAGAGGAAAACAGAATTTCTCTCGGCTTCAAGAAGGCTGAGGATAATCCGTGGGAGATATTCAAGTCCAACTACAGCGTAGGCGATGTTGTTAAGGCTACTATCGTATCTATCACAAGCTTCGGAGCTTTCGCTCAGATCATTGACGGAGTTGACGGACTTATCCATATTTCTCAGCTTGCCGATAAGAAAGTTGAGAACGTAAAGGATATTGTTTCCGTAGGCGACGTTGTGGACGTTAAGATCATTGACATCGACTCCGAGACAAAGAGGATCAGCATTTCTATGCGCGCTCTTGCCGAGGACGCTGCCGATGATGAAGAATACGACGACGAGGATTGATTTTTCGCTGTATTAGTATGAATTAAAGGGCTGTGCTGTAAGGTGCAGCCCTTTTCAGCATGGGGAGGGGATTTTGTGAATAATTATGATGATCCGCACAGAAAAGCGTCCGACGACTACAATAACGGTACGATAGATGAAAAGATGTGTCCCTTGTGCGGAACTATTCTTCCGGGGAACGTCAGATTCTGTACCGAATGCGGCACGGTACAGGAAACTCAGAAGCGGAAAAAAGAAGGGGAAAATAAACGCTTGATAGCTGTTTTTATTGCATTAGCCGCTGTCG
The DNA here is from genome assembly GCA_017622925.1 of Ruminococcus sp. GTDB lineage: Bacteria > Bacillota > Clostridia > Oscillospirales > Ruminococcaceae > Ruminococcus. Next base: position 44,147 of record JAGAQC010000001.1, read on the forward strand.
TTCTTGCGGTTATAGCTGTAAATCTTGTTTTTTATATACTTGCAAATAAAGAGAATACTAAAAAACGCCTTGACGGAACTTACCACGGAATCTCGGTCAATGTGTCCGATATAAGCGTGCCTGAAATACCGAATATTGACGAATTCTCGGACTTAACTGAAAATGCCGCTGCTTCGGAGAATTATACAGAGAAATACCCCGATGGAAACTATAGGATAGGCGAGGATATTCCCAAGGGTACATATATACTGACGGTGAGCGACAGCAACTTTGACGATATGCGGAGAGAGGCGTATTATGCGATATACAGCGATCCCGAATGTAATAACGTTATCAGCGGCAAGTGGTTTGAAAGCTCCGCAATAGTTAAACTTGAAACGGACGGTTACATAAAATTTTCGTGGTGCGAGGCTGTTGCGCTCGATGATTTTGACGGCGAAAACAGTCCCTTTGAACACTCGGGAATGTTTCGCTGCGGAATTGATTTTGAAGCGGGAACATACAGGCTCGTACCCACGACAGATCAGGGCTATCAGATGTATTACGTTCACGAGAACGTTGATTCCATAGACTATGACGTCATTTATAGGGAGGGGAATCACGGCTTTCCCGAGGGTACGGAGGTTACTGTCAAAGAGGGCGAGATACTCGAATTAAGCTACTGCATTCTTGAAAAATCATGAAAATTATCTTGACAAATCGGTAAAAATAGTGTATAGTAAAATTACGGATATTTAGTTGGTCTGTCGAGAGAAATATGACAGACGATCTGAACGAGGGGGTAATTAACTTATGAAACTAAAAAAATTTACGGCGGCGCTGTCCGCTATGGCTGTTTCGGCAGGTATGCTTTCGGCTCTGCCCGTGGCGCAGTCCTCTGCGGCTGTTGACGTCAACTACGGCGAGGCTTTGCAGAAGTCGCTTTTCTTCTATGAGGTTCAGCAGGCAGGCGTTTTGCCCGAGTGGAACTCCGTTTCATGGAGAGCTGATTCCATGGTCAATGAGGACGGAACTCCTACTGACGTTGTGGACGGCGGTTGGTTCGATGCAGGAGATCACTTTAAATTTACGCTTACAAATGCCTATAGCGCGTCAATTCTTGCATGGGGATATATGGAATATAAGGACGCTGTAGATAAGGCGGGACTTGGCGAGGCTTACAAAAACAACCTTAAATGGGGCATAGATTATGTCCTTGCCGCAGACCGCGGAAGCGGAAAAATGGTCGGCACGATAGGCGACTTTACAGGCGGTTCAACTGACCATAACATCTGGTGCAGCGCCGAGGTCTACCTCAGAAAGCATCACCTTAACAACGACGATTGGGAGCGCCCCTACGATATTATAGAAAATTCCACCGTTGCAGCTCTTTCCGCAGCCGTTCTTGCGCAGGGCTATATGCTTTTCAAGGATACCGACCCTACAAAGGCTGAGGAATATCTTGAACACGCAAAGGACCTTTTCGACGGCGCGGATAAGATACGTGATACAAAGGACGTAGGCGGCATGGCAGGAATGTATAATACGTCAACATGGATAGACGACTGTATGTATGCCGCTTGCTGGCTCTATAAGGCAACGGGCGACAAGCAGTACCTTGACAAGATCGAAAAGGATTATATCCCGAACTTCCCCACAGAAAGCCAGTCTACAGATTGGAAGTATACATGGGGTCTTGCATGGGACGATACAACGCAGGCTGCGGCTCTCCTCTATGCGCAGATCACGGGCAAGGAAGAATGGATAAACCACATCGACAAGCATATCCGCTACTGGATGAACGAGGGCAGCGCAGGCGGACTTAAACCTTTTGAGGGAAAAGTTACCCCCGGCGGTCTTTCGCATCTTACAAACTGGGGCTGTCTCCGCCATGCGGCAAATACGGCGTTCCTCGCTAAGCTTGCAAGCGATACCGTATTCAAGGAGGATTCCGCAAAGTCTGAGAAGTACAATAAATGGGCTGACAGTCAGATGAATTACTGTTTCGGCGATAATGAGGAAAATATCAGCTATGTGCTTGGAATGGGCGAAAAAAATCCGACTGCGATCCACCACAGAACGGCTTCGGGTATTCACGACGATCACTGGAACGAGCTTGGTCAGGAATCAGGCGGCGACGAGGGCTGGCAGACAGAATATGCTCATACCCTTTACGGCGCGCTTATCGGCGGTCCGGACAGCTCGGGCAGCTATGGAAGCTATAAGGTTTCGGATTATCAGTATACAGAGGTCGCAATTGACTATAATGCAGGATATACGGCTTCTCTCTGCGCTATGATAGACGATTACGGCGGAGAAAAGCTTGCCGACTTCCCTACAAAGGAAGCTCCCAAGTGGGCTGAATGGAAAATGGCGGCTGTCCTCAACGGGAAGGGCGACAGCTATTCGGAAATAAAGGCGTGGACGATGAATCACACGGCATGGCCTGCGCGAGTATATAAGGACATCAAGTACCGCTATTTCTTCGACATTTCGGAGGTTTTGGCAGCAGGACTTTCTGTTGACAACATCTCTCTGGAGGTCAAGTCTCAGCAGTACAAAGAGGGCGATGCCGGATTTGGAGTCTCCAACGGAATTCACAAGTATGAGGGCGATCCTACGGGAAATACCTACTATGCAGAGATAGCTTTCGAGGACGGCAGAGCGATCATGCCTACGGGACAGAGCGAACATCGTGACGAGGTTCAGTTCAGACTTTCAATTCCCGACGCTATCGACGGTAAACCTACAAAGGGCGCATGGGATCCCACGAACGACTGGTCTTACGAGGGCATTGAGGACTGTGATAATATCAAGTCCACCGATGCGTACAACGGTAACATTACGATGTACGTAAACGACATTCTCGTTTGGGGAACCGAGCCTGACGGTACTACCGCTGTTGCAGGCGCAGACCTCGGCAGCTCGGGCGGAGAAATTTCCACCCCCACAGAACCTCAGGTAAAGCCTACGACCTCGCAGCCCGCTCCGACAACACCCCCGGGCGACTATCTTGCAGGCGACGCTAACTGCGACGGCGTTGTGACTATCGCCGATTCTACGGCTATTCTCCAGCATCTTGGAAATCAGGATAAGTACGGTCTTTCCGAGCAGGGAGCGATAAACGGCGATGTAAACGGCGAGTCGGGAATCACACCTGACGATGCTCTTGTAATTGCCAAAGTTGACGCTAAAATTATAAAACTCGAAGATCTTCCTTTAAAGAAATAACTTATTCATAATTTGAAAACAAAGAGGGATTCGTTCCTCTTTGTTTTCATATTGCTATTGTCAAAAATACACAAAAATAACACGTTGTTATTATAGGAATATACGAAATTTCAGAAAGCTATTTACTTTTTTTGAGTTATATACTATAATTAGGATAACGGAAAGCGGCAGGTGCAGATTATGCCGCTCGTCATACTTTTCTCTATGGAGGAGAGTATATATCACACATATAATCGCAGCGTATGCACTGGCGCGGCGTTATAGAAACATAATTTTAAAATTTTATGGGAGGGTATACAAATGCACAAGAAAATTTCTAAGGCAATTGCCGGAAGTCTTATGTCTATGGCTATGCTCGCTACTGCCGTTACCGGCACGATCGCTCCTCTGAGCGCTTCGGCAGGTCAGGTGCTTGGTGAGACGTCGTTTACAAATAAGGCTCTGCCTTGGCACACATGTGAAACGTCTCCTGCTAAGCAGGACTTCAGACTTGAAGACGAAGCGTTCCATATTACAGTAAAGGTTCCGGAGGGCGGCGAAAAGTCCAAGTGGGATCTTCAGTTCCGTCACAGAAATCTTAACTTCAAGGCAGGCCATGAATACGAGGTAAGCTTTAAGGTTAAGGCTAAGAGAAGCGGTATGGAGCTTTGCTCTAAGATCGGTGATATTTCTGGTAATGATGAATACTTCAGCCTTAAAGACGGTCAGTTCGTCATGGGCATCAGCATGGGCGGTGATTGGGGTAACGCTGTAAAGCTTACTACCGAATATCAGACATTCTCAGGTACGTTCAAGCCTACAAAGGATCTTGAGGCTGCTGAGTGGACATTCCACTATGCTAAGGATTCCAACGGCTATGGCGGCAACGCTCAGGAGGGCGACGAGCTTTGGTTTGACGATATGTCCATCATATGCAAGACCTGCGGTGATGGCGGTGAATGCGACGCAGACCCGAACAAGTCATACGGCGCTACAAACCGTGACTACGGCGCAACTTTCACAGACGAGATCGCAGAATATATGACAGTTGACGGAAAGTCCGTAAACTTTGTTTCTGTAAACCAGATCGGTTACTATCCAAATCTGGCTAAGGTTGCCGTTCTCGGCGATAACCAGGGCGACGTTCTGCCTAACGCTACAAAGATTACTCTCAGCGGCACATACGGATTTGACGTATGCGATGCTGCTACGGGTGAGGTCAAATGGTCAGGCACATCTACTGCTCCTCAGAAGGACGGAGATTCTGCCGACAGCGTTTGCAAGCTCGATTTCTCTGAGTTCAATGTTCCCGGCAGATACTACATCAAGATTCAGGGACAGGATTGGAGATCGTTCGAGTTCAATATCGGCGATAACATCTACTATGATGAGTCTCACAACCTCCTCACAAACGCTATGAACTACTTCTATCAGAACCGTTCAGGTATTGATATTGAAGACGAATACTGTACATCAGGCGGCTCTGACGGCAAGGGTACAGGAATGGGTCACAAGGGCGGTCATAAGACCGATACGGCTTCTATCCAGAAGATTTGGAAGAACGAGTACGCATCTAAGGAAGAGGCTACTTCTACCTACAAGTCAGGCACACTTACCGCAAACGGCGGTTGGTACGATGCCGGTGACCACGGTAAGTACGTTGTAAACGGCGGTATTTCTATTTGGACGCTCCAGAATATGTATGAGAGAGCTATTAAGACAGAAGAGGGCAAGGCTAAGTTTGCCGACGGTTCAGGCACAGTTGTTGTTCCTGAGGCAGGCAACGGAGTTCCCGATGTTCTTGATGAAGCTGCTGTTGAACTTGACTGGATCGCACAGATGAAGGTTACTTCAAGCGATACTGCATGGGGCAAGTACGAAGGTCTTTACTATCACAAGCTCCACGACCATAAGTGGACTGGTCTTGCTACCAGACCTTGGGACTATGACAAGCCTACGATGGATAACGGTCAGAAGGGTTGGGGAACAACTCGTATCGTAAAGCCTCCGACGTTCGCTGCTACGCTTAACTATGCTGCTTGTGCCGGTCAGGCTGCAAGACTTTGGCAGGATTATGACGGCACTAAGGCTGAGACATACCTCAAAACAGCTGTTGAGGCATTCAAGGCATATAAAGAGTATTACTATCCTTATGATGATACAAAGACTACACATCCGACACTGAATTGCGAGTGCCCGAAGGAAGAGATCAGAGAGGATTCTCTGTACGCTCCTATGTGGCAGGCAAAGGGCGGCGGACCTTACGGTGATAACAACGTTCTTGACGACGCTTACTGGGCAGCTTGCGAGATCTACCTTTCTGCAAAGGCAATGGGCGACGACGCTACAGCATCAAAGTTCAAGGCTATCATGGACGAATCCGAGTACGCTTACACATGTAACACAGCTATGGTAGGCGGCGAGAACAAGGACGGCTCGTTCACATCGTTCAACTGGGGTAATACTGCTTCCGCAGGTACTCTCTCGCTTGCTCTCCACGAAGATATGCTCGATGCTTCCGAGTTTACAAAGGTTCAGTCAAATATCAAGAAGGCTGCCGACGACTATATCGCTCAGGAAGAAAAGCAGGGCTACGGTATTCCTTATAAGGCTCCCGCAGAAGCTTACAACGACCCGAACAACCTCGATCCTTCCGTTATGATCAAGGGTTACGAGTGGGGTTCAAACTCAATGGTAATCAACAACAGTATCGTTATGGCTTACGCTTACGATATTGACAATGATATTAAGTACATGAACGGCGTTTCCAAGGCTCTTGACTATCTCTTTGGTACAAACCCGCTTTCATTCTCATTCGTAACAGGCTACGGTACTTATGTTGAGAAGAATCCTCACCACAGATACTGGTCTTACGAGCTTGATAAGACTCTGCCTATGGCTCCCGATGGAATCCTTTCCGGCGGTCCTAACGCAGGTCTCCAGGATCCTTATGTACGCGCTCTTGCTTTCGTTCCCGGTGATCCTGACAACCCGTCGCAGAGATGCTTCGTTGACTCTATCGAAGCATGGTCTACAAACGAGGTAACTATCAACTGGAACGCTCCTCTTGCTTGGATCGCTTCCTTTATGCAGGACGAGGCAGCGGATGCTTCGGGTACTCCCGGACCTAAGCCCACTGATCCTACAGATCCTTCAACTCCTTCCGGTGATACTCTCTGGGGCGACGCTAACTGTGACGGTCAGGTAACTATCGCTGACTCTACAGCTATCCTCCAGGCTCTCGGTAATCCCGATAAGTACGGTCTGTCAGCTCAGGGTGCTATCAATGCTGACGTTATCGACAACGGCGACGGCGTTAAGACGTCTGATGCTCTTGCAATTCAGGCTGTTGACGCTAAGCTCATTAAGCAGGCACAGTTCCCCATGTCACAGGCTGAGTACGACGCAGCTGCAAAGTAATTTGAATATTGCTAAAATTAAGGGACGCTTCGGCGTCCCTTTTTGTATGATTTAATATGCGGAAATACTTGCTTTTTTTTTCAATATGTGGTATAATAAAACAGTGTCTTTATGCGCAAACTTATACTGAAAGAAGGCGGTTTGGTGATAAAAAGCATGACAGGCTACGGCAGGTCGCAGAAAATACTCAACGGGCGTGATATTCTTGTGGAGATACGCTCCGTTAATCATAGATATTACGAGTATAGCTCACGCATACCGAGAGCATATAATTATATTGACGAAAAGCTAAAGGCTCTGCTGAAATCGAAAATTTCGCGCGGTAAGGTGGACGTTTCGGTAACTATCAGCAATATCGAGGGCAGAGATACGGAGATCGCCATAAACAAGGGCGTGGCTGAGGGGTACGTCAATGCGCTGAGAAGCGTTGCGGAGGACCTGAATGTCGCGGACGACCTCACGCTTTCAAAGCTTATAAAGCTGCCGGATATTTTTAACGTTCAGAAAACTCCCGATAACGAGGAGGAAGTGTGGAACGACGTATCCGAGGTCGCGGCGGAAGCTTTGGAGAGATTTGTTGCTATGCGCGAGACCGAGGGCGAAAAAATGCGGCTCGACGTTCTCGAAAAGTCCGAGTGCATCATGGAAATGGTCGCAAGTGTCGAGGAGCTTTCGCCTCAGACTGTTGAAAACTATCGGGAACGGCTTTACAAAAAGCTGAGCGAGGTTTTGGAAAGCCGTGATATAGATGAACAGAGGATCGTTACCGAAGCGGCTGTTTTTGCCGAGAAAATTGCGGTCGATGAAGAAACAGTCCGCCTGAGAAGCCATATCTCGCAGCTTCGGGGGCTTGTAAATTCCGACGAATCTATTGGCAGAAAGCTGGATTTTATTGTTCAGGAAATGAACCGTGAAGTAAACACTATCGGCTCAAAGGCTCAGGATCTCGGCATTACCAAGCTTGTGGTGGACATGAAAGCGGAGCTTGAAAAGATTCGCGAGCAGATACAGAACATCGAGTAAGCTATGAGAATGATAAATATTGGCTACGGAAATATGGTTTCCGCAGATAGGATAGTGACGGTCATCAGTCCTGATTCCGCGCCCATAAAGCGGCTTATTCAAGAGGCGAGGGACGACGGCAGGGCGATAGACGCTACATACGGCAGAAAAACAAGGGCGGTCATTGTGATGGACAGCGGACATATTGTCCTTTCGTCGCTCATAACCGACACTCTTGCTTCAAGGATAAATGAAAACGGAGGTGCAGACGAAGATGAATAGGGGACGACTTATAGTTTTTTCCGCTCCCTCGGGCTGCGGAAAGGGTACTATGCTGGCGGAGATATTGAAAGACGAGAGTTTTTACTGCTCGATCTCCGCAACGACCCGTAAGCCCCGTGAGGGCGAGGTTGACGGCGTGAATTATTACTTCCTTGAAAAAGAGGACTTCGTTCAAAGAATTGACAGAAATGAATTTCTCGAGCATGCCTGCTACTGCGGCAATTACTACGGTACGCTTGTTTCCGAGGTCGAATCCAAATTAGATGCAGGCGTAAATGTTATACTTGAGATCGAGGTTCAGGGAGCTATGAAGATAAAGGAGCTTCGTCCCGACGCTCTGTTCGTGTTCATTGCGCCGCCGTCTGTAGGCGAACTCCGCAGACGTCTTAACAAAAGAGGTACGGAGACTCAGGAAGTGATCGACGATCGCATTGCTCAGGCAACCGAGGAGCTTAAATATATGGGACGATACGATTACATCATTGTCAACGATGCTTTGGAGGACGCCGTAAACGACTTTTTCACGGTAATACGTGCAGAATCGCTGAAAACGTCCGCACAGGCTGAATTTATAGAGGAGGTTATCAAAAATGCTTAGACCCGCAGTAAACCAGATAATTTCAAAGAACGAGAGCTGTTATTCGCTTGTTATCGCTGTTGCAAAGCGTGCGAGAGAAATTTCCGACGAGCTTTACGCAAACGGCGAGACCCTTGAGGAGAAGCCCGTAAAGACAGCGGTGGAGGAGCTTGCAAGCGGAAAGTGCAAGATAGTCAGCACAGTCAGCGAGGGATGATCTTTGATTGCGGAAACTGCTGTCAGCGGTACTTCCTATTCCTTTGACATGCTTTTCAGCTATCGTGTCCCAAAGGGCATGACGCTGAAAAGAGGCTGCCGTGTTCTCGTTCCGTTTGGCAGGGGAAATCGGCGGCGTGTCGGAGTGGTCATGCGGCTCACCGAGGGCGATGAAACGTCCTTGAAGCCTGTTGCCGCTCAGATCGACAGTGAGCCAGTGCTGAATGAGGAACTGCTTCAATTGGCGGAATTTCTTCACGACCGCACTTTCTGCACATATTATGACGGTATAAAAACCATGCTTCCCCCTGCGATGAGCGTAAGAGCCGATGAAAATTTTCGGCTTGTCAAGGGATTTTCCGATACGTCATCTCTTTCGGAGAAAGCGGTGGAGCTGCTTGACGTGTTGAGTTCCGTTGAGGACGACAGTATTCTCACGGAGCTGCTGAAAAATTATACGGCGGAAAACGGCAGGCTCTATGTTGACGAGCTTTTAGAGGCAGGCGCGCTCAGCTCCGCAAATATATTCAAGCAGACCGTCGGCGATGCTTCAGTGCGCATGATACGTCTTTCCGACAGGTATCTTGCCGACCCCGAAAGCTTTACCCTCACCCCGAAGCAGAAAAAAGCGGCGGAGTTCCTACGTGACTGGGGGAGCGCTTCGGTGAAAGAAGCGGCGTATATGTGCGGATTTTCCGAATCTGTTATTAAACGCCTTGCGGCAAACGGCGCGGCGGAGGAATACGATATGGAAGTCCTACGCGCTGTGGACGACGGTTCGGACGAACGCATCGACCCCGATTCCACTGTGCTTTCCGAGGAGCAGCAAAACGTCCACGACAGAGTTTTTTCCCGAATTTTCGAGAAAAAGCCTGCTGTGTTCCTGCTTCATGGAGTAACGGGCAGCGGCAAAACGTCTGTTTTTGAAAAGCTTATCGGAAATACCGTAAAACTCGGCAGACGTGCGATGCTGCTTATTCCCGAGATAGGACTTACGCCGCAGGTTCTGACACGTTTCAGGTCGCTTTTCGGAGAGCGAGTGGCGGTTATCCACAGCGGACTTTCGCTCGGACAGCGGCTTGACGAGTACAAAAGAATAAAACGGGGCGAAGCGGACATCATAATCGGGACAAGAAGCGCAGTTTTTGCGCCTGCTGAAAATCTCGGACTTATAATAATAGACGAGGAGGGCGAAAGGTCGTATAAATCCGACAGTTCCCCAAGGTATATGGCGCACGATATTGCAAAACAGCGGTGCGCTTATCATGGTGCATGCCTGCTTTTAGCGTCCGCCACGCCGTCCGTGGAAAGCTATTATTTGGCGGAAAAGGGCGTTTACAAGCTCCTTGAAATGAAAAAACGCTACAACGACGCATGTCTCCCCGAGACTGTGATAGTCGATATGAACGAGGAACGCATGGAGGGTAATCCCTCGGAATTCAGCCAAAAACTGGTAGACGAGGTAAATCTGAACCTGAAAAACGGCGAGCAGAGTATACTTTTGCTGAACCGCCGCGGCTTTCATACTATCATGAGCTGCGTGGACTGCTATCAGCCAATATACTGCCCGAACTGTTCTGTTCCGCTGACGTATCACAAGAAAAACGGCAAGCTTATGTGTCATTACTGCGGCTTTGCGGAAGACCCCGTGACGATTTGTCCCGTGTGCGGCTCAGACAGGCTGAAAAGCATGGGATTCGGGACTCAGCGGCTCGAGGAGGAGCTTAACGCACTGTTCCCAAACGCGCGTATACTGCGTATGGACGCGGATACGACTTTTTCCCGATATTCCTACGAGAAAGGCTTTAAGGCGTTCAAGGACGGAGAATACGACATTATGGTCGGAACGCAAATGATAGGCAAGGGGCTGGACTTCCCGAACGTCACGCTTGTGGGTGTGCTTTCGATAGATAAAGCGCTGTATGCCGGAGATTTCCGAAGTTATGAGCGGACTTTTTCCCTGATAACTCAGGTCGTGGGACGGGGAGGTCGCGGCAGCCGCAGAGGACGCGCCGTTTTGCAGACCTTTATGCCCGACCATTACGTCATGAAGCTTGCCGCAGCGCAGGATTACAGGGGCTTTTACAATGAGGAAATTTCCATTCGCCGAACTCTTATATTTCCGCCGCTGTGCGATATGTGCGTGTTCTGCTTTGCAGGCGGAGATGAAGAAGCGGTAAGATCGGGAACTGAGGCGATAATTGCTTTGATGAACAAAAAGCTCGAAGCGTTGCAGCCGAAAACTCCCGTAAGGGTTCTCGGACCTGTAAGAGCCTCCTACGGCAGACTTAACGGGAAATTCCGCTGGCGGATAATCATGAAATTCAAGAATACCGCCGAAATGCGGAGCTTTATCAGCGATGTCCTTATCGAGGGGGCAAAGCTGAAGGAAATGAAAAAAATAACATTCTACGCCGACATCAACGGGGACGTAGGTGTGTAAAGAGGATAGATCATTATGGCACTTAGAAGAATATTAACGGATAAGGACGAATCGCTTCATAAGGTTTGCAGACCTGTGGAGAAATTCGATAACAAATTAGCTCAACTTTTGGACGATATGCACGAAACGCTCGATAAGGCGGAGGGGCTTGGCTTGGCTGCGCCGCAGATCGGAATATGCAGGCGCATATTTATAATGCACCTTGAGGAGGGCAATGTTGAAGCTATAAATCCGGAAATTAAACTTAAAAAGGGCAAACAGCGTGTTCAGGAGGGGTGTCTTTCGTGTCCGAACGTGTGGGGATATGTGATACGCCCTGCCGTGGTGGTTCTTAAAGCGCAGGATCGCAGCGGAAACTGGTATGAGCGTGAGTTCACCAAGCTCGGCGCACAGTGCGCAAGCCATGAAAACGATCATCTTGACGGACATGTGTTTACCGAGATAGTAGAGGAATTTTTCGTACCCGAGGAGGAGTAGGTTTGAAGATCGTATTTATGGGAACTCCCGAATTTGCCGTGCCGTGCCTGAGAGCGTTGGCAGAGTCCGAACACGAGACAGCGGCGGTATTTACTCAGCCTGACAGACCGAAAGGGCGAGGATACAAGCTTATCCCAACACCTGTTAAGGCGGCGGCGGAGGAATACGGCATTCCCGTGTATCAGCCGCTTTCCCTGAGAAAGGGCGACGACGCTGAACAGGCAATGAAGATTTTGAACGATATTGCTCCCGACCTGATAGCTGTTACGGCATACGGTCAGATACTTCCGAAAGAAATTCTGGAGCTTCCGAAGTACGGCTGCGTTAATATACACGCTTCGCTGCTTCCGAAATACCGTGGAGCTGCCCCGATAAACTGGGTGCTGCTGAACGGCGAAAAGGTCACGGGCGTTACCTCGATGCAGATGAATGAGGGTCTCGACACGGGAGATATGCTCATAAAGGAATCGGTCGATATAGGCGAGAATGAGACTTATTCCGAGCTATACAGCCGACTTTCCGTTATCGGCGGACGTGTCCTCATAGAAACTATCGAGGGCTTGGAGCAGGGAACGCTCGTTCCCGAAAAGCAGGACGATTCTCTTAGCTGCTATTCGCCTATGATAAAAAAGGAAATGAGCAGTCTTGATTTCAGCAGACCTGCGGAGGAGCTGCACAATATTATAAGGGGCGTTACAGGCTTCACCGTAATGGGCGGCAAGCGTCTGAAAGTGTTTGCTTCGGAAATTTCGCACGATATTGCTCAGGGCGAAGCGGGTACTATAGCTGACGCCGACGTCTTTGCAGTAAACTGCGGTGACGGTGTGATAATATTCAACGAGATACAGCTCGAGGGAGGAAAACGCATGAAAACAGCCGACTTCCTTCGTGGCAGAAAACTTACAAAAGGCGAAAAACTCGGATAAAAGGGGGATAATCATATGATGCTCGATATTTTATTGCTGGTCTTAATGCTCGTTTTGCCGCTTATTGCGCAGGCGGCGGTCACAGGTACGTTCAATAAGTACAGCAAGGTGAGAAATTCCAGAGGACTTACAGCCGATCAGGTCGCAAGAATGATCCTTGACAGCAACGGTCTGAGCCATATACGCATAGAGCATACGCCGGGTAAGCTCAGCGACCATTTTTCACCGAAAGAGGACGTTGTAAGACTTTCCGATTCGGTGTACGGTCAGACTTCCGTTGCGGCGATAGGCGTTGCGGCTCACGAGTGCGGTCATGCCTGTCAGCACGCCGAGAATTATACGCCGATCGTTTTGCGTTCGGCTATAGTTCCTGCGGTAAACATTTGCTCACGCCTTTGGTATATGGCGTTCGTACTCGGCATTGTCTTATTCGATACCCTGCCGTTCCTCATTTATGTGGGGATCGCAATGTTCGGAGCCGTAGTTCTGTTTCAGCTTGTCACACTTCCAACGGAGCTTAACGCAAGCCGCAGAGCATTGCAGACCTTGGAAAACGACGGAATACTGGAGATGTCCGAAGTGCCTATGGCGAGAAAGGTGCTGACCGCAGCCGCCATGACCTACGTAACAGCTCTTGTAACCTCGATTATGCAGCTTGTACGCTTGCTGCTGAGGACAAGAAAATGACCGAACCGCGTTATCTTGCGGCAAAGCTTTTGGATAAGACATTCAAAAGCGGCAGCTATTCAAATATTCAGCTTGGCAGCGGACTTGAACGCTCCGATCTTGACTCTCAGGGCAGGCGGCTCTGCACGGTGTTGTACTACGGGGTCATTCAGCGCAGGATAACGCTCGACCACGTTTTAGCACGATATTGCTCTCGCCCGTTGGCAAAAATGGACAGCATAATTGTAACTATATTGCGCTGCGGATTGTACCAAATATTGTACATGGATAATATTCCCGACAATGCGGCGGTCAATGAAAGCGTCAGGCTTGCCAAGCAGTTCGGTAAAACAAGCGCGTCGGGCATGGTCAATGCGGTTCTGAGGAATTTCATAAGGGACGGAAAAGTTGTTATTTCTGAGCGCGATAAGGAAAATATTTCCGAACTCGGGCGTATTTCGGCGGTCTGGTCGATTCCCGAGGAGCTTGCGGAAAGCCTTATATCGGACTACGGCGAGGATATTGTCGAACGCTTTATTAGATTCACTGTTACGGACAGCGGCGAAACGTTTATCCGCAGAAATCCGCTGAAATGCACTCACGAGGAGCTTTCGGAGGCTCTGCACGGCGTGGAGCTTCAGACTGACGACCAACTCTGCTATCGGCTCAAAAGCGGTTCTGTCATCGACACGGACGCTTTCAGATCGGGATTTTTTCACGTTCAGGATATTTCGTCTCAACTATGCTGCATGGCTCTTGCGCCGACAGAAAACGACCGTGTGCTGGATATTTGCGCCGCTCCTGGCGGAAAGACGTTCACAATGGCGGAAATGATGAACGGCAGGGGCGAGATACATGCCTTTGACCTCCACGAAAAGCGAGTGAAGCTGATACGAGAGGGCGCAGAACGTTTGGGACTTTCCAATATATCGGCAAAAACGGGGGACGCGATTGTGTTCATGCCCGAACTGCCGAAGTTTACGAAAATCCTGTGCGATGTGCCGTGTTCGGGCTATGGGGTCATAGGTCACAAGCCCGAAATAAAGTATAAAAGGCTGTCGGAGTTTGAGAGACTTCCCGAAATTCAGTACAATATTGCTGACAACGCTTTGAACTATCTTGCGGTCGGCGGAGAAATGGTTTACTCGACATGTACGGTGCGAAAAGCCGAAAACGAAGCCGTCGTCCAAAAGATTCTGGAAAACCACCCCGAAACTGAGCTTGCGGAGCTTCCCGAGCTTTACGGCAGGTCATTCGATAACCCAAAAACATTTTTCCCGTGCGATTTTTCGGGGGACGGGTTCTTTATAGCGAAATTCAGAAAGAAATTTTGATTCAAGAAGGTGAACCGTTGGAAAAAACAGATATTCTGAGCCTCGATCTGCACGAGCTTGAAGCCGAGCTTGTGAGAGCAGGCGAGAAAAAATTCAGGGCAAAACAAATTTTTCAATGGCTTCATGTAAAAAAAGTTTTCGATTTCGACAAAATGACTGATATTTCTGTCCAACTCAGAGGGCGATTGAAAGAAAATTTTTGTGTAAATGGACTATTTGTGCAGAAAAGACTTGAATCTTGTATAGATAATACTGTAAAATATCTGTATAGGCTTTGTGATGGGAACTTTGTGGAGACAGTCCTCATGGAGTACAGCTACGGCTACAGCCTTTGTATTTCCACGCAGGTGGGTTGTAAAATGGGGTGTCGGTTCTGCGCTTCGGCTATCGCAGGCTTCGTCAGAAATTTAGAGCCTTCGGAAATGCTCATGCAGATATATGAGACTGAGAAAAACTCGGGCGTTAAGATCTCTGGGCTGGTGCTTATGGGCATTGGCGAACCGCTGGATAATTACGACAACGTGGTGAAGTTCCTGCGGCTTCTATCCCACAAGGACGGCAATAATTTCAGCCTGCGGCACGTTTCGCTTTCGACCTGCGGTATCGTTCCTAAGATATACGAGCTTGCGGAGCTGAAATTGGGACTTACCCTGTGTATTTCCCTCCACAGCGCCGAAAATTCTGCAAGAAGTGAAATAATGCCGATAAATCGGGCATATAATATACAGGAGCTTTTAGAAGCGTGCAGGACTTATATCGCCGAAACGGGGCGGCGTATCACCTTTGAGTACGCTGTTATGGACGGCGTGAACTCCTCGGAAAAAGACGCGGACAGGCTTGCCGCACTTCTCAGGGGTATGAACTGCCATGTGAATCTTATCCCCGTAAACAAGGTCAAGGAAAGACAATACACCACCGCAGGAACAGCCGTGGCAGACTTTGCAAAACGGCTCGAAAAGCGCGGTATCAACGCTACCGTGAGAAGAACTCTCGGAAGCGATATAGAAGCGGCGTGCGGTCAGCTCAGACGCGACGCCATAAACAGAGTGGGAAACGGAGGTGCATAGGAATGAGGTTCAGATTCGGCACTGACATCGGACTTCGGCGCGAGGAAAATCAGGACGCTGTCAGATGCGAGTACTTCGGACATAATATTCTCGCCGTTGTCTGTGACGGCATGGGCGGCGAACGGGCAGGCAAGGAGGCAAGCGCGATCGCCATAAACGAATTTTTTCAGCGGTTTGCGGACGGCTACAGCGAAAGTCTCGGCGAGGACGATATACGAAAGCTTATGATCTCCTCGATCTCCGCCGCAAATTCCGTGATATATACCCGCGCAAGGCTGGATTTCAAGAATTTCGGCATGGGAACGACCTGTGTGGCAGCTTTTGTGACTGCCGACGCAGCGTATATCGCCAATGTGGGGGACAGCCGAGCGTACCTTATAACCGAAAACGGACTTTGCCCCGTAACTACCGACCATAACGTGGCTTCGCTGCTTTACGAGCAGGGGAAGATCACAGAGGCGGAAATGGCGGTGCATCCGCAAAAGCATATGCTGACACGAGCGGTCGGCGTTGAAAAAACGGTGCTGACGGATACTTTTATTTTGACATATGAGGATAAGATAAGCCTGCTGCTTTGTTCGGACGGGTTGTCAGGCTATTGCAGCGACGAAGAAATATACGGTGTGTTATCGGGTACGGACTTCGATAATGCGGCGGAATCACTGATACAGCTTGCCTTGAACAAGGGCGGCAGAGATAATGTTACCGTGGCTGTTATCAGCGAATGATTTTTGTTTAATTTATTTTCAATATCGGTTTGCTGGGTACAACCGGCAGATCAGAAAAGGAAGGGTAAGGCAATGGATAAGTACATTGGCAAAAAGCTCGACGGCAGATATGAGATCACAGAGCTTATCGGCGTCGGCGGAATGGCTGAGGTTTATAAGGGCGTTGATGTTATCGACAATAAGCCTGTAGCTATTAAGATCCTTAAAAAGGAGTATGCGGAAAACGAAGAATTTCTCCGCCGTTTCCGCAACGAATCTAAGGCGATAGCAGTTCTTTCTCACCCTAATATTGTCAAGATATACGACGTGGGCTTTTCCGACAAGCTCCAGTATATCGTCATGGAGTATATTGACGGTATCACGCTCAAAGAGTATATCGAGGAGGAGAAGGTCCTCACATGGAAGGATACGGTGCATTTCGTTATCCAGATATTGAGAGCGCTCCAGCATGCTCACGATAAGGGCATCGTACACAGAGACATAAAGCCTCAGAATATCATGATGTTCAGCGACGGCACGATCAAGGTCATGGATTTCGGCATTGCCAAGTTCGCCCGTGAGGAGGGCAAGACGGCTACAGATCAGGCTATCGGCAGCGTACACTATATCAGTCCCGAGCAGGCGAGCGGAGCTGTTACCGACGCCAAGAGCGATATTTATTCCGTGGGCGCTATGATGTACGAGATGCTGTCGGGAAGAAAGCCCTTTGACAGCGATAATCCCGTTGCGATCGCCGTAATGCACATGCACGATATTCCCGAACGTCCGAGAGCTGTCAACCCCGATATTCCCGACGGTCTGGAGGAGATCGTCCTCAAAGCTATGGAGAAAGCTCCCGAGGACAGATACCGCACTACGGGCGAAATGATCGCCGATATTGAAAGATTTAAGGCAGACCCGACAATGACCTTCGGCTACTACCGTGAGGAGGGCGTGGACGACAACGAGGATACCCAGTATTACTCGGGCAGCATCGAGCTTCCTCCTGCGGACGAACCCGTTCCCACAGGTCAGCCTGCTTATGCAGCCGCCGCCGCAGGGGCAAGAGCGCCTCAGCGTAATCAGCCATACGGAACGGTCGATGATTACTACGACGATGATGACGACGATGACGAGGACGAGGAGGAAGAACGTTCTTCACTTGTAGTTCCCGTACTTACAGCAGTTGTAGTAGTTGTAATTATAGTTGGAGTTATAATTATAGCTATGCTGTTTACCGATATGCTCAAGGACTCCTCTCAGAAGAACGACTGGAAAATGCCCGACGTTGTAGGAATGGACTTCAACGATGCGGTAAGCACTTACGGAAATAATATCATGTTCCAAGAGGACGGACAAGAGTTCAACGAGGCTGAACCCGGCATAATCATCGAGCAGGATATTGCGCCCGGCAGCGAATTCAAGAAGGGCGATACCCTGAAAGTAAAGATAAGCAAGGGCATGGAGACTGAGGAAGTTCCCGATGTTACGAACAAAAACGTCGAACTTGCAAAGGATATGCTGAAGCAGTTGGAATTTGATTTCGAGATAAGAAATTCCTCCAGTACCGACGTAAAGAAAGGCAACGTTATCAAGACAGAGCCTCCCGCAGGTCAGCAGGCGCATAAGGGTACTGCGATCATTCTTTACGTAAGTATAGGCGAGGACGCAGGACAGATAAAGGCTGATAACTGGGTCGGCAAGTCTATCGACGAAGCGGCGGCTCTTGCAGAATACAAGGGCTTCAAGGTAAAGACCAAGGACGAGGCTTCATATGAGCCCGAGGGGCAGGTCGTAAGACAGTCCATCGAGGAGGGCGAAAAGGTTGAAAAGGGTACTGAGATAACGCTTTTCTTCAGTAACGGAAAGAAGCCTGACGGCGAGGTCGAATATACTCTTGACTTCCCGGCGGAAGCGTTCGGACGTTTTGTTATCGCATTTATTGTTCAGAAAGAGGACGGAACTATCGACACACAGGAATCGGGCTATATCTATTGTCCCGAACATGCTTCTATCGCTCAGAAGGTCCTCGGTTCGGGTGAAAATGTAAATGTAACGGTTCTGCTTACAAACCTTAACAACAATTCAAGGGCGCAGATAGGAACGTACAGCTTCAACTTTGCTGAGGGTACGTATGTATGTATGTCGGGAGGAGATGCATATGCCGCATTCGAGAATGTCGGAGGATTCCCCGAGCCTGAGACAGAAGCTCCGCCTGAGCCTACAGATCCGCCTTATGTAGAGCCACCCGTAACAGAGCCGCCTTATGTTGACCCGAATCCACAGCCGACTCCCGAACCGGGTGTAAACGGAGAATGGGTAAACGATCAATTCATATATTACTCACCGGGCGTAAACGGCGATTGGGTCTACGATGAAACAACAGGTATAACATCATGGCAGTGGTGGTGGTAAACACAACTAATGTCAGCGGAATAATATTAAAATGCTTAGGGGGACTCTATACCGTAGAGTCCCCTGACGGCATATTTGAGTGCAAGGCAAGGGGCATATTCCGCAGCAGAGGTATCAGTCCTGCCGCAGGGGACAGAGTTATCGTCAGCGGAGGCGTTATCTCGGAGATAGAAGAACGGAAAAATTTCATTATAAGACCCCCTCTTGCAAACCTTGACCAGTTGATATTCGTTGTTTCGACTGTAAGTCCGAATCCGAATTATCTTATTCTCGATAAGTTCATAGCTATCGCCGAGTACAAGGGAATAGAGCCAGTTGTGGCGATAACAAAGACCGACCTCGGGGATTGCTCCGAGCTTCGTGAGGTCTACGAAAAAATCGGAATCAGAGTAATAACCGTAGACTACTCCGACAGCGGAACGGTCGATGCCGTTCGTGAACTTCTGAAAGGCAGAATAAGCGCGTTTACGGGAAATTCGGGAGCAGGAAAGTCTACTCTGCTGAACGCCGTTGACCCTAAGCTGAATATTCCCACAGGAGAGATAAGTCAAAAGCTGGGCAGGGGACGGCATACTACCCGTCACGCCGAGCTGTACAAGCTGAGGGACGGCGGTTATATCGCCGATACTCCGGGATTTTCCACGTTTGAAACCGCTCGTTACGATATGATACGTAAAGAGGAGTTGTACTCGTGTTTTCGGGAGTTCGAGGGACTTGCGGAGAACTGCCGTTTCAGGGACTGCTCACATACCTGCGAAAAGGGCTGCGCTGTGCTTGAAGCGGTGAGCGAGGGAAAAATACCCAAAACACGCCATGAAAGCTACTGCGCCATGTACGAGGAGGCAAAGCAGATCAAGGAGTGGGAACTGAAATGAGGAGCTGTGTGATTTTTGCAGGCGGACCCGTATCTGATCTGAGCTTTATTGAACCCGAAAAAATTATCGGCGGCGGAGATTTTGTTATATGCGCCGACAGCGGTCTGAAAATCGCCGAAAAACTGGGACTAAATCCCGATCTTATCGTTGGGGACTTTGATTCCTATTCCGAAACGCTCCCCGAGGGTGTTGAAACGATAAGATGCGTCCCCGAAAAGGACGATACCGACACGCTGGTCGCCTTAAAAGAAGCGATAAAGCGAGGTTTCAGGGAGGTTCGGCTATACGGCGGTCTTGGCGCAAGGTTCGACCATTCCTTTGCAAACGTGCAGTCGCTTGTCTACGCTTATGAACACGGCTGCAAGATGACTGTCTGCGACCCCGATAACGAATTGACGGTGTGCGGGGAAGGAGAGCATGTTTTTCCAAAGCGTGAGGGCTGGTATTTTTCTCTGTTCGCGCTTACGGAAACGACTGTTATCGGACGTTACAGCGGTGTAAAATATCCTTTGGAGGCATACCCCATGACCATAGGCTATCCCATAGGCGTTAGCAACGAAATAACCGCAGATTCTGCATTCTTACGCATTGATTCGGGACTTGCCCTTGTAATAAGATCAAAAAAATAAAAAAACGGACTAAGCTGTTACGCTTAGTCCGTTTTCTTAGCTTAGAGCCTGTTCAGTATCTCGGCGTGTGCGGATTTTCGAGCATAATTTTGTCGAGGTCAAGGAAAAAATTCGCAGGCATACTTTGTGTATGGCAAGGTGACTCCCCACAGTGTGGGGAGATGTCACGAAGTGACAGAGGGGACGGTTTCCCGTTGGGAATTTTGACGCAGGATTCGGCAAAATTTGCCGAAAAGACGTGCGCGGTGAGGTGCTGAACAGGCTCTTATACTTCGTCCTCTTTTTTGATCTTGAATATCGCTCTGAGAAGTCCCGAGAGCAGTTTTGGACTTTTGATTACAATGATCTTCATATGTAATCCCTCCTTTGCATACCATATTATATTCGCAAATGAGGATTATGTGACTTGCAGCCTAAAAAATATTTGTTTTAGCGGCTGTCTTTAAGCTTATGCTTATTTTTGAAAATTGTTAATAAAACGAACGAAAACAGTATTCCTGCAAGTCCGCCGCAGGTATCGAGAAGAACGTCCGAGAACATGCAGGCTCGTTGGGGTACGAAATACTGATGAAGCTCGTCGGTGCAGGCGTAAAGGAAACAGAATCCGAGAACTCCCAAGGAGCGCAGGCTGATGATACGCCGCCGACCTGCCGTAAGGGAAGCGAAAGTCCCCAAAGCGGCAAATATGGTGAAATGAGCCGTTTTTCGGACAAGGTGGCTGATATTATCCAAAAATGCCGTTTGCTCGTCAGGGGACATGCCGTTGAACTTTTTTGAAAAAATATTCGTGATGATATTGACAAAAAATCCGCTTGTATCCGAGGATTCCTCTGCGTTCTCGCATGAAAAAAGGAAAATACAGACCATAACTGCGGCGGTAAGCAGGGCGAATATTATTCTTGACTTTGAAAGCGATATGTTTTTCATTGTTAAAAATCTCCTATTTGATGTACACTTATTATATCATATTTTGTAAGAGTTGTAAAGTGTTTGGAAATTGTAACCAATTAGTAATAATTAATTGCAAAAATGACTTGTAACTTTACTTCAAAAATGATATAATATATTTATATGTGAGTAAATGTAAAGCTCTGCCCTATGGCATGATTTTACGAACGCTGTAAAGCAGACCAAGAGCCTGTTCAGAATCTCCCCACGCACGTCTTTTCGGCAAATTTTGCCGAGTCCTGCGTCAAAAATCCTTGCCATACGACAGTATGCCTGCGAATTTTTTCCTTGTCTTCGACAAAATTATGCTCGAAAATCTGCACATGCCGAGATTCTTAACAGGCTCTAATATAGATATGACATTATCGGAGGTTCAAATGAAAGCTTTTTTCTCAAATGTATGGACAAAACGATTTGTATCGCTTATCGCCGCATTGTATACCGTAGCGGTGTGTTTTCTGTGTTACTACTCGATTTTTTACGATATTCATATTGAATCAAGGGCTTCTGTATGTATGATAGTTTCGGCATTATCGGTCATTGCGCTGATACTTATGCTGTATACCCGTAATCAGCTCGTTACAAAAATATCAAGCTTTGTGATACTGACGGCTATGCTGCCGGTGGTTTTGCTGTATTTCGATGAAAAAGCCTTGCTGATACCAATAGTTGCCACGGGCGTTATTATACTTCTTCTTTCGGGCGCAGGAGAGGGCAAAAAGACCTTGTTCGGTACGATAATCCTGCTTATGTACATTTTCGGCGCATTGGGATATTTCCTGTTTACCTCGTTTTTCGTTACTCATGCCAAACAAGAGGTCATCGAAAAAGGTCTTTCGCCTTCGGGACGTTACCGCTACGAAATAATCAACACCGAAGATACCTCCGGCGGCAGTACGGCTATATACCTTGAACCGAACTACGCCGACGTTACTTATCCTTTTGTGACCTTTACGCTCAAAGATATGGAGCATATCTGCTATCAGGAACGTCCCATTTGCGAGAATGTCCAGCTTGAATGGTCTACTCAGACAAGAGCCGCGATAACGGAGCAGCTTAATAATGTCTCGAATAATATTAAGATAACCCTTACCGACAGCGAGCTTGAACGCTACGGAATTACGATAGACAGCAGACTTCAGATTTCGGGAATAAATGTCTATAAGCTTATGGAGATAGGCAAAACTGCTTCGGACGTTGACCCCTTGAAGCTCGATACACTTGACGAAACTCAGCTTGCAGCCTTTGATATAGGCAAGGACGAGGAGGGATATTACGTCCTCGAACCTGATACGGAATTTCTTGCGGCTATCAACAGAATGGAGGGCGAACGTATTTACCTCAGCGAGCTTGACGGCAAGGGCAGAGAGGCGTTCAACGAATCTCATCTTGACGAGCTTGGTTATACGCTGTTCGAGCTGGAGAAGAATAATGAGGTTCTTCTTTCAAGTCTTAGCGACGAGCAGCTTGCGGAGCTTGGCGTTTCGGAGGAGGGCGACGTTCTGTCCTTCAACGGCAAAGTTTGTTTCCGTTTTTATGTTGCGGAACTTGAGGACTACTTTGATACCGATTCGAGGAAGTTCTCCGTTAATCTGTTGACCTGAGTTGGAAATTGCATTGTCTGTATTTTTAGACAGTGATAGTTTTATATTTTTGCGGATAGTATAATTAGTGGATTAAAATATTATACGAATGGAGAAAAAATTATGTCATACGTTATCGGTGTGGACTGCGGTACAAGCGGAACAAAGACCGTACTTTTTGACGAAAAGGGCAGCGTTATAGCGTCCAAAACCATTGAATATCCACTGTATCAGCCGAAAAACGGCTATGCGGAGCAAGAGCCGTCCGATTGGGCGAACGCTATGGTAAATACCGTAAAATCGGTCATGGCTCAGAGCGGCATTAAAAAAGAGGACGTTAAGGGCATCGGAATTTCGGGTCAGATGCACGGACTTGTACTGCTTGACAAGGATAACAACGTTCTGAGAAGATCAATTATTTGGTGCGATCAGCGTACAGCTCACGAGGTGGACGAAATGAACTGCATCGTGGGACGGGATAAGCTTGTGGATATAACGGCAAATCCTGCTCTCACAGGCTGGACGGCTGCGAAAATCCTTTGGGTAAAAAACAACGAACCCGAAGTCTACAGCAAGATCGCTCATATTCTTCTTCCAAAGGATTACCTTAGATTTGTGCTTACCCATGAGTACGCTACGGAGGTTTCGGACGCTTCGGGTATGCAGCTTCTTGACGTTCCGAACAGAAAGTGGTCTGATGAACTGCTGTCCGCATTTGAGATCGACAAGAACTGGCTCGGCAGGGTCTACGAGTCCTGCGAGGTCACGGGAACGCTTACAAAGTCAATGGCGGAGGAGCTTGGATTGTGCGAGGGAACTATCGTAGTCGGCGGCGCAGGCGACAATGCGGCTGCCGCGGTCGGTACGGGCGTTGTGGAGGACGGAAAGGCGTTCACAACTATCGGAACTTCGGGAGTAGTTTTCGCTCATACCTCAAAAATTTCTATTGATAAGCAGGGTCGTGTGCATACCTGCTGTGCCGCTGTGCCGAATACGTGGCACGTAATGGGCGTTACTCAGGGCGCAGGACTTTCCTTGAAGTGGTTCAGGGACAATTTCTGCATGACGGAAAAAGAGGCTGCAAGGCTCATGGGCGTTGACGAATATTATCTTATGGATAAGCAGGCTGAGGCTGTTCCTGTCGGCGCAAATCGTCTTTTGTATCTGCCCTATCTCATGGGCGAACGCACGCCGCACCTTGACCCCGATGCAAGAGGAGTTTTCTTCGGACTTTCGGCGATACACACACGCCGCGACATGCTGCGGTCTGTTATGGAGGGCGTTACTTACTCGCTCAGGGACTGCGTTGAGGTTTTCCGTGAAATGGGCGTGAACGTAAGCGACATGATGGCTTGCGGCGGCGGAGGTTCATCGCCGCTTTGGAGAAGTATGCTTGCCGATCTGTTCAACAGCAGCGTTAAGACTGCGGCTTCAAAGGAAGGTCCTGCGCTCGGCGTTGGAATACTTGCAGCCGTTGGTGCGGGACTGTACAGCAGCGTTCCCGAGGCTTGCGCGGAGATAGTCAAGACCGATAAGGTGCAGACTCCGAATGAGAAAAATGTCGGCGAATACGAAAAGTATTATCAGCTTTACCGTGAAATTTATCCTGCTTTAAAGGATAAATTCGCAAAGCTTGCGGTTCTTTAAATTCTATCATTGTTTACAACTTTAGTGGGGGACTCTGTCCCCCACACCCCCTGCCAAAGGGGTGACCCCTTTGGAATCTCTGTTGTCGTAAATTTTCCTGCATAAAGCCTTCCATATAAATCCGAATCCATATTTTTATGGCTTTATGCAGGGAAATTTACGATATAGGGTTCAATAGATAACCTTTTGGCAAAAGATATGAGAAACAATATCCAACTAAGTTGCAGACAATAATCAAAATTCAAAAAAATTTCCATAGGACACGAATAACATCTCCGAAAAAACTCATACTAATAGCGGAGGTGTTATACGTGAAAAAAATTTCAGATAACAAAAAAGGCTCAAAGGGTTTTTATGCCGCTTTGGGAATAAGCGCGGTAATGATCGGCTCGGCATGCTATTTTGCATACGATCAGGGCGAACGGCTCACAGAAGATTTTACCGCCAAGGAAATACAGGAAGCATCGGAAGCGGCAGTTGACAGGCATGTAGACGACCTGCCAAAAGGAACGTCGCCGGCATATCGTGTTACTGCGCCGAACGTGACGGCTGCGCCAAAACCGGCGGCTACAGCTCCGCCTGTGGTTACTTTGCCTGCCGAGGCGATAGTGATCGACCCTGCCGAGCCTGTTGTGGAGGAAGTTCCCGAGGACGCCGAACCGGCAGCCGTGACGAAAATGGAGAACGTTAAGCCGCCTCTTGCTGAAATGGGCGACGTTATAGGGATATTCAGTGCAGGAGAGCTTGTAAAGAATCCGACTACGGGTTCGTGGCAGACTCATAACGGCGCGGATATTGCCGCAGAAGTTGGCGCGGAGGTATACGCCGTGTCAAACGGTGAAATAATGGAGGTCAAAAACGACCCTGTATGGGGCGTAACTGTCGAGCTTGACCACCATAACGGATACGTTACCCGTTATTGCGGACTTTCCAGCGGACTTTCGGTGCAGGCAGGAGATATGCTTGTCAGCGGCGACCTTATAGGTACGGTGGGCGATACTGCGGACATAGAATCTGCATTGTCTCCGCATCTTCATATCGAAATTCTCCACAACGGAAATTATATTGACCCAATGTCGGAGATCAATAAATAGCAAAAGCCCTCGCTTTCGAGGGTTATACCAATCCTCTAAATTCAGATAGACAAGGGCTATCTGAATTTAGCCGCCGAAGGTGGCGTAGAGGATTGCATGAGACGGCAATCGGCACAGCCGATTGTAGCCTGCGTAGCAGGCGTTCCCTAAAAATCCGTTGTCTATCGGATTTTTAGGGATTAGTATTACATACGGAGCGGATATTGTGAATACATCAGCGGAAGAAATAAAAAATATCACAGAAAAAGCGGAACTCAGCCTGCGCAAGAAGTTCAAAAAGAGCATATGGTGCAAATTTACAAAGGGTATAAACGAGTACGAGCTTGTTCAGCCAAATGATAAGATAGCCGTGTGTATTTCGGGCGGTAAGGATTCAATGCTCATGGCGAAGCTTTTTCAGGAGCTAAAGCGTCACGATAAGTTTCCATTCGAGGTGGAGTTTCTTGTGATGGATCCGGGATATAATGCGGTAAATCGCCGTAAGATCGAAGAAAATGCGGAGAAGCTCTCAGTACCCGTAAATATTTTTGAGTCGGACATATTCGGTTCTGTGGTGCATATCGAAAAAAATCCCTGCTATATCTGCGCAAGAATGCGGAGGGGCTATCTCTACAGCAAGGCAAAGGAGCTGGGGTGCAATAAGATCGCTCTCGGTCATCATTTTGACGATGTTATCGAAACTATACTCATGGGAATGCTCTACGGCGGACAGGTTCAGACTATGATGCCGAAGCTGCACAGTACCAATTTTGAGGGCATGGAGCTGATACGTCCCATGTATCTTGTCCGAGAGGCGGATATAAAGCATTGGTGCAGCTACAATGAGCTTGATTTTATACAGTGCGCCTGCAAGTTCACCGAGACCTGCTCAGACGTCGGGGAGGACGGGCGTTCGGTGTCAAAACGAATGGAAACAAAGGCTCTTATCGCCGAGCTGAAAAAAATCAATCCGCAGGTGGAGAAGAATATTTTCCGAAGCGTTGAAAATGTCAATTTGAACACTATCATAGCATACAAGGATAACGAAGGAGTTCATAATTTTCTTGATAAATATTGTGAACATGATACATAAAAATGCCGCTATATAAGCAATGCCCGAAAGTAGTTTTTCAACTGCTTTCGGGCTTATTTTAATTATTTGTTTATTCGCATAAATCAGAATTTGTCAATCTAATAAACCATATTCTTTATACAGTGAAATCACACGGTTGTAAAATAAGCGGTTTCCCATATACTGCCGATATGTTGCAGATTTTTCTTTACCATGCAATTTAAGTTCGTCCATTGTGAGCTTTTCTGATTCGGCTTGTTCAAGTACCATTTTCATCATAGCTTCAAATGCTTCTAATCGTTCCATATTTCGCCTCCGTTAATACCGACATTCTGTTTGTTTAATTCCGATTTATTTTACTATAATTATACACCAAGAGGAGTTATATGTCAATAGAAACGCCATAGTATTTTGGACTTATAATCAAAAATACTATGGCTAAAAATTTCTATATGAGTATGATTGGCGGCGATTTTTATTCTGTCGTAACTGCTGTAGTTACCGTATCAGTTGATTTGGTCTTTTTTGATTTGGCTTTGGAAGTCGTAGTGGAAGTAGTCGTTTTCGCAGTAGTTCCGCCTCTGACCTCGGGAGGCATTTCGGCAGTCGGCTTAGAGCCGTTGATGCCGAAGCATTCGCTGTAAGCATTGATTATATCCCTTATCATATATTTGGAATATTCGCCGCCCTCGATAACGCCTGCAAAAGCGATCTCGGGGTCTTCAGCCGGAGCAAATCCGATAAATACGGAGTTCTGCTTGCTCAGATCGTTCATATCGGTCTGAGGAGTACCCGTTTTTATCGCTACGTTAAAGCCCAGTCCCGTGAGCGAATACGGCGCAGGAACGTTGTATGAAGCGTCTATCATTCCGCCGACAATGTAATCGTAAACATAATCGTTATTAAGCGTGATTTTTTCCGCAACAGTCGGCTTGGTTTTGGAGGTCATTTCCTTTGTTCCGTAGGTATAGAGACTGTCCACCAGATAGGGTTTATAGCGCACACCGCGGTTTGCGATAGTGTTTGCAACAGTCGCAAGCTGTAGGGGCGTGAAGCCGCAGTCCTGATTTCCGATACCTGCCTGTATAACGTAGCCGACGTACCACGGCTGACCTCGTTCCGCAAAGGTCTCGGGATTACAGAGGAATCCCGAAGCGTCGCCTGTTTCCAGACCGAGGGACGAGCCGAGACCGTACTGCTCGGCGTATTTTGTAATATTGTCGATACCAAGAAGTCTCGAAGTCTCATAGAAAAAGATATTGCAGGAAACCTGAATCGCCTGTCTTACGGCAATACCGCCATGAGTACCCGTACAGCCGAAAGTGCTTCCGTAGAAGTTGTAGCTTCTCGGACCTGTGCAGTTGAAATAAGTTCCGCCGTTGATAACGCCCTCGTTAAGTCCTGCTGTAGCGGTTACTGTTTTGAATGTTGAGCCGGGGAGATACTGACCCCATGTACAGCGGTTGAACATCGGCGAATTTTCGGCTTTTAAAAGCTTGTCGTAGTCTCTCTCGAAGTCCTTTAAATTGTATGTGGGAGCGGTCGCCATACCACGGACAGCTCCCGTTTTTGCGTCGAGGACTACCACCGCTCCTTTTTCGACCTTTCTGCCGTTGAAGTAGCCGAAACGGTTAAGGAAGTTATCAAGCACACCCTGTAGCTTTACCTGAAAAGCTCCGTCAACGGTCAGCTTTACGGTCTGTCCCGGAACAGTTTCTTCAAGCGTGCGAATATCCACGATAGCGTTGTCGAGTATCGTTACTTCTTCCTCGCCGCTTTTGCCCCTAAGCTCGGATTCCATGGCGTATTCGATACCGTTTTTGCCGACCTGATCGTTCATGGCGTAGCCCTTTTCTTTCAGTTCCTCGTATTCCTCGGCATAAATAGGACCTACCATACCGATCTCGTGGGGGAGAATATCGCCTCGGATTATTTCGCGGTCGGCTGCTTCAACTGCTTCTATGCCTTTGAGAACGTTGCCAAGCTCCTTTAATTTTATAATTGTAAATCTGTTAACGTCTTTCGCAAGAACCAGATCGTTGGTGTAGGAAAAATCTTTGGCAAGCATAGCGTACCGCAGACCCGCAATAATTCTTTTTTCCTCCTCAGTGTAGGTGTCCGCTATCTCGTAGTCGGAAATAAGCTTGTCGATGCAGTTTTCCGCAGTAGCGTAGACGTTGAGATTCAGCCGTTCCGTGACGTCCGACGTATCGTCCTGAGTGTAAGTATATGGGGACGTAACGCTTATGGGGAGGACTTCCTCGAAAATATACTCTTTTGCCGCAAGCTCGTTGTATATTCTGAGAAGTATCTCGTTGCCCTCCTGAAGCTCCTCGGGGAAGAAAGCGTATTGCAGAACAACGTCTATACGGGAATTGTTTCCGATAAGGACGTTGCCCCTGTAATCGAGAATTTCTCCTCTCGTAGGCGTAACTTCACGCCTGAAAGTGGTCGCTTTGCTGTCATATCTCGGTGAAGCCGCCGCATCGTCGCCCTCGACTATCTGGAGCTTCATAAGCTTCATGGACGACAGAACGCCGAGACAAATGACAAGAGCCACAATAATGATAGATTTTATAGTATCTGAAATTGATTTCATTTATGCCCCCTGATTTGTGCGTATAACTTCTTCAATGGTCAGATGCTCCTTTGGCATGAGCCAATTGTTGATTATTTTAAACAATATATAGATGAAAACAGACGAAATGACCGTATAGCCCCAGACTTTAAGGGTAGTGTTCCTGAATATCCGTTCAACGTCCGCAAATCCCCATATTTCGTAGAAGAACTTGTAATCGAGCCAGCACTGCAAAAACGCCGCCGCCGCCGCAATTACTATGAAGTTGACAAATTTTCTCCGCAGATAAAGTTCAAAGATCAAAGTGGAGGCAACGCAGAAAACGGTCAGCAGAACTGCATTATACCCCACAAGCCGTCCGCAGGCAACGTCTATGAGCAGTCCGCAGAACGCTCCCGTATACGCAGACGCCATTATATCGTTATTTATGGCGATGCAAAGAGCCACAGGGACTAAAAGTACGGGCTTTTTCCATGAACCCGAGGTCATAACGATAAAGCTTGAAAATATTATAAGATAGTATATTATCCAGCGGAGCGTCGTTTTAAAGTAGAGGATCCGCTTTTCACGAGTTGTCTTTATCCTCATCGGTGTCCTCCTTAGTTGAGTCGTTCTTGCCGTCAAAATCTGTGATAACGAATACCGAGCGCAGTCTGGAAATGTCGGCGCACGGTTCTATTTCAGCGTAGGCAGAGAGACCGTTCGCCTCTATCCCTGTTTTGGTGACTGTTCCGATAGCGTGGTCTTTGGGGAAAAGTCCGCTGCTTCCCGAGGTTATCATAAGGTCGCCCTTTTTTATCTGATGATTCTTGTCAAGGTGCGTAAGCTTTGTCATGCCGTTTTCCGCCGTAATTACCGTACCCTCGATAATTCCGAAGTCGGTGTTGGTGGAGGAGCATATTGCCGCAATTGACAGATCGGGGGAAAGCAGAGTACGTACAGTCGAGCTGTGCTGTGAAACGTCAATAACTATCCCGACAATGCCCTCGGGCGTGATAACGGGGGAGTAAGGCTCGATGTCGTCGGCATATCCGCGGTCGATAGTAAATCCCTTGAACGGGTCGTTAGCGATGTAACCCATTACCTCCGCAGGCTGAGAGAAAATATTATCGGGGTGTTCTTCTTTTATAACAACAAGCTTGCGAAGCTCCTCGACCTCGGCAACAAGGTCGTCATAGTTGGTGAGCTTTTTGTTAAGCTCTCCTATCTGCTTTTTCAGCTCTTGATTTTCCTCGTAGTAAGCGTCGGCATTGTTTATGCTGTCGGCGTTTTTTTCGATTTTCATGGAAATGCTGTTGGAAATATACCGAAACGGCTTTGTTATCGTATTTATAAAGGAAACTCCCGACAGAGAGTAGCCGCCCTTGGTGACGGAATATATCATAATTCCCACAAGAAAGGCGAGAAATGCAAGCAGGACTTTGAAACGTGTGCTTTTTAAAAATTCGCCCATTAAGCAGCCTCCTTAGTAATACTTGACGTTTTCGGTAAGAGCGTCCTGATAGTCGCTGATGTTTTCGAGAATTTTACCTGTTCCCTCCGCAACGCAGTCGAGGGGATATTCTGCGATATATACGGGCATTCCCGTTTCTCTTGAAATAAGCTTGTCGAGACCCCTCAAAAGCGCGCCGCCGCCTGCAAGCGTAATTCCGTGGTCTATGATGTCCGCAGAAAGCTCGGGAGGAGTTTCCTCCAGAGTAGCCTTTACAGCGTCAATGACTTTGGCAAGCGGTTCTACAAGAGCATCTCTTATTTCGGCAGAGTTCACGGTGACGTTTTCGGGGAGACCGTTGAGAAGATTTCTGCCCTTTATTTCCATAGTGTCCTCTTTTTCGCCGGGGAAAGCCGAGCCTATCTCTATTTTGATATTTTCGGCAGTCCTTTCACCGATAAGAAGATTGTACTTTTTCTTGATGTAGTTGATTATCGAAGCGTCGAACTCGTCGCCTGCGCATCTTATAGAGCGTGACGAAACTATTCCGCCGAGGGAAATGACCGCCACTTCGCTTGTTCCTCCGCCGATGTCGATTATCATGCTGCCGGAGGGAGTGTTTGTCGGCAGACCTGCGCCTATTGCCGCCGCCATAGGTTCTTCGATTATAAGGACGTTGTTCGCGCCCGCTTTTTTGCAGGATTCACGGACGGCTCGTCTTTCTACGGCGGTAACGCCCGAGGGAATACATATTATAACATTAGCCTTTGTGAGTATTGTACCCCTTAAAGCCTTTTTTATGAATTCCTGAAGCATAGTTGTGGCAATGTCAAAATCTGCTATTACGCCGTCTTTCAGTGGACGAACGGCAACGATAGAGCCGGGCGTGCGTCCGATGACCTCTTTCGCTTCCATACCGACGTATCTGGTTTTGTCGGTTCTGGTATTAACGGCGACAACGGACGGTTCTCTTATGATTATTCCCTTGCCCCGAAGGTATACAAGGGTGTTTGCAGTTCCTAAATCTATACCAATATCTTTTGTAAACATCATGAAGCTCCTTAAAATAATCTAAATTTATTATATCACCAATAAACAATTGAATTATCAGAAAAATATTTCCTTATTTGGTGAAAATTTTCGGAGCTGTTTTGGTGTAAATGATTATTGCGGCGATTATAAGTATAAGCTGGGCAATATTTACGGCAAAATGGAATCCGAAGGTTATGTTGAACACATCAAAAAAATCAAAAGTTCCCGGATCAAAGCCGAATTTTTTCGAGTAGCTGAGCCAGTTCAGACCCTCCGTACCTATAACCGTATTTCCCAAAAGGTTGCCTGCAATTGAAGCGCAGCCTATAAGAAAGATCATGTAGATCGTTCGTTTCATTGTTTATCTCCTTTATTTTTTTCTCGTTATAAGCCGATGATATGTTTAAGGCAGTACCGTGTCTTTATTAAGGGAACGCCCTCTCTTGCAGGGCGTTCCCTCTTTCCAAACAGTCCGTCGGACTGTTTGGAAATTCACCCTTTGCGGAGCGCTTAAACGCTATGCAGGGCTTCGCCCCGCACCCCACCAGAGGCGCTGCCTCTGGACTCCGCCAAAGGGACACCGTCCCTTTGGAATCCCGATGTTAGTTCTGCGATATTACCTTATAAATTTATTATATTCCCGATGAGCCGAAGCCTTTGCTGCCCCGTTCTGTTTCGGTAAGCGTATCGCTGACCTCAATTTCGGGGAAAAGAGCCTTAGTCGGGATAAGCTGAGCTATCCTCATGCCGTTTTCCACGGTGAACGTCTGTTTTCCGTGATTTATCAGCGGAATGAACCATGCTCCCCTGTAATCGCTGTCAACCACGCCGACGCAGTTTGCCAAAGATACGCCGTATTTTGTGGAAAGTCCCGAACGGGGATATATCAGCATAACAACATCGTCGCAGTCAACCATTGCGGACAAGCCCGTAGGTATCATTTTTATTTCGCCCGAAGCGATCTCAACGGGTTCGTCAAGACAAGCGTAAATATCAAGACCTGCGCTTGACGGCGTTGCCCGTGTGGGAATAATTGCGTTTTCGTTTAACTTTTTAAACGTAAGCTTCATATTACAAAACTCCTCTGTAATAAAGTCCTCTTGTGACGTTGCCTGTCGGCTTTTCACCTGATATTGCGGACTTAGTCTGTTCTGCATTTTCATCGTGAAGCAGCACGGCGGCAAAGCTTATATTGGAAAATTCGTTTATTCTGTCAGCCATATAGAGTATGTCGGAATTGAGTATTTCAACGTAGTCTGCGGAGCAGGCAACGGGGAAGTTTCTTGCCGTCCTGTCGGTAAGACGTCCCGTGCAGTTCCGGCAGCCGACCTCATTTTTTATGGGACAGTTTCGGGTAAGCATAAGCGGCAGCCGACCGTAGACAACAGCTCCGACAGGCATATCTGTTGAAAGCGTATCAAGCTGAGTTACAGTCGTTTCTATAGAGACAATGCAGTCCTCAAAGTCGAGTTTATGCAGATATTCCGCCGAAAACGAGTTGAACATATTCATCGTGAAACTGCCGTGGAGCTTAAATCCGAGGGCTTTTCCGATTGCGGCGGAATCGAGCGTGTGGCACAAAAGCCGATTAAAGCCGAGTTCCCTTAGTTCCGAAAGGCGTGAAATAAGCTTGTCCTCGTCCGCAATAAATCTCGGAGGGGAAATAATTATGCGGCTTTGGGGAATACGCTCCGTGGTCTTAGGAGTTATAAGGCTTTCGGGAATGATCACGTATTCCGAAAGCTCAGCCGCCGCTTTCGCCTGTTCCTCAGTGCGACAGAATGTGCGCACAGGAATTTCAGCGGCTGTTTTATCCCTGTTTACAGCGGTTTTCAGCGGAATATAGTCTGTTATTGCGTATTTCGGAGTATTTTTCCCGATAATAAGCGCGGTGAGTTTTTCAATAACGTTCCGCCTGAGTTCGTTGAGTTTGCCTGTCGGGACGAAAAGTCCGCCGTCGATGTTGACCGTGATATTTCCGCACTTGAAAACCGTATCGCCGAGCTTTGAAAGCTGTTTTTTGACCGTTTCTTCGTCGGTGGGAGCGTTTCTTGCCGTATCGGGGACTTCTCCGATGACTTTTGCGGAAATATTGCCGATAAACGCCGTTATTTCAATCGGCTTGCCCGTGAGTATATCGGCATGGAAATCAACGGTGAAAACCGCTCTTTCACGGCGGTAAAGCTCATGGAGCGTCGGTATCATTTCACGGGCGGCAAGTACATCGTCCTTTTCCCGAACTCCGAACATATCCTGCATTTTCCCCGAAAAATAGCCGTCCGTGAAGCCGCTTCGGGAAAAAATACCTCGAAGTGTCCGCATATCTGGTGAGCTGCCGTCAAGAGCCTTTTGCAGTTGAGTAACGGCGGCGGCGATGTACTCGGGACGTTTCATACGACCCTCGATTTTCAGCGAATCAACGCCGATACGGCATAGCTCGTCCGTACTTTCGAGAAGCGAGAGGTCTTTAAGTGACAGCGCCGAAAAGCTTTTGTTTTCCGCGGCGGAGAACGGCAGACGGCACGCCTGACCGCAGCAGCCGCGGTTCGCCGACCGAGAACCTATTATGGCGGACATGTAGCATTGTCCCGAAACAGACATGCACAGTGCGCCATGCACAAAGACCTCGACCTCTATATCTTCACGGCAGATTTTTTTCAGCGTATCTGCGGAAAGCTCACGGGCAGGGACGGCGCGTTCAAACCCCATGCTTTTCAGAAGCTTCACTCCCGAAACCGTGTGTACGGAGAGCTGGGTCGAGCCGTGAAGCACAGCGTTCGGAACGGCTGAACGTATAATGTACGCCGCACCTAAATCCTGTACTATGTAGCCGTCTGCGCCTGCTTCGGCTGCAAATTTTATGAAGCGGCAGAATTTCTCTGCTTCCGTGTCGGATATTACGGTGTTTACCGCAAGGTACAGCTTGGCGTTGTGGAGGTGGCAGAGCCGAATCGCCTCCGAAAGTTCCTCGTTGGTGAAATTTGCGGCATTATTTCTTGCCGAGAAATTTTTTCCGCCTGCATAAACGGCGTCTGCGCCTGTTCTGAGGGCGGCGGTCAGCGCCTCCATGCTGCCTGCGGGAGCAAGTATCTCGGGTCGCTTCATTCAATGCTGTCCTTGAGCTGCTTCAGTTTTACCATATTTTCAAGCTGAACTATTTTTGCTTTAAGGGCTTCAATTTCTTTCTGTGCGGAATCACGCTCGATACGGTTTTTGCCTGCTTCGTCAACGTATTCTTTGGTCTGAGTGCGAATGTTTTCAAGCCGCTGATTGGCTTTGTTGAGGTCGTCGAGAACGCTGAGAGCGACCATGATAGCTGCCGTATACGGAGAAGTTCCGCTGCCCGAATTCATATGCTCGCTTATTTTTGCTTCTAAAGAACGGGCGAGGGAAAACACGTAGTTGGGGGATTCGGCAGTGCGGAGCTTGTATTCTTTTCCGCAGATTATAACTTTTACATCGTTAAGCATTTTTATTTCCTTTCTTTTGTTTATTTATTTATCTTTATTGCTTTTCCGAAAGCTTTTTAAGGATCATTTTAGCTATCTTATAAGCGTCGCCGCAGCCGAGAGTTATCACGAGGTCGCCCGGTTGAGCGTTTTCGCATACGTGATCGCATATCTGTCCGAAGTTGAAGTATTTTCGCTCGTCAGTCCATTCGGCAGTCTCGTCCTGCGGAAACCAGATACAGTCGGGTATCTTTTCCGCTAAATGACGTGTGAAAATGCCGTAGGTGTTCTTTTCGCGGCTACCCATAATATCGGTGAGCAGGGTATAGTTGGGAATTTGCAGAACTCGCGCGAAATCGTCAAGCAGCAGGCTTGTGCGGCTGAAAGTAAAGGGCTGGAATATCGCCCAAACCTTGCGGAAATTCATTTCCATAGCCGCATTGAGAGTGGCTTCAAGCTCAGTCGGGTGGTGGGCGTAGTCGTCCACAACGGTAATTCCGTTGACCTCGCCAAGCTTGTCGAAACGGCGTTTTGCGCCCCTGAATGCTTCAAGTCCCTCGGCGATATATTCAAAGTCAACGCCGCAGTATCTTGCGGCAGCAACAGCCGCCAAGGAGTTCATTACATTGTGGATACCTGCTACATGGAGCGTTATCCTGCCCAGTTTTTCGCCTTTGTACATGGTGTCATACGAGGTGAGCAGACCGTTGTGGCTGATATTTTCGGGGTAGTAGTCGCAGTCCGCCGTGTTGCCGAAGGTAATTATTTCCTTGCCTTCAACGCCCTCCAACGATCTCATGGAATTTTCGTCCGAACCGTTGATAATAATACATTTTGAAGTTTTTTGGTTGAATTTATTAAAAGATTTTATGATATTTTCGAGAGTTCCGAAGTAGTCAAGGTGATCGGCGTCAATGTTGAGAACTACCGAAATATCGGGGGAAAATTTGAGAAAGTGATCTTCAAATTCGCAGGATTCGCACACGAGTATATCGCTTGTACCAGCCTTTCCGCTGCCGCCTATGCAGGGGAGCTTTCCGCCTATATACGCTGAAATGTCGATATCGGCGGTACACATTATCTGAGTTATCATGGACGTGGTTGAGGTCTTGCCGTGAGTTCCCGAAACGCAGATCGCTCTGTCGTATCGGTCGGTAACGATACCGAGCAGATCGGCACGTTCAAGCACAGGCACACCGCTTGCTTTTGCGGCGATAAGCTCGGGATTGTCAGCCATAATGGCGGCGGTGTGGACTATTAAGTCCGCGCCCTCTATATTTTCCGCTCTCTGTCCGATAAACACGGGGATACCCATGCTTCTTACCGCATCGAGAGTTTCTGTTTCGTTATTGTCCGAGCCTGTAAGATAGAAGCCCTGACCGTGAAGTATCTGAGCGAGTGGGTACATTCCCGAGCCGCCGATACCGATAAAATGGATATGTTTTTTTCCGTTCAGTATATTTCTGTCCAATTATATCACCGTTCCTTTTATTACTGATGCCGTTTTCTGAATATAAACAGCGCATAATGATACTATTCTATTATTATACTATATTTTTCGGATTATTTCAATAGGGAAAAAGGAAAAATATGACGGAAATTAACGAGTTTTTTGCAAGTATTTTTACCTTTAAAGCTGAAATAAGCGATAATTTGCAAAACGCATGAATTTTTTGAAAAAATGTATTGATTTTTTCCGAAATATGAGTTATAATAGAATTTAGGCATATATATGGAGTACGGTCGTTTTTGGAGCGATCGAGGAATTGGAGTATTAAAATATATGTCAAGTCATAAGGAGGTTTTTCATAATGCAGATCACAGACGTAAAAATCAGAAAGCTGATGTCAGGAGGCAGACTTCGCGCCGTAGTTTCGATCACGATCGACGATATGCTTGCGGTGCATGACATCAAGGTAGTTCAGGGCGATGAAAGATTATTTGTAGCAATGCCCAGCAGAA
Organism: Ruminococcus sp.; assembly: GCA_017622925.1. GTDB lineage: Bacteria > Bacillota > Clostridia > Oscillospirales > Ruminococcaceae > Ruminococcus. The sequence goes on from JAGAQC010000001.1 coordinate 81,148, forward strand.
GGGATGAAAACGGGATTTTCCGTGACATAGTTCATCCTATTTCACCTGATGCAAGAAAGATCATCGAGGCGAGCATTCTCGAAGCTTATGAGCGTCAGGCGGCTCTTATGGCAGCCGAGGAAGAAGCGGCGAACGCTTACGAGGCGGCTGTAGAGGCTACATATGCTGCGACAGTTGAGTCGGCAGAGGATTCCGACGTTAAAGCGGCTGAATGAGTATACTTATCAGCAAAAAGACCTGTTCCGTTATTTGGAGCAGGTCTTTTATTATTTAATTAAATATTAAGCAGTCTTGCCGCTTTAAGGACGGCGATCTGTGTTTTTCCGTCGCGGATAACACCGTCCATAACAAGCTTTACGGCGTCTGCGAGGGGAATTTTCTCCACGTCGAGAAATTCGTCCTCGTCCAGATTCTGACGGCTGAATTTCAATCCTTTGGCAAGGTACATATAGGTTATTTCGGAATTGTACGCAGGAGTGGGCAGCATTTCGCCGAGGTATATCATTTCGTCGCAGATATAGCCCGTTTCCTCCATAAGCTCGCGTTTTCCGCATTCGAGGTGGCTTTCGCCCTTTTCGAGCTTGCCGGCAGGGACTTCGCTTGTAACGGTGTGAAACGGATAGCGGTACTGCTTTACAAGGAAAATCTCGTTTTCCTCCGTCACGGGAATAACGCATACTCCGCCGTGGTGCAGGAGTATGTCGCGGACAGCCGTACTGCCGTTTTCGAGCAGAGCCGTATCGTGGGTTATGGTGAAAATCTTACCCTCGTATATAACTTCGCTTTCGATAGTTTTTTCTTCAAGGTGCATTTATTTTTCCTCCTTATTCTTTACACAGCTTCGGGTGTAGACCTCTGCCGCCGTTATTTTTTGGCATGAGTTATAGTCGTAGCTGTGGGATATTTTGTTAAACTTTTGTTTTTTGTCGGTAAAACGGCATATTATCAGCAGAACGATAAGAGCCGTAAGTCCGCCTGCTGAAATGATAAGACCTGTTTTAAGTCCGGGGGTCGTGTAGCGGAAAGTAATAGTGTTCGCGCCTGCCTCGGCTTTGACCGCCATAAAGCCGTATGATACCCGTTCGACGTCGGCGGACTGACCGTTGACCTCCGCTGTCCAGCCCTTGCTGTAGGGAACGCTGAAAAACACAAGCTGCGGCTTATCGAGAATTATCTCGGACTGAAATCCCTTTGAATCGAACGTGAAGCTTTCGGAACAGTTCCTGCGCTTTTGCAGACAAGCTCTGATGTAGTCCTCTTTATTCGAGCCGAAAATTGTCGGGTCTGCTTCTGTCATAATATCGGAATATTTCTCTATCTGTTCATCGTTAAGGACAAGAGCATTCATTAGGAGCTTTTCACGGGTATTTTTTCCCTTTTCCTCGGCATTTTCTTCTGAAACGAACGTGTCGTAGCCGAATCCCATGGGGATATACAGCGTATTTTCGTATATCTCAAAATTGTCGTTTGAGCCGATGTACTCAAAGCCGGGGAGTTCCTTTGTAACGTCTATCCGTGAAGCCTTAACGCCGTTTTTATCGGAGGTCTCGCTGCTGTCCGACGGTTTTTTTCCCGATTTAAGCTCCTCGTAGGAATAACCGTCAACCTTTTCACGGTAAAAATATTTTACGGAGAAAAGACCTCTGAGCGTGTAGTGGGTAACGTCCGCCCGTGAAGCGACGTCGCGCTGAACTCCTATCGAATCGTAAAAATCCATTATAGATGTCGTAACAACGCTCTGAAACGCCCTCATATTGGGAAGTCTCCACAACATGGGGTAGTTGTCGCAGTTTTCGGATATATCTATGCGGAAAAAATTATCCTCCGAAACTTCTTCGTACACGCCGTTGCCGCCATTTATCGCTTTGTCAATATAATCATGGGCGGACTTCGGAGTTACTGCGCCGTAGATCACCGTACACAGCACGCATACAAGGCTTGCGGCGGCTGTTGCGAAAACCATGAGCTTTTCGTAATAAAGACCTTTTTTCTTTCGACGCAGGATATAAACGGCAAAGGAAAGCATTGCCGCGGCGATACCGAATGTCAGCCAGAAATAGCCGAAATCATACGGCAGAGTGAACCAACTGAGCTTGTCGTCCTTTTTTTCGGGAATGAACGAGACAAGTCCGAAAAATACCATAACGGCGGCAGTTATGATGACGGCAGGCTTGAAATCGGCGTCCTCGTCGTCGAGGGTCTGAGCGGTCATCATGGCGAAGATCAGTATCGGCATGTAGAACCAACGGGCGTAGTATGAGGAATTGAACGTGTAGAACATGCTGTTGAGGATCGGGATAAACGAGCAGAATATACATATCCACGACAGCCTTGCCGCCCAATGTTTTTTTCTTGTCCGCATGAACGTTATAACGCCCAGCATGGAGAAAAGCGGCATATATCCGCCTACGGACGACCACTTTGCGCCGTCGCTCTTAAAAAGGTTCGGACGTGCAGGAATGTCGGACGGCAGGAAGAATGTCTGTATTATCCTCATGACACGGGAATCCTCGCTGTAGAAAATATACCTGTCACCGTACAGACGCTGACTTACTCGGTAATTTTCCAAAATTCCGAGAGCCGAGGGGAGCAGGATAAATCCGGCTATAGCCGTACCGATGACGGCTTCGGCGAACAGACCGAGAAATTTTCTGAAAGTAACGGGGAAATCGCGGCACGGCATTCTCATGAAGAAATAGAGAATGAGGAAAACGGCTTGTCCCGTGAAGAAATAGTAGTTAAGAGCCGCCATAAACGCCACAATAACGGCGAACCAACCTCTGCGGCGGTTGCAGATGTTTTCCTCCATAGCAATGAGCATAAGGGGGAAGAAAGCGGTCACGTCCTGAAAGTGATTGAAAAAGATGTTGAAAACCTGAAATCCCGAATATGCGTAAAGCATTGCGCCTGTGAGAGCCGCTTCTTTGGAGCGTACAAATCTTCTGATGTAAATATATGCTGTCAAAGAAGCAAACCCGTGCTTTAGGGCGAGAAGTACGGGCAGGGAATAGCTGACCAACGCACGGGGAAGTATCGTTGTAAGCCAAAAAAACGGGCTTGCTATAAGGTAGAATGAATAGGAGATCATCAGATCGGAGCCGAGATCGGTGTACCAGTTCCAGCCGAATTGACCGTTTCGGACGGCGTCGTTGGCAAGGTTGTAGAAAGGTATCTGCTGTGCGTTGAAGTCGCCGTAATAGATGAAATAGCCTTTATCGCATATCATTACGGGTATAAAAACTGTCAGCAAGGTCACAAAGCCGAGAAGAAAGGCGGTGAGATATTTTTCTTTTGAATATTGCGTATATCTGAGTTGTTGATTTTTCATTTCAGCCTCCCGAATGTTATTATTACTATCCATAACTTTAATGGGGGACTCTGTCCCCCATACCCCCTGCCAAAGGGGTGACCCCTTTGGAATCTCAGTTGTCGTAAATTTACCTGTATAAAGCCTTCTTATTTACTTGTAATTTAAGTTCACATGGCTTTATACAGGTAAATTTACGATATTGGGTTCTAAGAGTTACCTATTTAGCAGAAAGTAAAGGGCAGCAAAATCCTATTAAGTTGTAGACAATGAATATATTATAGCACATTAACTTCAAAATTGCAACAGACGAGGAAAAAATTTGCGTTTCACAAAATCAACGAGTTTTTTTAACTTTTTGTCTGCGAGATACATATTATATAAGAGCCGGTTTAGTATCTCAATGTGTGCGGATTTTCGAGCATAATTTTGTCGAAGGCAAGGAAAAAATTCGCAGGCATACTTTGTGTATGACAAGGATTTTTGACGCAGGATTCGGCAAAATTTGCCGAAAAGACGTGCGCAGAGAGATGCTAAACAGGCTCTTAGAGCAGCGGAAAAGCTGCAATTGATCTACGTTAGGGGGACTGAATATGGCAGTCTTTTATAATCAGGCTACGCTTTCCTATAACGGAAACGTGACCGGTTCAAATATAACGGCAGGCGAGATAGTTGCGACCCTGTCAGCAGATAAAAATGCCGTTTCCGATACCTATACGGGTACGGGAGATATAACCTATGTCATAAGTATGGTAAACAGCGGCGATACCGATTTTACAGACCTTACCGTCACGGACGATTTAGGCAGATACACCCTGCCGAACAGTACAACGGAGGTAGTTCCGCTGACTTATGTTGCAAACACGGCGAATTATTATATAAACGGCGTTAAGCAGCCCGACCCCGAGGTTTCGGCGGAAGAACCGCTCACCTTTGAGGGAATACGAGTTCCTGCAAACGGCAACGCCATAATTATCTATACCGCCCGTCCGAATCAGTTTGCGCCTGTAGGCGGAACTTCTTCAATTACGAATACGGCGACAGTAACGGGAGGCGGTCTTGTAAATCCTGTTACCGCCGAGGAAACTATAGCTCACAGCACGGACGCAAATCTTACTATCAGCAAATCTCTCGATCCGCTGGTAGTGTCCGAAAACGGAACTGTCACTTATACTTTTACTATTCAGAATTACGGCAGTACGGCGGCGGACGCGAGCGACAACGTAATATTCAGAGATACTTTTGACCCTGTTCTGAATATTTCCTCTGTAACGTTCAACGGCGCTCCGTGGGTAAGCGGTACTGATTACACGTACAGCATCACAAACGGCGAGTTCACATCGTTAGACGGACGTATCACCGTTCCTGCCGCAACGTTCAGTCAGGACGAAACAACAGGCGTATGGGCGGTACAGCCCGGAACAAGTACGCTTGTTATAACAGGTAATATTTCTTCCTCGGCTGACTAATAAAATCAAGGGAACGCCCTGCAAGATAGGGCGTTCTCTTATTATAGAATATCCGTAATTATTTTTTCCGCCGCTTCACGCCTTGTGCAGCGGTTGTTCATTGCCTGCTTTTCAATATAACGGTGCGCCTGCGGTTCGGTGAAACGCAGATACTTCATAAGAGCCGATTTCGCCTTGTTTATCAGCCTGATATCGTCTATCCTGCGGAGTACCTCGTCTGATTCCTCAATATCGGAAAACGGCGCAGTATCGGCTTCAAGCAGACGTATTCCGCTGCGAAGAACGTCACGGTCAACAGGCTTTGAGAGGACAAGAACGTCATATGCCGAAAGCCTGTCCGCAAGTTCGTCGGTAATATTTCCGCTGCAAAGAAGTATTGTTTTGAGGTTCGCTTCGGCAGCGGCTTCGGCAAGCTCTATCCCGAATTCATCGGGCAGAGGGGCGTTGATTATGATAAGCTCGGGGGGACTTTCGCTTCGTATGATACGCCGAGCTTCACCGCCTGTAGAAGCTTCGGATATGCCGTCAAAGCCGAGACTTTGCAGCGTTCGGCGGACGGTATCGGCGGTCTGGTCGGGACGGGAAATAATAAACGCTCTGTACATGGCTGCCCCTTAAATATACGGAAAGTAGACCGTATCTTCAAACTCCTCGGGCGAGCGGCTTTTCTCCAAGCGGCGGAGCTGAAGATCAAGGCGTTCAAGGATACCGTCCGTGACCTTTTCGGGCAGAGTACGCCTGATAAAATCGCTGTTTTTCGCAGGTACGACAGCTTCCGCAAGACTTTGCGGAAGAATATTCGGAGCGTTGCCGCAGCTTTCAAAGGGAGTAGGGTCGCCGCTGACGATACCCTCTATGCCTGCCGCTAAAATAAGCTTAAAGGCGATATACGGGTTGCATGCGGCGTCGGCGGAACGAAGCTCAATGCGAGGCGGAGTTCCCGAAGCGGTGGGTATGCGGATAAGAGTCGAACGGCTGTGGTCGGACAGGTTCGCATACTGCGGAGCGTACCCAACGCCGAAACGTCTGTAGGAGTTTGAGGTAGGGTTCAGGAATGCCGTCATTTCGCCTATTCTGCGTAATATTCCTGATATAAAGCATTTTCCCTCACGGGTTATATTTTCAAGAGAACTGCCGAAGATGTGTTCGCCGTTTTTCTTAACGCTCAGGGAAATATTCAGTGCGCTGCCGTGTCCGTCTTTCAGGGGCATGGGCATAAAGGACGCAAAAAGTCCGCATTGCGCGGCGATAGATTTTACAACAGTCTTGTAATGGACCATATCATCGGCGGCGTTTACGGGGTCGTTGGCTCGAAAATCTATCTCGTTCTGCCCCGGACCGTGCTTATGGCAGGAGCTTTTCGGGTTCAGACCCATTTCTTCAAGGGAAAGGCATATCTCACGGCGGATATTTTCGCATTTATCCAAGGGCGCAACGTCAAGATAGCCGCCGTTATCGTGGGGGAGCTTTGTGGGCGCGCCTTTATCGTCCAGATCGAAAAGGTAAAATTCGCAGCGTGTGCTTACTTCGCAGGAAAAACCTCTTAGGCGGAGGTCGTTTATAAAGTTTACGAGGTCTGTACGCATGTCGGCGGAGTAATCCGAGCCGTCGGGGGACTTTAGCGAACAGAAAAATCGCACGACCCTGCCCGATTTTGGTCTCCACGGCAAAACCGAGAGCGTGGAGATGTCGGGAACGAGGAGAAGCTCGGGACAGGAGCTGTCGAATTTTACGGCGTCAAAGGGTATTCCGTATGAGAAAGCCTGTTCGAGTTCGTTCGGCATAACGGCGATATTTTTAAGGTTGCCGAAAATATCGCAGAAGGTAAGGCGTATAAATTTTACATCGTTTTCTTCGACAAATCGAAGTATCTCTTTTGGCGAATTATTCATAAGAACCCCCTAAGAGCCTGTTCAGTATCTCCCCGCGCACGTCTTTTCGGCAAATTTTGTCGAATCCTGCGTCAAAAACCCTTGCCATACACAAAGTATGCCTGCGGATTTTTTCCTTGCCTTCGACAAAATTATGCTCGAAAATCCGCACACGTCGAGATACTGAACAGGCTCTGAAAAATATATCGAACTTATTATAGCATATTTTGTTTAAAAAGTAAAGAGTCGCGGAAAAAAATTTCCCGATGTAGGGGACGGCGCCCTCGACGTCCCGTTCCCAGACTGTAAACGTCACCCCATTTCGGGACGTCGAGGGCGCCGTCCCCTACAAAATTGTAACTGCCGCAATAAATATAAGGGAACGCTCCGAAAAACGTTCCCTGTAGATTTAATTAAAATTATTTTGTAAGCCATTTGGACATATCAGTTTCCGTACCGCCTGTTGAAATGTATGCGTAGAATTGCAAGATGATCGAAGCGTCCGAGGAATCTATCTTGCCGTCCTTATCAACGTCTGCGGCGATTTTCTGAGCGTCGGTAAGGTTGGATTCCTTGCCTGTGGAGGTCAGGGAATAGTCGGTGAGGACATCTGTAGCATCGCTGGAATCCACGGATCTATCGCCGTTCACATCGCCCAGAGCAAAGGCAGGAGCTTCGCCGATAGGTACAAACATATAGTCGTATTTTTCAGCGTATGCCTGTGCGGTGGAGTTTTTGTGACCGTAGATCGTGCCGTTAAAAAAGTAATATTCGGTTGAAATCGTTCTTTTGCTATCGTAAATCTCACATTCGGGATTTTCTATTGTTATTGATGTTAAAAATTCACAATCTTTAAATGCGCCGTTGCCGATACTTTTAACGCTTTCGGGGATAGTTATTGTTTTCAGACTGCAACTTGAAAACGCACTGCTGCCGATGCTTGTAACGCCCTCGGGAATAACAACGTCGCCCGAGCAAGTTGTACCGTCAATAAGGATACCGTTTACGATAACCAACGGATCTTCCTTTTGCTTATTTGCAAGCCATGGCGTATTATAAAACGCATTGCCGCCGATACTTTTAACGCTTTCGGGAATAGTTATTGTTTTCAGACTGCAACTTGAAAACGCATTGCTGCCGATAGTTGTAACGCCCTCGGGAATAATAACATCGCCCGAGCAAGTTGTACCGTCAATAAGAATACCGTTTACGATGACCAAAGGATTTTCCTTTTGCTTATTTGCAAGCCATTGCGTATTATAAAACGCATTACGTCCGATAGTTGTGACGCTTTCGGGAACAGTTATTGACGTAAGACCCGAACAGCCACCAAACGCATAATTGCCGATATTTGTAACGCCGTCGGGAATTGTTATCTCTGTCAGACCCGAACATTTCTCGAACGCATAATCGCCGATATTTGTAACGCTGTCGGGAATAGTTATCTTTGTCAGAGCCGAACATTCATAAAACGCATAATTGCCGATATTTGTAACGCCCTCGGGAATAACAACGTCCCCTGAGCAGGTCGTACCGTCAATAAGAATATCGTTTACGATAACCAAAGGATTTTCTTTTTGTTTATTTTCAAGCCATGGCGTATTATAAAACGCATGATCGCCGATACTTTTAACGCTTTCGGGGAGCGTTATCTTTGTAAGATTTTTACAGTCAAAAAACGCCCCATCGCCGATGTTTGTAACGCTGCCCGAAATCGTTACCTCCGCTAAATCCGAACAGCCCTCAAACATACTCTCGCCGATATTTGCAATACCGTTCGGAATAATTATTGATGTCAGACGGAAGCATCCGCTAAACGCAGCATCGCCGATGTTTGTAACGCTGTTTGGAATATTTATTGATGTCATTGAACAGTTGACAAAAGCAGAAACGCCGATATTTGTTACGCTGTCTGGAATAGTTATTGCCGACACAGCAAGGCAGTTAGAAAATGCCTCATCGCCGATACTTGTAACAGGCAAGCCGTCAATTTCGCTTGGGATAACAATTTCTGTTTCGTCATCATTACCGCCTATAAATTCAATATTACAGCCTGTAATTTCAATATGGTCGCCGTAAGCCTTATATGTAAGAGATTCGTAAGTACCCTCGGTGTAGTCCGCCGCATTAGAAATCATGGAGATTTCAGGCATATTCAGCGATACCGCAGGCATAGCCGTTCCAACAACCGCAGCCGCCAAAAGCGAAGCAAAAATTCGTTTGATTTTCATATAAAACCTCCTGATTTTTAATTTATTTTATCATTATTATATCATAGTTACATTGAATTGTCAATCGTTATTTGAAAAATAATATTTTTAATTTATATGAATTGTTTTTAACAAAAATATAGTCTATAAAAAAAGCAGCTCATAGGAGCTGCTTTTTTGGTTATTCTTTTTTGTGTTCGCCGCTGCATTTTCCGCTGCATTTTTTTGCATACGGACAGCCGATACATGTCTCGTCACGTTTTTTTGCACGTACAAGATAGGCGACGACGGCTGCGATTATCGCCGCCACTATTAAAATAATTATAATATCTTCCATAGCTTATTTTGCTGCGGACAATGCGTATTCCGACTTAATGCTCTTGTTCGATCTTGCGATAAGCGTTCCAATGATTGATACCATAACGATAACGGCGGCAAGTCCTGCCAAAGCTGCGCCGACATTGAGCGTTGACGGAGCTGTGATAAGAGTACCTATCGTGTATACAAGGTATGCAACGGTATATCCGACGCTGAGCTGAAGTCCGATACCGCCCCAAAGCCATTTTGCGCTCTTCATTTCCGCATTCATAGCTCCGATAGCCGCAAAGCAGGGAGGCGTATAAAGGTTGAACATAAGGTATGCCAACGCGGCAACTTTTGTGATAGCCATTACAGACGCAACGCTTTCGCCTGCACCCTCCATAAGGGCAAGTTCTTCGGTATCAATGAGATTTTCAAGTCCGACAAAGCATACTGCAAGCGTGCCGACAACGTTTTCTTTAGCGATAAAGCCCGTGACTGCCGCCGCTGCCAACTGCCAACTGAGTACGCCTACTATCGGTACAAGGAGGTATGCAAAAGGACTTGCGATAGATGCGAGGATAGATTGGTCGGCTTCCTCGGCAACATGGAACGACCAGTCGAACGTCTGCATTATCTGTACCGCCGTGTTGCAGAGGAGAATGATAGTTGCGGCTTTAACTATGTAAGCCCAGCCTCTGCCGCACATGGACTTGAAAGCTCCCCATATCGAGGGGAATTTGTATTCGGGAAGTTCTATTATGAAGAATGATTTTCTTGCTCTGTAGCCTGTAACGAGGTTGACAAGAAGTGCGCCGAGAAAGATAAGGGCGATTCCCGAAAGGTACATTACCCAGCTTACCCAGCCTGCATTGTCAAAGAAAGCTCCGGCAAAAAGCGCAATTACGGGAATTTTCGCTCCGCAGGGCATGAACGGAGACAGCATAGCGGTCGCTCGTCTTTCACGCTCGTTGCGGATAGTACGGCTTGCCATGATTCCGGGAACGGCACAGCCGACGGTAATAACAAAGGGGATAACGGATTTTCCCGAAAGTCCGACTTTTTTGAATATAGGGTCAAGTACGACAGCCGCTCTTGACATATATCCGCAATCCTCAAGAATTGCGATAAGGAAGTACATTATCATAACGAGCGGGAGGAATCCCAGAACTGCAATAACGCCGCCGATTATTCCGTCAACAAGAAGCGCGGAGAGCAGGGGAGAGGCGTTTTCAAGAAGTCCGCCGACCCAACTCTGAAACGTTTCAAGCCATGCAACGAGAGTATCGGCAATAAACGGACCTACCCAAACCTGAGAGATCTGGAAAACAAGCCACATTACAGCGGCAAAGATCGGTATTCCCACGATTTTATGGGTAATAACGGCGTCGATAGCGTCGCCTGTGTTTTTATCCTTTGTAAGTATTTTTCGCTTTTCGACCTCCTTGACGATATTATTTACAAAGTCGTATCGTTTGCGGTCGGCGGCTTCAACTGCGGATTTGTTTGTAAGGTCAATATTGTCCTGAACGTAAGGCGCGTTCTGACGATGACCTGCTCTTTCAACAGCGGCGTTTACTACGGCGGAAAGTCCGTCAGCCGAGGTCGAAACAGTGTCGATAACGGGACAGCCGAGCTTTTCGGAGAGCTTTTTGGTATCAATAACAGTTTCCTTTTTCTTGTTGATGTCGGACTTGTTAAGCGCGACTACCATAGGTATGCCAAGCTCTAACAACTGAGTTGTAAAGAAAAGGCTTCGGCTAAGGTTTGTAGCGTCCACGATATTGATGATAACATCGGGATTTTCTTTTTTTACATACGAGCTTGTTACGCTTTCTTCGCTGGTGAAAGGCGACATTGAGTACGCTCCGGGAAGATCGACGGCGATAAGCTCTTTATTTCCGTTGTAATAGGACTTTTTTATGGCGTGTTCCTTTTTGTCAACGGTAACGCCCGCCCAGTTTCCGACCTTTTCGCTTCGTCCTGTGAGAGCGTTGTACATAGTTGTTTTACCCGAATTCGGGTTGCCTGTCAAGGCAATTCTCATATAATTTTCCTCCTCCGTGAAGTAGTAACTTCGTTGTTTTATCGGAACTGTTATACAGTTCCTCAATAATCAAGACCTTAGAGCCTGTTTAATATCTCATCGCGCACGTCTTTTCGGCAAAATTTGCCGATTACTGCGTTGAAAAAGCTCACCATACATCAAGTATGCTTTCGCTTTTTCTCCTTGTACTCGGCAAATTTATGCTCAAAAATCCGTACACGCCGAGATATTAAACAGGCTCTTACTCTTAATTATATGTTACCATTAGCTAACATATTCGCAAAAAACACAGGCAGTCCTCTGCCTGTATTACGAGATCTTCAGCGAACAGAAATAGCTTCTGCAAGCTGATTGTCTATGCTGTATCTGCCGTCTTTTATCGAAACTACGCAGCTGTTTTTTTTACGTGATACGACTGTTATGGTTTCGCCGCTGTAGCAGCCCAATGAAAACAGGAAAGAATTAAGTTCCTCATCGTCGCTGTTTATTTCCTTGATGATATATTCCTGTCCCTCATTTGCTTCTCTCAATGACATACAAATCACCACACTTTTTTAATATGCAGTTACAGTTATTGCTTGCTAACTAATTATATTATACACGTTTACAGCGTTTTTGTCAAGGGGTTGGCGAAAAAAATGTCAATTATCGTCATTTAAAACAAAAATAGTTAGATACGGAAAACTTTATTAGTATTATATAACGTTTTATCTTGACCTAATGATGTTTACAAACGTGTAATTTATAGAAATAAAAGCCGTGTCTACAACTTAATAGGATTTTGTTACCCTTTACTTTCTGTTAAAGAAGTAACTTGTGGTGTCCATTTTCGTGAATTGGACTGTGGAGGTCATGGAGAATAACAGCATAGTGTTTATTTGGGGATTTCCACAGTCCAATTCACGACAACAGAGATTCCAAAGGGGTCACCCCTTTGGCAGGGGGTGCAGGGGGACAGAGTCCCCCTGATTAAGTTGTATATATTGGAAATACAAGTTATGAAAGGAATGCTTTACATGAAAAAGTTTGTTTATTTAATTGCTGCCGCTATGCTGCTGACAGGTTGTTCGGACGCTCCGTCAGCTCCGACAGAGGAAAGCTCCGAGCAGTTGTCCTTGACTGAGACAAAGGCGGACGAAAGTACCGAAAACTCGGAAAACGAACAGCATGAACAGGTCACCCTTAAAATGGGAATATTTTACGAGGAGGACGATTTTTCGTCGTTCATTTCACAGCAGAACGGTTCTGAAAGCTATGTAAAGATAGAGCCGATATATTACACTCAATATGACGTTTATGACAAGGCGGCGGATAAACAGAAATCGACAGGGCTCGATCAACTGAATATTGACATTGTTTCGGGAAATGCACCCGATATGGCGGTGTTTATGAATACGCCGCAGTACATAGCAAATAAGTCCGTTTTCGCCGACCTGTATTCGCTTATGGACGACGACCTTAGCCGTGACGATTTTATGCCGAACGTTCTTGAAGCATGCGAGATAAACGGCAAACTCTTTTCACTTCCCACATCGTACAAGATATGGACTATGATATGTCATGACAGGTTTTCTCCCGTGAAAAATCAGACGTTCGACGATATGCTCGATACATTCGCAAACGCTCCCGAGGGGACAGAGTTTATGGCTATGACAGATCGCTCGGAGTTTCTGGAAAGTGTTTTGCAGTATTCCGACTTTGCCGCAAGCAGCAATGACGGCGTTTTCAGCGTCAACAGGGACAATATACAGCGTTTAATGGAGTTCTGCGGAACGCTGCCGGACGTTTTGGAGTATGATGAAAATTACGATTACAGAGCCGCCATGAACAACGCTGTATACAATAGTTTTGCGGCAAGCAGCTTCGGGGATTTTAAGCAGACATATGACATGCTCGATGAAAGCGTGACCTTTACGGGCTATCCCACCGAAAGCGGAAACGGCGCAGTCATTGATCCTGTGCATACGGTCGCCGTATTTGAAAGCTGCGAAAACAAAGAAGCGGCATGGGAGCTGATAAAGTGCATGTACAATTCCACAAACATCATAAAAGGCATAAATTCGGGATTTCCTGTGATAAGCGACACATTTTATAAATGGGCGGACTCTGCGGAAAGCAGTCTCGGAGAGGAGAAATGCGCTCAGGCTGTGGGGACTGTGACTTCCGCCAAAAGCTTGGGCAGCGGCATTGACTCAGCTCTTTTCAGAATAATCACGGAGGAGTCTGAACGTTATTTCGCAGGGGAGTACACTGCTGAACAGGCGGCGGACTATATCAAAAACCGAACCGATATATATGTAAGTGAAAAATCGTAAAAATTAATAAAACCGCCCCGAAAAACAAGGGCGGTTTTTTGTATTATATTGATCGCTCAGACACCGTACTTAGCTGTAGTAAAAAAAATCTGTGTTATTATAATTATGATACATCTCTTGTTTTAAATAATTACACCTATAAAATAGATATGTTACTATATTTAGCAAATGCAATTAAGCATATTCAAAGTAAAACTAATATGCCATTAATTTTTAGTTCAAGCTTAAATGTTTTGTTATAATCACTCGAAAGAATAGAAGTACATAATGGTATAATTGCTCCTAAACATATTGATGCAAAAAAAGCATATAGCTGTAGCTCACCATCCATACTTTTAAAAAAGCGATATTCTATTATAGCAGCAAGTGGGATCGAAAACAAATTAAGACTTATCAGCCATGCAAAAAGCATAAAATAGCTTTTTCCGTTATTATAATTCATTTTTACCTCAATATATATTTCTGCCGTTTGTGGTTTCATCACCGTCAAGTTCAACTATACAATACATGGTCAACTATGAATTTTCATACAGAAGTCTTCTTACCTGTTCGTTTTCGCCCTCAATAAATAACTGATAAATATCGGATTTCTCTATATAGCATTTTCCGAAATAATTGCCATATGGATCAATGCAATTTAGACATATACTCTCCTTATTCAATTCAGAGATAAATCCTGTAACATCACTTCTGTCATTTTCAATTTTAAAAATATTACAGAACAGGTTCTTTTCAAAGCAAATTTTTAATATGGTTTCAAAAAGATTATCGTTTTCAGGAATTTCAAATCGCTCTGGTTTAATCTTTCTGATTTGAAATAGCTTTTCATGCCGTTTCGTATCAAGAGAATCAATTTCAAAAGTAATTATATCCGTAAAAAATACAAAACCATTATTATATCCACCATAATTCAGCTTGCTTAACAACAGACCCGTATCATCAACAGCTTGAATATATCCCGTATAATAAAAATCATTTTCATTGCTATTATATACTGCGACCATTTGATGTTGGTTCATTATTTTTGTCAATTCGTTAAGAAATTTCATAATAATTTGTAACTCCTCTGATAAATTTTATTTATCTTACTAAAATTATACATCTAAATTAGTTATATGTCAATCACTGTCTACAATTTAAGTGGGGGACTCTGTCCCCCACACCCCCTGCCAAAGGGGTGACCCCTTTGGAATCTCTGTTGTCGTAAATTATCCTGCATAAAGCCTGCCACATAAATTATAATCCATATTTTTATGGCTTTATGCAGGAGAATTTACGATATAGGCTCCAAAAAATTACCTCTCAGGCAAGAAATGCGAAAAAACAATATCCGCTTAAATTGTGGATAGTGATATGTCAATAGAAAAACCATAGTATTTTTGACTTACAATCAAAAATACTATGGCAAAAAATTTCTATATGAGTATCGCTCTTAATTTTAAGGACGATTAAATTACTCAGACACCATACTTAGTTGTAGCAACGGGAACTCCGGGACCCATTGTGGAAGTTACAGTGCAGCTCTTGAGGTAAGTACCCTTAGCAGCAGCAGGCTTAGCCTTAACGATAGCTTCCATGAGAGTGGAGAAGTTTTCTTCGAGCTTAGCAGCTCCGAAAGAAGCCTTTCCGATAGGGCAGTGGATAATATTTGTCTTGTCAAGACGGTACTCGATCTTACCTGCCTTAGCCTCTGTTACAGCCTTGGCAACGTCGGGAGTTACAGTACCAGCCTTGGGGTTAGGCATAAGTCCGCGAGGACCGAGAACCTTACCAAGACGACCTACAAGACCCATCATATCGGGAGAAGCAACAACAACGTCGAAGTCCATCCAGTTTTCTTTCTGGATCTTCTCAACGTAATCCATACCGCCAACATAGTCAGCGCCTGCTGCCTGAGCAGCCTCGTACTTGTCCTCCTTGCAGAAAACGAGAACCTTAACGTTCTTACCTGTACCGTTGGGGAGAACTACAGCGCCTCTTACCTGCTGATCGGCATGACGGGAGTCAACGCCGAGACGGATATGAGCTTCAACTGTTTCATCGAACTTTGCCTTTGCATTCTGGCAAACCAATTCAAGAGCCTCTGTGGACTCGTAAAGCTTTGCATAATCGACAGCCTTTGCACTGTCAACATATTTCTTGCCGTGTTTCATTATATTTCCTCCTATTTAAGTGGTAATACCGAACGCCTATAGCTATTCGGTTAGCGGAATTTTCCTCCCACCAATAGAACTCTGAACGGGGAATGCCCCGAATCATCATTCAGTTAATTAAAAATTAGTCAACAACTACAACGCCCATTGAACGTGCTGTACCTGCGATCATGCTCATTGCCGCTTCAAGAGAGCCAGCGTTGAGATCGGGCATCTTCTGCTCTGCGATCTTCTGGACCTGCTCCTTGGTGATGTTAGCAACCTTTGTCTTGTTGGGAACTCCCGAACCGCTGTTGATGTTGCAAGCCTTCTTGATAAGAACGGCTGCGGGGGGAGTTTTAGTGATAAATGAGAACGAACGGTCTGCATAAACAGTGATAACAACAGGAATGATCATTCCGATGTCGTTCTTGGTTCTCTCATTGAATTCCTTTGTGAATGCCATGATGTTTACGCCGTGCTGACCGAGTGCAGGTCCAACAGGCGGTGCAGGAGTAGCCTTTCCTGCTGCGATCTGAAGCTTAATGTAGCCAACTACTTTCTGTGCCATGTATTCGCACCTCCATAAATGTGGTAAATGGCGAGACTTTGCAAGCCGTGAGCCGATAATCAAACTACGGCTATTCTCTCCCACTGAAGTCCCGAGACTTCTTTTTTTAAATTAATGACCTTAATCCACCTCGACGACCTGACTTATAGGCAGGGTAGTGGGGGTTTCGCGGCCGAACATTGATACAAGAAGATCAACTGTGCGGTCGTCAAGATTAATGCTCTGGACAACGCCGATGAAGCCGTCCATAGCGGTTCCGGATATCTGAACTCTGTCTCCCTCTTTGAAGTTCACCTCGACTATCGGTTCTGAAACGTCAATGCCGAAGGTTTTCTTAACTTCTTCTTCCGAGAGAGGGGTAGGAACGGAAGCCGGTCCGACGAAGCCTGTGCAGCCTCTGGTATTTCTTACGATATACCATGTATCATCGGTAACGACCATTTTAATAAGAACGTAGCCCGGAAAGGTCTTGCGCTCGTATTCTTTTTCCTTGCCGTTGACAGTTTCAACAACCCTTTCGGTAGGAACTCTGACCTCTGGGATAAGCTCGTGAAGCTTACGGTTTTCCACAACCTTTTCGATATTCTGAGCGACCTTGTTTTCGTAGCCCGAATAAGTGTGGATAACATACCACTTTGCTGCTTCTGACATAACAAATCCTCCTTCAGATTTCCGCAGATCAGCCCTGCTGGTAGATAAGACGCATCAGGTTAAGGAAACCTGTGTCGAGCAATCCGACCAAAACAGCGGACGCAACAACAACGGCAAGAACAACGCTTGTGTTGTTGATAACGGTTTTCTTTGTCGGCCATACTACCTTTTTGAACTCGATCTTCAAGTCCTTGAACCATTTAGCAACCTTATTGGGCTGTTTTTTCTCGGACTTTTTTTCTTTTTTGTCTTTCTTCTCAGACACTTCGGAAGCTGTATTTTCCTTGTCTTTTTTAGCCATAAGAATACTCCTTCCGATTACTTTGTTTCCTTGTGAAGAGTGTGCTTGCGGCAGAACTTGCAATGCTTCATCATTTCGATTCTGTCGGGGTCGTTCTTCTTGTTTTTCTTGGAAACGTAATTACGCTGCTTGCACTCTGTGCATGCCAATGTAATTTTTACTCTCATATCGGCACCTCCTGATAAAATTACTTCCCTCACCGATGAGATCGGCGAAGATAGGTTGTTTGCCTCCCTCTAAAGGACATAAAAATAAACCCCTAAAGAGGTGATTTAATTATACCACACTTTTCGGGGCTTGTCAAGGGATTTTGGAAAAAAATCACGAAAAACATTTTTTAAGTTTTACGGTAAACTTACGCAGGGGGACGCCGTCCCCCTGCACCCCCTGCCAAAGGGGTGACCCCTTTGGAATCTCTGTTGTCGTGAATTGGACTGTGGCAATCCCCAAATCAGCAGATACTGTTAGTCTCCATTATTACCACAGACCAATTCACGATAATAGACACCAAGAGTTACCTCTTTGACAGAAAATAAAGGGAACAGAATCTTCTGTATAAGTTTACTGTAAATATTAAAATTGATTCTCACGGAAAAAACATTTTTGGTTTTTTACGCAGGGGAACTGTGCCGAGGAGTTTTGATCATCTGCAAAGCTTGTCGGGGGCGGTAAGTGTTTTACCCGTCATATATTCGAGAAAAGCTGCCTGTATAACAGCGCCGGTATCTTCTCCGTTGGGGTACGCTTCCGCGTCATAGTCCGCAGCGGGGATTATCACGGTGTACTTGCCGTTCGGCTCAACGGTTCTGCCGTCCGACAGTTTTGCGGAGGTAATTTTACCGTTTTCCATTACAGCGTCCATTCCCGACCAATAGTAATCGAATACGGCGGTTTTGTCATTAAAAGTCATAGTTCTGCCGTTTTCGATAAGGCTGAACAGCTCCTCGCCCGTAAGCGTAAGTTTTACAAGGTTTTTTCCGTGGTTTCCGGGAATGCAGGTGCTGTAACTCTGATGATCCAACTCACCTGCGAAAAGCCTGCCGCTTATGCCGCTGTTGTTGGGTACTCCGTCTTTTGCGCCGCCATCGGAGACAACAGCCACATCGCCGCCTGCGTTCAGCAGCAGATCAGCCATTATCTGAACGGTTTGGGCGTGGGTCATATTCTCGGGAACTTCCGCTACGCTGACAGATGTGCTGCTCTCGCTGAGTGCCGATTTATGAAGCTCGTCTGCTTTTTCGGAAAGTCCGTCAAGGCTGCCGCTGGTGAACAATTCATCCTTGATAAACATACCTGCATCTACCCATACGTCCTCGTAGTCCTCAACAATATAGGGCGCAGCCGAACCCGAACCGAACACGTCCCATACATCCTTATAAGGCGGAAACTCCTCGGAGGGAACGCTGCCTGCCAGCGGAGAAATATCTGTAACTGCCACGTGCATGGAGTTCTGTCCGGCTTCGGTGGAGAGATGTTCCATTACTTTAAGGGCTGCCTCCAGCCGTTTTTCGTTGCCCGGCTCGCCGAGCCTCTTACTGATACCCACATTATTTAAGGAGACATTCAGGAATTGCTGTTGAGGCGTGTCACCTAAGTACGGAAAACCGCCGATTTCGTCAGGGCATTCCTTGAGCTTCGGCACAAGGTAAGCATAGCCGCCTATAACAAATGACATAGCCGCCTTACGGTTAATGATATTGTCGGTCACATCGTCGTTTTTCGCTTCCTTGTCCGCAATATCAAATGCGTCTGCGTCGATCAGCTCCTGAAGCTTGTCTATAGCATCGCCGAAGCCTTCTTCAAAGGAGGCTTCGCCTGCGATATATTTTTCCTGCCAAAGCATACCTTCCTGTGTACCAAGAAAACCGCACTGTGCCATAGCGCCGAGCATTCGCCAATAAGTGCCCGCCATAGAGCCGGCGTGGGTGATCGGGATAAGTTCGGGTTCCTCCTCACGTATCTGCTTGCAAAGGGAAATCAGCTCGCTATGAGTTTCGGGGACTTTCCAGCCGTGTTCGTTAAACAGCGTTTTGTTGTACATCATGGACATTATCGAGTAATTTGCAGGCAATAAGTACAAAGCGCCGTCAACGTCACGCTGATTTACCATAGAGATGTTGTAATTCTGCAAAAAATCATATCTTGAAATATCCAACAGGTATTTTTTCTGAAACCCTTCTGAGGGAATATTGCTGAAATAGACAATATCTGGCGGATCGCTGCTTGCAAGCTCCTGAGTGATGTAGCCCGTCGGATTTGGACCACTGTAATACTCTATATTCAGCGGCATATCAGGATTACTGTTTTTGACCGCCTGAGTGAAATTGCGGAAGTAGTCATTGTTGATCTCCAGCAGATTCAAAGCAACTGTCTCATCATTATCGCTGCCGATCGAGTCCGATGTCTTGCCGCTGCACCCTGTAACGGAAAACAGCATAGCGGTACACAAAAAGACCGCTGTCATTTTTTTCAGTGTATTATTCTTTCTCATGTGTTTTTCTCCTTTTAATATATGGATATATTACTTTGTCTTAGGGTACGAAAATCAATTTTAAGATTTACAGTATACTTATACAGTAGATATTGTTTCGCTTTACTTTCTGTCAAAGATGTAACTCTCGGCGTCCATTCTCGTGAATCGGACTGTGGAAATCATGTGACTAACAATATCGAATTAATTCGGGGATTTCCACAGCCCGATTCACGACAACAGAGATTCCAAAGGGGTCACCCCTTTGGCGGGGGGGTGCAGGGGGACAATGCCAACAACTTAAGGTTTTTTAGCATTTACCCCGCAAATAACATCAATAAAAGCAACAAAGAAAATGATGCACAAAAACAAGTTGAAAGTTTGTGCAAAAAGCGAATTGACAAAACGAAAATGCCGACAAAATCGA